>JBPCJT010000355.1:0-26673 GCA_051005015.1 Gemmatimonadaceae bacterium | reverse complement strand
GCTCCAGCCTCCGCGTGGCAGTGAACGCTGGGAGATTCCGTACGTCCTCGCGCGGCCACGCAAATCGCTGGTTAAGGCGGCTCGCAGGATTGTGCGCGGCATCTTTGGCTCAAAGGGTTCAGCCTGGCTCGAGCAGATCGGCGCGTTCGATTCGGGACGGCATCCAGCCGAGTCGAGTTTGTCGGTGACTTTTCTTGGTCTCATGCCGGGTGGGAGCGCCTCGAAGCCAGGCGACGATGCACGCTGGTTCAGTCTCGACTCGCTACCCTCACTCGCGTCACGCCAGCTCGCTATGGTGGCAAGCGCGACGGACACTCTCCGCGCCCGGCTTGGGAGTTCGCCCTTGGCATTTCAGCTTGTTCCGCGCTCCTTTACTCTCAGCGACCTGCAGGCCGTCTACGAGATGATCCTCGGCGAACCGCTCCACAAGGCCAGCTTTCGAAGAACGCTCGATGCTGCCGGTTTAGTGAAGCCACTGGAGGAATGGCGCATTGAGGGAAGGGGCCGCCCGGCGCAGCTATACCGGTATAAGCCCCGCAAGCGCCGCGGAAAGCGCCACGGCATTCGCTTCGACATGCCTACGGCCTAAGTCACTTTTTGCTCCCAAGTCCAATTGCCCGCAACGAGTTTCTTCGTTTCATTGCGGGTCCCCACAGGTCGCCGCTCTCCGCTACCCGAGAGAGCATCGTCTCGATAGTGAAATCACGAAGATCCAGCGACGGAGTTACTTCGCTCCAGTCGAGCGGGGCGGATACCAGCGCACCGGGCCTCGCCCGCACCGAGTAGGCGCAAGCGACGCTCTTCCCTCGGATATTCTGCAGGTAATCCACGTATACGGTACCCTCCGGGCGCCGCTCGACCCGCCGCTCGACCGTAGCGATTTTTGGGTATGCCTCGGCGACCTGCGTCGCTATCAGCTGCGCCAGGATGAGCGCGGTGTCGTAGCCGCTTCCCTTCGGCAGCGGAAGAACCACGTGGATTCCGCGCGAGCCGGATGTTTTCGGCACTCCCGTTATCTGGAGGGCGCCGAGCCCTTCCCGGATAGCGACGGCGACCTCCACTACGTGCTTGAAGTTTGCGCCGGATCCCGGATCTAGATCCAGAATCGCGTAGTCCGCCTCGTCGATTGACTGTACGCGTGACTGCCAGGGATCCATGGAAATGCAGCCGATCTGGGCGAGATACATTAGCGTTTCAAGATCGCCGCCTACAATTCGTGGTTGCGGACCTTCCTCGGTGTCAATGTCCTCGACGCGTACAGTCGATGGTGCCTCAGCCGGCGGTTTCTGCTGAAAAAATGGCTTGCCTTCTATTCCCTCCGGAAATCGTCTGAGCACCAGCGGGCGATCAGCGATTACAGGAAGAATGTACGGTGCCATCTCCGCGTAATATCGAAGCACATCCCCTTTCGTATGGCGCGGCGTCGGAAAGTAGACCTTCCCGAGACTGGTGACTTTAAGGTGCCGTTTGCCGGCGATTTCCACCAACCCGTCTCCGCGCGCGCCCTCGATGTGCTCGAGCTGGTTTGCGACTGAGTTCGCAGCACCGCTTAAGTTCGTGCTCTTCCGGGCGGCTGACCGGCCGGACTTCCGGCTGGTTTTCCCGGGTCCATTTTTCGAGGTGTTTCCGGGCGCGAGCGCACCGGCCGCCGTCGGTGACACGGTTTTCCGCTTGCTAGCCGGCACCCGCTGTTCAGCCTGAACGCTTTGCTGTTCTCGTTTTACCTCGTGCGCCGATTTGTCATCGCGAATGCCAAGGAAAACAGGCTGGCGCAGTTTTCCATCGGCGGTCCATTCGTTGAACTTCACCTCCACGACGATTTCCGGGCTCACCCAATGCGCTTTCTCGTTCGTCTTTGGTGCTCGATCGAATGGAGTTTCGGGCAGGCTCAGGGCGTCAAGACGCCGGCGCATATCCCTGAGACCGGTGCGTGTGAAGCCACCGCCGGCGTGGCCGGCATAAATGAACCGTTCGCCGCTGAAATAACCCAGCAAGAGAGCGCCGAGGTGCTCGCGCGAGTTTCTTGGCTCGGTGTAGCCGCCCACGACGAACTCCTGACGAAACTCTACTTTCAGTTTGATCCAGTAACGGGAGCGTGCGCCAAAGACGTAGGGGGAGTCCATCCGCGTGGCGATGACACCGTCCCATCCAGCGGCGCGGGCACGGTCCAGCATCGAATATCCGTCATTGGGGAAAGACTCACTCAGTCTGATCTGACTGGAAGTGCGCTTTCTGAGCACGCGCTCGAGTCGTTTGCGCCGTTCGGACCAGGGCAGATTCGGAAGCGCTTCGTCTCCGTCGAGGAGGAGGTCGAAGGCGATGAGTGCCGCGGGCGAATTCTCCGAATGCGTAGTTATGGAGCCTGGGTCCGTGACGTGCATCCGCTGCTGCAGGAGCTGAAAACGCACGATTTCCCCCTTACTCGAGAGCGCCACGATCTCGCCATCGAGGATGATTGGGCGCCGGTTCTGCGCCACGAGCTTCTTGACGGCACGAACGATTTCGGGGAACTGCCTCGCCTTGTCGTTGCCGTTGCGGGTGAGCAGCTGTGTCTGGGTTGCGGAGCCCACGGCCAGCACCCTGATTCCGTCATACTTGGGTTCAAACGTCCATCCCTGATCGGAAGGGACAGTGCTTGCAACGCTCGCGAGCATTGGGGAGACCGACAGATCGCTTGCGTCAGAACTGGTTTGGGGCGGACGCTGGGCGACGGCGGTTTCATGTTTGTCTTGCGGGGGGGCGTTCCCGCGTGAAGCTCGTACCCCCACGCCGCGCTTCCGTCTGTGCGGGGGCTTCCCATCCGCGATCTCCTCCATCGTGCGCCCCGTGGTGATAGAGGTGGTCTCGGACGCTGTGATGTCCGAACCTGGACTTGCGTGGTCGTCCCGGTGTTTGAGTAGAAGCCACTGCGGTTTTCCCGGGCGCTTCATGCGTAGAAGCGCGAAGGAACCGCGCAGCCGTTCTCCGCGCACGGTGAACTTCAGCTCCCCCGCTTCGTATCCGCGCAACAAGGTCTCTTCGTCACTGGAGCCGGCGGAGTTATCGGCTACATATGTACCGTGGTCCCAGATCATCACGGTGCCGCCCCCATACTGTCCCTTTGGAATCGTCCCCTCAAACTCGTTGTATTCGATGGGGTGATCCTCCACCTCCATTGCGAGCCTTTTCAGAGCTGGGTCCAGGCTCGGACCTTTCGGTACGGCCCAACTTTTCATGGCACCGCCCATCTCAAGGCGGAGATCGTAGTGCAGATGACTTGCGGCGTGCTTCTGAATGACGAATTGAAGGGCGCGTTCACTTGCCGCGCGCACTCGCTGGATTCGCTCGGTGCCTGCCGTTTCTCCTTCCGCCGCCGGCTCGGAGGTGATGCGAAAATTGCGCTTGCGGCGATACTCGGTGAGATTGTTTTGGGGTGTCATAGAACCATATCGTCGCTATGGTGCAGCTCAGGGGCAAGATTGCCAACCCCTTCCCGTGCATGCAATCGGCGGCGTTCGCGCAAACAAAAGCGCCCCGGTTCGGGGCGCTTGCGCGGTGGAGCCGGGCTTAATCTTGAGTCTTTACCACATCGGCGGCTTGAGGTCCCTTCTGCCCATCGACTATTTCGAACTCCACGCGATCGCCTTCAGCAAGGGACTTGAATCCGCTGCCCCCAATCGCGCTGTAATGGACGAACACGTCAGGGCCGCCCTCGCGCGAGAGGAATCCGTAGCCCTTCGCGTCGTTGAACCACTTAACGGTACCGGTAATGCGAGCCATGGTACACTTTCCTCCCCCGCACAGGGGACTGACTGGGATGCGTGATCCGCCGAACTCGCAAAAACACTATACAAAGCGGCCGCTCAGCGTGATCCATGAACGTGCTTTAATAGATAACGCGGCATTAATTGTTGACAAGACCGTCCGCGTGGAGGAGTCGGGGGAGGGGAGGCGTAATAAGTCACTCCCGGTCCTCAATCCCAGTGCAGAATCCTACGCCGCTCCCGCTATGTAGCGCGCCATGCGGCCGCATTTTGCGCATGTGAGGGTGACGTGCGATCGAGGCGGGGCTGGTTTCTTGGTCGGATCGCGTTCGATCTGTCCTGAACAACTCGGGCAGCTCAGTGGTACGCCACTTCTATCACTTGAAATCAGTTGCAGCGCCTGAGCTGGATTATACGTTGCCGGACGAGGTTTACGCATGGAGGCCTCCTAGGTGAAATCGCTGTCCCACGCCGGATCAGGGGGACGTCCCTACATTGGAACCACAGCTTGAAGCGTCGATCGTTATTTGCTCGCACTGGCAGGTCGCGAAGCCCCGGGGAGTACGTACTGCTTTTCGTCGCAATCGCATGTGGCCCCATTGCGCGCATACCCACACGGCCCGCTGTCCTGCCTCAAGCACTATCTCCGGAGCATCCTGGCGCGCTGCTTGCCCGGCAGCTAGCGCCCCTCTTGTACCTGCAGCGCGACGAATGGTTCCCGCTCGAGCGGGTACTGGCTGTCGTGCACCCCTCGCGGCCCGTTATCGCTTACCATTTGCTCTGGCGTGACGATGCCCACGCCGCCTGGCTTCCTTTCACGATTCCCACTGACCAGGAAGTCGCCTGGGTTGGTTACGATTCCACCGGTGCGCCCACCGATATCTGGACGTACTGGCATGGCAGCATTCTGCACGCCACCTGGAGAGGAAAGGGTCAGGTAATCGTCGATATCCAGTGGGGCAAGCATGGCTCCATGCCAAGTCGTACGCGGGAGCGCGACTTGCCGTTGTTCAAGCGGCTCGGTGATTTCTATCAAATTACCTGGTTAGGACTTCCTGACCTGCTGCTGGGGCGGCTCACGCGTTCGGGTCCCCTTTGTTTCTGCCACGGCTACGATCGGTACCGGGAGTTTAACTCGCCCCTACTCGTCGCTCCGCGGCTAGACGCGATAGTTCGAACAGCTCAGCCAGAAGAGGCACTCCGGCTGCTTTTTGGCAAACCGTACTCGAAGAAACCTAACTGGCCCTGGTAGGGGACCTACTCCTCTGGCACTGACCGCTGGACTGGCACTGACCACGCTGACGGCGCTCAGTCCCCCCAGTCATGTTTTTTCCGCCATAGTGCGCGGCGGTCTACGCGCCAGAGTTTGTTCTTGTCGCCGAACTCAGCGTCACCGGGGAACGCATTATCGTCCGCCACAGCCTCACGCATGGACGCGGCCTTAGCCGACGCCTCGTCTGCCCAGTGTAGAATTTCGGCTTCGAGCGTGAGAGGGCGAACTGGGCTTCCGAACTCGAGGAGGCCGTGATGGGAGAGAATGAGATGCTGGAGCTCGAGGCTCTGCTCGTCCGAGCAGAGTGGCTCGCTGAGCTGCCGCAGCTTTCGGTCGAGCATGAGGCAGCCGAGTACGACGTGCTCCATTAGGTTGCCAGCGCGAGTGCGCGCGAACCCCTCCCAGGAAATGCTGTAAGCCTCGACCTTGCCTATGTCGTGGAGCAGAGCGCCAGCGATGGCCAGATCTGCGTTAGCGCGCATCGCTCTCGCTGTCTGACGGGCGATGGCCGTAACTTCGCTCACGTGCTCCAGCAGCCCACCCAACTGGCAGTGATGCCCTCCAACGGAGGCCGGTGCGCGTTCAAAACGCGCCCGAAAATCATCGTCCGCGAAGAAAAGATCGACGGCGCGCCTGATCGTTGCTGAATGGATCTGTGAGCGAAAGCGATCCAGCATTTCCCAGTACTCCGCTGGATCGTGATCAATCGAGGGCAGAAAATCCTCAAGCCGAAGCTCCTCGCGCGGGAGAATGCGGAGAGGTGCGGTGAGCACCAGTTGCCGTCTGGAGCCGTACAGTCCGATGTTGCCGATTGCCTGCACCACAGCGCCCCTCGCGACGCCCTCCAGCCAGTCCTCGGCGATCCTGTCCGACCAGACAGGCCCGGAATCGATCTGGCTGCACGCATTGCCGAGCGTGACGATGAAAAACGGATCACCGTTTGACGTTCTCTTTTCAGCCAGGTCCACTACGCGGAGCTGGTGCTGCACGCGGTCGCCGGATTCCAGCCGTGAGAGGTTCAACTGAGGCATGCGCAAGGAATTGGCGGATTGAGACAGGATTAGGAACGGGTACTCGGACTGCGGACTGCTGATTGCGGATGCGCACCGCGGATGCGCACCGGTTTACCAATGCACAATCCGACACGGGCCGGCACTATAACGCATGCGTATGACAGCTACCGTCTGTTTCCTTCGCAGTCCCTGGTGCGCAGTTACCCAGGACGCAAATCCGCAATCCGCAATCCGCAATCCGTCATTTCACTATCCCTGATACACAACGTCCCCTTCAGCATCCAACCCCATTTCCTGATGCATGCCGCAGACACCGCAAATCATGACGGCGTGCCAGGCTTCCGAGAAGTCCTTCTCCTGCGCAGCCGTGGCGGGTTTCACCACCAGCTTCTTGTAGGTGTACTCCCCGCAATTGTCGCACGGTTGCGCGCGCGCGATGCGCTCCGCTCGCTCACGTGAGATAATCGTCAAGCTCAGGGGTCCTCCTCGGTTTTGCGGAGGGGAACGTTGCCCGAAGAAGCCGATGAGGGCGATACCAGAGACGGAGCGAACATGGGAACGCTCGGGGACGGAATTCCACCCGTCCTCGGCGCGGTGGTCCGTGGTCCGCCGCTGTCGGTTCCGGAAGCATTCGACAACATTGCTCGGAATCCGCCGAGTGCGCCCATGACCCCGGTGGCCTCCGCGGGAAGGAAAATCGTGGTACCCTTGCCCTGAGTAATCTGGGGTAGCGCATCCAGATACTTTTGTCCGAGCAGGTACATTGCCGCCTGCCCCTCCGGCAGCGCATCACCGATTCGCCGGATGGCTTCGGCCTCTGCCTGGGCCATCATGAGGCGCGCTTCCGCCAACCCCTGGGCACGCAGAATAGCGGCGTCCTTTTCACCCTCCGCGCGGCGCACCTGTGACTCGCGAACGCCCTCCGCCTCGAGAATAGCGGCGCGTTTCGTCGCCTCCGCGTTCGTGACCGCGGCCCGCCGTTCGCGCTCGGCCCGCATCTGTAACTCCATCGATTGCTGAATGTCACGCGGCGGCTCAATCGCCTGCAACTCGACGCGCGTAACGTCCACTCCCCAACCGATGGATGCCTCCTCGATAACCTCGCGCATCTTCTTGTTGATCATGTCGCGGCTGGCGAGCGTCTGATCCAGCTCAATGTCCCCTACGATGTTGCGCAGGGTGGTGCGGGTAAGAGTCTCCAGTGCGTACGGCAGATTCTGAATTGCGTATGCGGCCTTTTGCGGATCGGCGACGCGGTAGTACAGCACCGCGTCAATGTCGATGGTGACGTTGTCCTTCGTGATAACCGGCTGGCTGGGAAAATTGAGGACCTGCTCGCGAAGGTCGATGCGCGAAGTCGAGCCCGCTGTCACACGCTTTACACCGCTCACGTCCGCCTCGAAGTAGCGCACGTCGATGGTTTTCGGCCGTTCAATGAACGGGATCAGGATATTGAGTCCGGATCGCGCGACCCGATTGAATCTGCCTAGCCGTTCAATCACGAGCACTTCGGCCTGTCCGACGATCTTGAATGAGCTGGTGCCGATCCACAGCCCGATCAGGGCAATGACGCCCAATACGACCAGTCCGATCATGAGTGCTCCTGGTGGGGTCTGATTTTATTCTATGGTGGGACGCGCTGGGCGGGAAGCGGAAGGCAGCTTACGTACACCGTGGTTGGTATCGGCCATCACTTCCACTCGGCAAGAAAGATATTCGTCTCGCCGCGAGTCTGCGCGTTCCGATTCGATGCCCACACCAGCTTCGTTCCATCGGGACTGAACATGGGAAAACCGTCGAACTCGGGCGCATTCGTCACCTGCTCCAGGCCGGATCCGTCAGAGTTTATGAGGAAGAGGTCAAAGTTTTGCGCCGCGGGACCGCGCGGGTTACGGTGGTTGGAAGAGAAAATAATTCGGTGGCCGTCCGGTGTGAACGATGGCGCGAAGTTGGCGCCACCAAGGGAAGTAATCTGGCGCTGATCGCTCCCGTCGGCGTTCATGATCCATATTTCCATGCGATTCGGGCGGATCATGCGCTGAACGAGCAAATTTCGATACTGCAAGAGGTCCGCACTGTCGGCAGGGTGGTTGGCCCGGTAAACGATCTTCGTTCCGTCGGGAGAGAAGAACGGGCCTCCGTCGTATCCAGGTGTCGTGGTGAGACGACGCACTCCCGAACCATCCACATTCATCGTGTAGATGTCGAGGTCGCCGTCCTTGAGTGAAGTGAATACTATGGACTTGCCATCGGGAGACAGAGTTCCTTCCGCCGTGTATATGCCATAGTTCGTAATTCTGTGAAGCGCCGACCCATCGGTATTCGCGGTGTAGATGTCGAATGGGTCCAGGCCCCAGACGTATCCTCGGGACGGGTCGGGGCGCGGGGGGCACGCGGTGTCCGACGCATGGGTGGACGCGAAGAAGACCTTGCGGTCGTTCGCGAAAAAGTATCCGCACGTGGTTTTGCCGTCGCCACTACTCACCCGCCGCAGGCCCGTTCCGTCCACGCTCATAACGTACTGCTGGTCACAGCGGCGCCCATCGCGGGCGGACTGAAAGATCAGGCGCATGCCATCGGCGCTGAAATATGCTTCCGCATTCTCTCCGCCGGCCGTCAGTTGGCGAACGGACGAAAGATGAGCTTCGCCGGAGGCCGAGGGGGTGGCGGAGGCTGGCAGGTCAGATTGAGCAGGCGATCGCGCGATCGTATTCCGGACTTCGATCTCCGGCTCCCGGCCTTTCCGTGGCCCGCACGCAACCGCGGCCACCATGGTGGCCGCGGCAAAGAGCAGACTATTTCGGCGCACGGATCATGGTTGCTGCGGTGCTACTTGATACTCGCCCGGGCGAGCACAAAGAGATCTTGCTGGGTTTGACCCTTACGGATCAACTCGAGCGCTTTCAACATCTGAGGATCTTCGGAGAGCGTGCGGCGGAAGAGTGTAGAATCGCCGAACGACTGCCGGATCGCCTGGTGCGTGATCCAGCGATCGACAAGTGCGGTGGCGGCCTGGAACTGCCTGGTGTTCACTACCACACTCTCCTTTTCGAGACGCCGGAGGAACTCAGCTCTCCATTCCGGCCTCGGTTGCACGTCTGGCGTGATCTTGCCCTTGAGGGCGAGAGCCATGTCGTACAACGCCGCCCGCACGATCGCGGCCTTCGGCGCCAGGGCACGCGCGAAATCCTGCTCGATGGTCGAGATGGTGTCTTCGGGCACAATCACGTCGGGGGTAATTCCGCCGCCGCCGTAGACGATGCGACCCGCGTCCGAGCGAAAAGTGGGCCGACCCTTTTTCACGGATTCCTGCTCGAGCGAGTCGGGGGTCTCTTCGTCGTCATTCAGCGGCGCGCGGGGAGCGGCGCCAGCTACAAGGGTTCCCGGACGGGCAGGCGTGCGGTCCTTCTGAATCGACCGCCCGCTAGGCGTGAACCACTTGGCCGTCGTCAGCTTGAGCGAGTATCCCCCTTCCAGCGGGAAGACCGACTGAACGAGTCCTTTCCCATATGAAGTAGTTCCGACGACGAGTGCTCGGTCGTGATCCTGCAAGGAACCGGCGACGATTTCCGAGGCGGAAGCCGAATAGCCATTCACCATTACGACAAGAGGTATGGCGGGGAAACGCTGACGTCCGTGCGCCTGGAATTTCTGCGCAGCACCGTCGCGTCCGCGCACCGAGGCGATTTCCTGTCCGTCACTGAGAAAAACGTCGCTGATTGAAAGTGCCTGCTCGAGGATGCCGCCGGGGTTGTCACGCACGTCCACAATGATGCCGTGCGCGCCTTGCTTCATGAGGCGGTCAGCGGCGGCGGCAACTTCCTGCGAGGCACTCTCGTTAAATGTAAGGAGAGGCAGGTATCCGATTTTGCCGTCCAGCATGAGGGCATAAGGCACGGCTGGAACGTGGATGATGGCTCGCGTCAGCTGGTGCTCGATGGGCTGAGCTACTCCAGGGCGTGAAAACCTGGCCCGGACCTTCGTTCCCGGTGGTCCCAACAGGACATCAGAGACTTGCTGGGTGGACCAGCCGCGTGTGGACATCGTGTCCACAACGGAGATGCGATCCCCTTCCACAATGCCGGCGCGTTCCGCCGGCGTATTGGGAAAGACGCGAACGACTACGATGTTCTCCTGCTGCTTCTCGATCTGCATTCCTACTCCGCCGTAGCGACCGGTCGACGTCGCCGAAAACCGCTCAGCCGCCTTTGGCGACAGGAGCTCGGAGTACGGATCATTCAACTGATCTACCAACCCCTTGGCCGCTTTCTCATACAGCGCGGCCGTACCCACCGTATCGACGAAGCGGTCGGACACGAGCGAAAGCACCTGATCGAACAGGCGCGCGCCATCACGCGTCGCCCTTTCCTGGAGAATCCAGCCTCCGGCGATGATCGGGAGCGCCACCGTGGCGGCGATGAGTGCGTGGCGACGAGCAGAAGGCATGGACATCTGACGGCTCGGAAAGGGTGAACGCTGGAAGTTAGCTGGAGGTAGGGGCAAGGGAACAGGGACCGGGCCGAACCAGGCTTCCGATTACTCTCTGGTACCCTCTCCGGCATGTGACGTGCCGTTGGGGACGGCATTGTTGCGGCCGCGTCGTCCTGGAATCAGTGCCTGGGCCGACTTCACCAGCCACGCCGGCAGCTCTCCCTCGTTGGGTCTGCGCAACACCATGACGAGCGCCGGGAGATAAACGAGCGGCACGGCAACCGTAGTCGAATTGGAAATGAATTCCGAATAGCTCGCGTGGTGAAAAGAGAGATCGACCACCGTTTTCGCTAGCCAGGTTGACCAGGCGAGAATGAGGCCTTCCGTAAGGCTAGCCGGTATGAGAAAGAGAGGTATAAGTGCATATGGCATGGTCGTATGCGGTATGCATGCGAGGACCGCAATCAGACGAGCTTCCGGACGGCGCCATCGTAGCAGTGCAAGCAGAAGGAAAAGCCCTCCCGGGTACATTATCAGCGGATCCATATCTGACGTACTTCGCACGAGGGTCAACCATTCGGCCGGCCAGGTGGGCACAATGAATAGAGTCACTACCACGATCATTAGCACGCCAACTATTGTCTTCAAGCTTGGATATGCCGCTAGCAGCGCGAGGCCGATGTTGGGCTTTGCGGCAAGCACAAATCCGGCAAAAGGCAGAAGTGCTGAAGCTGTGAGGAGGACCTCCCACTGGGCAAGTACGCCGCTGTAGAGGTACGCCATGCTGGCAAATACCACGAGTCGGTGATAACCGTCTCGGGTGAGGACATAGGCCAGTAGGGCCGAAGACAGACCGAAAAACGCCGCTCGTGCTGCAAGCACCGGTGCCACGGTAAATGGGAGTGCCACGACCATTGCCGGGAGCGGGTAGTACAGGAGCCACGGCCATTCGAATAACCGTCCGGGACCGACCACAGAATAGGGATTAAGTCCATCGCGCATAGCTAACGCGGCGAAGTGGACCTGATCGAAGTCTCGCGTGAAATGTGTAAGCGGCTGGTAAATGCGCGTGCCGGCCGTCAGAACGATCGTCACTCCCCACGCGGCTGCGGCGAGGACAATGAGAATCCGGATCCACGACTTTGACGTAGCGCGTGGTTTCTCCGGACCGTGAATTCCGGTCGGGACTTCCAGAATCATGCGGGGAGTTTGCTTTCGTCCAAATGGACGAGAATACGCTCCACATCTTTCACATACGCATCTGTCTCCCTGAACGCCGTCTCTACCCTGTATATCAGCAGCATCTGTGATCCGGCCATGCTTTTCCCGGTAACGAGCAACTGCCTGAGCGTGGCAAGAGCATTCCGCACACGTTCGGCGGCCGTCTTTGGCCCAACGGCTGGATTTCGTGACCGTAACCCGGAAAGGGCCGCTTCGACTTCGTCGATGCCATCCAGAACCCGCTCGACTTGCGCACGAAACGCGGGCGAAAAGAGAGCCGTCGGTGCCTCGCGCCAGGCGAAGGTTGCCGTCAGAGCGAGCTCGGCACGCTCGCGGAGCGGTCGCTGAGGCATCGTCATCGCCCGGGAACTAGAGGCAAGCTTGATGTCGGCCGCATGCCATCGCGATCGCGCCCAAATCGCTCAGAAGTGGCTGTTCGTCATCGCCACCCTGCGAGTAAGGCGCCCATGATCAGTAAATAGACCAACTGATAACTGGCATCTATCAGAAAGGACGACACCGTCCGTTCCGAGAAAAGGCTTCGAGTGAGGCCCGTGGTGAACGCGAAGCCCAGCCACAGGATGAAGCCCAGCCACATGCCCCCCAGTACAGTGTTCACCCCGATGTATCCAATCAGGAGCGAAAACATGAGCGCCATGATCAGATAGCAGACGATGGTTATCAAGTGAGCCCTGTTTGCACTCGGCTCTGCCTGGGTCCCCATCTTCTCTTCCGTGTAAGTGTGCGCCTTCGACCACACCTTGCTGAACAACGCCTGTGAGTACCAGGCCACACCAAGGAGAGTCGCCGCTAGCGCTGCCAGCAGTACCACCAGAACATTCATTGCGATGGAACGCATCGAGGTCTCCGTGTTCGCTTTGAGTGGGGCCGTCCATAATCCTACGGCCCGAGCGGGGCCTTAACACGTGCGGGCTTTTTAAGGAAAAAACGGTATCCCTCGGTTCTTTGTGATCCCCAAGTTCGTCCCTGCAGTGCAGCTGAAACCGTGGAAGCTGCGACTGAAAAGTGTAAATGCGCTCCCGAACTGCGTGCACCGGATACCCCGAATGCGCTTTTCGGTTACACTCCTGGGAGCAGCATGTGCAAACCAGTCGTGTCAGCCGTCAGGAGACAAGAGATAGCCTGGCTCGAAGCCGTATTCCGAACTCGACGGGCGATTCGGAATCACCGGAACCCAGCGCCCAGTCCACCGCCAAAATCGTTTTCGCCGCCCTCTCGGGAACCCATGCCAGGCGCACCGCGGTCAGCGGGCGCTCTGTCACCCGAATCCGTGCCGTCCGATTGGGTGGACTTCCCACCGCCCAGAATCTCCTTCCAGCTCACTTCCTGTCCCTTTCTAAAACCTTTCTGTGTCAGCTTCACTCCTGCCGGCGAGATCGTGATCATGTATGCCTGTCCGTCGATCTCGATTTCGCGTTTGATGGTTTTGTCGAGCTTGGTAGCCATGTGATCTCCATTGTTGGTTGTAACCTTCATCATTGGTCCGATCCTGACGCAAGTTTGGCGCTCGCTGAGACGGGAATCCGGACGCAAGCAGGGACGAGCGCACAAATCTGGAGGTCAAGTCTGCCGGGACGCTAGAACATAGTCCACGTACCACTCCCGAAGGTGCTGTTTGATCTGAACGTCGCGCACCAGGCCCGCACTCACAAGCATGTCATGCGCCGGCTCGAGAACGCGCTGAAGATGTGAAGGGTATCTTTGTGAAAGCGGAAGCTGGCCGGCCAGCGCTTCCAGTGCAACGCGCCATGTCACGCTTCCCTCTTCGCGAGCCACCTCGAGCAGGCGATACAGTCGTCTCGCGACGGGTGATGAAAGCGTGAGATATTGGCTGGAAGCCAGAGTGGCGGTATGGCCTGCGGCGATGTTACCTCGCACGAGTGGGCCGATCTTGATCTGTGCTTCACCGGGTTCGGACGCGGGCAGGGCCGGGAAAAGGGGAAGCTGCTCCCGGTTGGTGTAGCGGCGCCGATCCACGGCAACGGAGCTGAGGATCGTAAACTGCCCGTTCAGCACAGTTCCTGAGGTCGCGTCGAAATATGCGCCCGCGCTCTCCAGGCGTGTATGCTCCAGCCGGCCAAGCGCGGCGCGGAGTTGCTCGTAGGTCCGGCCGTCAACGCGGCGACCCATGGAGCGCAGAAAGGCGTGAAGAGTAAAGCGCAACATTCCGTCAATCGGCAAACCGGCTTCGCTGAAGCGGTGACACAGCTCAACGTAGACGTCCTGGTCGAACGTACCAGGAAGCCGGTCTCCGGGACTCGGCAGAACGCGCCACCGCTGGCCAACCACCGGCTCATAGGAAATGGCACCGTCATCGGAAGCAGAATCGCTCAGCCGAAAAACAGGTAGCGCCTCCAGCGACCTGTCCAAAAGGATAGTTCGCGAGGTTGAACGCCGGCGTGCCGGAATGCTCATCTACTCGAGTTGCAACACTTGTCCGGTGACGGCGCTCGCTTCGTCGGAGCAGAGATAAACAACCGTATCGGCTACCTGCTCGCGCTCAACGTACCGGACAGAACTACCCATTGCGTCAAGGTTGGCGGAAGTGCGGATAGCTGTCGGCGCGATCGCGTTCGCGCGAACCCCATTTTCTCGCTCTTCGTCGGCGACTGCGCGCATCAGCGCGAGCACACCGCTTTTTGCCGCCGCGTATGCCGCCATCTCCGCGGTCTTTCCCCCCGGAAGAACCGCGGCCGACGCGAAGAAGACGATTGCGCCACGGGCTGCGCGTACTAACGGAAGAAATGCCCGCGTTGCGACATAGGCCGTAGTGAGGTTGATATCGAACTGCCTGCGCCATGCACCAGGATCGCTGTCGGCGATGCGGCCTGTAAGAGCGAAGCCGCCCGCCATGTTCACGAGAGCATCTGCCTTTCCGCCGTACAGCCCGGCGATCTCGCGGGCCACTTCCATGGCGTGAACTTCATCGGTGAGGTCGCACGCAAAGGCGCGCGCGTCCGCACCGGCGCGGCGAAGCGCTTCTGCCCTGGCTTCCACCTCGCGTGCATCGCGATCGACGGCGATAATGCGGGCTCCAGACGCCGCGAATGCATGCGCGACCGTCTCTCCAACTTGCCCCTCACGGCCCACACCCGTCAGAATTACCACCCGATTCTCGAACTGCATGCGGATACCATGCGGTTGTTTACTTCTCGCGGCAAGGGGATGCGGCGTCAAGCTTGCAGCACGAAGAGCGCGCGGCCAGCTCTCGATCTCGCGCGCATACCCCACAGGAGATAAATGGCGAAGACCATCGGATTAGTGGTACTCGGCGTGCTGGCTTTGGGATTCGGGTTCATTGGTCTGCTGTACATGACTCGCGGCTCCCCGATCAATAGTGTGCGCGCCGTTGGCGACAAGACCGGCATGCCCCCGATTTCGGACCCGCAGTTCGTGCGCGTAGCCGCGCTTCTCGCCAGCACGAATCTTCAGCAGGGGAACCATCTCGAGATACTCACCAACGGTAGCGAGACCTATCCACGGCTCTGGGAGGACCTCAAGGGGGCGAAACACTCCATCACGTTGCAGATGTATTACTGCAATTCGGGCAAGATGGCGACGATGCTGAAGGACATCCTCATTGAACGGTCTAAAGCCGGAGTTCGCATACTGTTTCTGCATGACGCGTTCGGCTCATCGGGACTTACAAAGGAATATTTCGACAGCCTCGACGCGGGGGGTATACAGGCCACCAAGTTTCGTCCCGTCAAATGGTATTCACTGCACAAGGCGCAAAGCCGCTCCCACATCCGGATCGTCGTGATTGACGGTGCGATTGCGTATACCGGCGGTTTCGGGCTTGATGACAAATGGTTCGGCGATGGAAGGCACGATGGCCAGTGGCGGGATACGAACGTCAGGTTCTCGGGTCCTGCCGTGATGCAGCACCAGGCGACATTCGTGGCGGGGTGGGCGGAGGCTACGGGACAGCTGATAGCCGGCGATATTTTCTTTCCGCCTGCGGGCTTCAGGCAGGACGGCAATCAGCTCGCGACCGCCATGCACGCCGCGCCTACACTTGGCAGCACCGCGGCGGAGCGTTTCCTGGCGTTATCCATCGCCAGCGCGCGCAGTAAACTGTACATAACCAACTCCTACTTCGTCCCGGACGATGATTTTCGTCTACTGCTAACTGACGCCGCCAAGCGTGGGGTGGATGTTAGAGTGCTTACAGCGGGTGAAAAGTCGGACGCGGGCATGGTATGGAGGGCGGGACGCGCTCGGTACGAGGAATTGCTGGAAGGGGGTGTGAAGGTGTATGAGTATCAGCCATCCATGATGCACGCCAAAACGCTTGTGGTTGACGGCCTATGGGGAACGGTTGGCACAATGAATTTCGATAATCGATCGCTGGTGCTGAATGACGAGTCGAACCTGGTTGCGCTGGACCGGGAGTTCGGCGCCGCGCTGGAAAAAATCTACCTCGATGATCTGGAATACTCGAAGGAAATGAAGCTGGAGGAATTTCGCCAGCGACCCTGGACCGGTAAGATCACGGAGAGATTGGCGACATTGCTCTCGAGACTGATGTAAGGGAGGGAGTTGGGAGTTACCGGATATCCTCACGTCCCAGCGCTGCCCTTACCGCTTCGCGCATCGCGATCACCGCGTTCTCTCTGGCAGCTGGTGAGTCATCGCGGATGTGCAACTCGATGCCATCCGCCACGCGCACTCTCCGCCATGGCGCGCCGTGGTAGTCATCGTCGTTCGTCACAGCCGTGTCCGCTCCCGCGCCAAGGGTGGGAGCGAGTGCGGTTGCTACGCGCCGCTCGAGGGCATCGCCGGTTTGCTCCACCAGCTCGGACTTGATCTTTTCAAGCGTGAGCCCCTCGCGCTGCCGGATCTTGATGTGCAGTAGCTGGAGGAGATGCCTGTAGTTGTATGTCGCTGCCGTGCCCGTGCCGTCGGGGCGATCGAGCAAGCCACCCGCCACGTAAAAGCGAACGGAACGTGCGCTCGGTGCCGCCCGTGCAGCGGCGTTCGTGGGGCGCATGGCGGCCGCATCCGCGATAGCCGTTGCATGAGCCGCGAGTCCGCGCGCATTCCACGGCGCGTGCCGGGCGTGCATTCTGAGAAGGGGTACCGGTGATTCCACCATGGCGCCTACAATAACGCGTGCGGCGGTAGGCGTCGAGAAGCGACGGTGACCAGCGCCAGTACGCAGTGAAAGGAAAGGCGATCACCGAGGTGCGGACATCAACCCACGGTTGCTCTCTTTTCGCGGCATGAGAGGGCTTTTATCGGTGGCCTCTGAGACTGAGACCGAGAACGAGCCACTGAAACTGGTACTGGCCACCGGCACGTTATTAACCCCGCTCTTTCACGGCCTGGCCCGTGCCAGTCCTGTCTCAGTGCTCAGTGATCAGCGTACCAGCGGCGGGTCGGCCAATACGAAGTGCCCTGCCACTCCATTCGTTACGCTTCACCATGCGCCTGGGCTTCGATTCGTGAAAGAAACTCTGCTACCGCGCCGTTCCACTCTTCAGGTTTCTCATCGTGAGGCAGTGACCCAGCTCCCTCGATGATCAGGAGTTCGAGATCCCGCTTGAGCGTTCTGAACCGAAAGGCGTCTTCGACCGGAATTTCAAGCGCCTGTTCGCCCCAGGTAAGAAGTACAGGCTGGCGAAGGCGGCGCATGGCGCTTCTGATGTCGATGTTGAGCTGTTGCGCGAGGAATGCTGCGGGCGCAAAGCGGGATCCGGGCTGGTGCGATGACCGGTGATAAACGTCCACCAGTTCGTCCGTCACGAGCTCATGGTTCGCATACACCCGCTCGAGATAGTACCGAAGACTTGGCCGTGAGACGAGTCCGTTGAAAAGAGCGCTTCCCAGAACCGGGGAATCGATGATGACCCGCGCAATGTCGCCGCCGGTTCCAGACTGATCAGTGAGCCGCGTAAATCCCGTCGGTTCGGTGAGCACGAGCGCCGGAAACCGGGATGGATCGCGTGCGCCAAGCACGGCGGCGTAGGCCGCTGAAAGCGACGTAGCGACCAGGATGCACGGTCGGCCAACCACCTGGCGCTCGAAATCGCTGATAAGATTCAGATACAGCCTTCCGGAGTATCGGATGTCCGGGCGATCCGAGCGCCCGAATCCCAGCAGGTCGATCGCGTACACCGTGTGTGTTTCGGAGAGCGGGCCGACGTTCGATCGCCATTCAAAAGACGATGCGCCAGAATAGATTCCGTGAACGAGCAGCAGCGGATAGTTGCCTGGCGCCGATCCCGGATCGTGACGCGTATAAGCGATGCGACGGCCACGCCAGGTGAACCAGCCCTCCACGCCACCCAGGAGATTGTCCAGTGGTTCCGTGCTTCGGCCCACCAGCGCGTTGAACGTGGCTGCGGCGCCCAGGGCCGCGCCGCCAGCCAGGAACGCTTTACGCCATCGCATACGCGGTCATCGGGAAAGGAGGACAGTCGGGCGGAATCATGACTGATTCGATACGAGTTCCGTGCCATTTTGCTCGGCACACGTATCTCGCAGTGTCCGCGATTCGGAGCGTGAGAAGATGTGACAGTACATCAAAAGCAGCGGAGCACGTTTGGGTTCGTGCCCCGCTCAGATCAACACCGTCACCGTCCCCGGCCGCCCCCGCGCCGCATGGACGGTGCCTTGCTCGTTCCACCGCGAGACTGACTCTTGCCTCCCTTGAAAGCGCTTCCGCGACTACCCCCTCCACCCGACCGGCCCGATCCCCCGCCAGGGGATCCGCGCGGTGCCGACTTCTTGCTCGCACTGCCGCGGTTTGGGGCGCCGCGCAATGTTGCTTTACCGGCACTGCGGCTCGCCGGCTTCGACGCACCCGCCCCACCCGATCGCTTGGCCGCCGGCGTTTTCTTTCTGGATGCGGAACTCTGACTCTTCCCTGCACTCTTGCCACCAGAGCTCCTTGTACCGGAAGTCTTGCTTGCCGAGCCCTGGCCCGAAGAGCTCCTGCCGGTTGAGCTTCGAGTCGAGGTTCTACTGGATGTGCCCTTGCCAGTTGATTTTTTGGCGGCTGAGCTTGTCCTGGCCGCGCTTTTGCCGGCGCTCGGCTTGGGAGCTGCTCTCCCTGCGGAGTCGCTCCTGTTGCTGGATCCGCTCGCCGAACTGCTTTTGCCCTTGTCGTCCTTGCCGGAACCGCCGGAGACCCGTCCCGATCCGCTTCGAGCGCCAGCACTCGAGCTCCCGGATTCCCCGCCCAACGGTTTCCTCCCTGCTCCGCTTGCTGCACCGGAGCTTCCCTGCGGCAAGGACGGTTGAGCCCCCCGGACATTGCTCAGCCTACCGGAGCCCGCACTGCCACCGGCTAAACCCGGAGCTCCGGTGGCCGTGCCACCATCCGCTGAGGCGGGCTTTGGCCGTCGACCGCGGCGGCTACCGGCTGAGAGCACTCCCTCGTCTTCCTCTTCATCGACAGACGCTGCCCCACCCTCCTCATCATCTTCCGTCTCTTCGCCCCCGTTCTCTTCCTCATCATCCTCGTTGAGGTCGTCGGGATCGTCAAAGTATGTATTCCCTCGGTCGGTGGTTCCCCAGCCGGTGCCCTCTTCCTCATCCTCATCATCATCGTAAGAGGCCCCGCCCCCTCCGCCTCCTCCTCCAAACCCCCCGTAACCCTCTTCCTCGTCGTCGCGCTCGGAGAAGAGCATCTTGTCGTTCAGCCCATCGCCACGCGGCATAACTCCCTCCTTTCGTATTGTATCGCCAGGTACGCGGGATCGCCCGCCTACAGCAATGGCAGCCGAGCAATCTGCACGTCGTGTGCCGAGCGACAGGGATAAGGAATTTAAGATCAAGGGTCAAGGGATAGGCAGAACGTCGAAATGAAGCAGCCCGAAATCGCGAACGCGATTCCGGGCCCCGTTACAATAATCCAGCCATATCAATCCTCTATAAACACCAAACTTTTCCGTCGGCGCACCACGGAGCTCAGGGCTTTGTATACATCCTCATCGAGAAGCTTACCCACGTGGGTCACCAGATACTGAACGGTGTCTTCCGGCGTCCGCGGTGCTCTGTAGGCTCGTCTGGAGGTGACAGCATCGTAAGCATCGGCAGCGGCCAGAACTCGTCCACCGATGGAGATAGCGGCGGGTCCCTTGAGCCCGCGCGGATAACCTGTGCCATCGACCCGCTCATGATGGTCATGCACATAGTCCAGCACCACGCCCAGATGCTTGAGCGGCGCGAGAATGTCCATGCCGATTTGCACATGCGTCTTCACGTGGTCGAACTCTTCCGGTGTCAGCTCACCTGGCTTGTTCAGCACTTCCTCTCGTATGCCTATCAGTCCTACATCATGCAGTCGTCCCGCCAGCCGAATTGCCTCCACTGTGTCATCGCCGAGGTGCAGCTCCTCCGCGATAGATGACGCGAGATCCGAAACGCGCTGGGAGTGGCCTCGAAGATACACGTCCTTGGCTTCCATGGCGTTGATGAGCGTCTGGGCAATGCTCACCGTCAGCGAACGAAGCGCGTGTTTCTCCTGCTCGATCTCCGCTGTCTGAAGCGCAACTTCCTCACGAATCATGCGCTCAACGTGGCGCTGCTCGATTGACAGATCCCGTTTGTGCAGTGCTCGCTCAACAGCCTGGTGCAGATCGGAAAGCTCAACCGGCTTCATCAGGTAGTCGCACGCTCCGCCGGAAAGCGCTAATGTAGCAGTGGGTGCGTCGTTGACTGCGGTGAGCATGACGATGGCAAGGTCTGGGTCCTTTTTGGCCGCGTGCCCGATAACCTCGATTCCGGTCATGCCAGGCATACGCACGTCGCACAGCATTAGCATGAACGAATGCCGCTCGAGCAGGTCGAGCGCGGCGGCCCCGGAGTCGGCTGTCTGAACGTCGTAGCCCCGCGACCGGAGGAACTTGGCGAGCGCGAGCCGGATGAATTCTTCGTCGTCAACGACGAGGAGACGCTTGGTCAGAGCGCCGGCTGCGGTATGCGCCACACGCGCGTCCAGAAGAGAAGCTGCGCGTGCGGGCAGTGCGTCATTCATGCGTAAAAGACCGGGTCGGGGAGGACACCGCTCGGTGAGACAGAGCAGCAAGTGTTATACGAAAAACAAGGCTGGCGGCAAGGGCGCCCTCCACCGAGAGTGCCGCCGTGCTCTTGCATGATCCCAATACTCACGTTTGGGCCGTGCCCTGTTTCGTCACCTACAGGCTCGAGGATGAAGCGCGCCTTAAGATTCCGAGTTGACCTGATGGCTGGCGCAGCATCCCGATGTCCGCAAACTCCATGCGAAAGATTTCCCAATGTGAATGTCCGATGCTGATCAGCGTGTGCTCGCTTGCATGCCCGTCGGCGCCCTGTGGCAGTGGCAAGATGTGAATGCCAGCGTGGCTGCCGCAACCAGTTAGACGACGAGCAATGTGTGCCGCGGTAACGCTTCCAGCGGTTTCAGCCGTCCACGAATTCAACCGTTACCTCTCTGTCGATTAACCCTGCCTCCATGCCTTTCTGGAGCAGGGTGCGAACGGCGATCCGCCCTCGTTCGCCATAATCAAGCGTCCACTCATTCACATACATACCAACGAACTCGTCAGCTTTTGTGCGGCTGAGTCCTCGGGCAAAGCGCATCGCGTGATCCAGCGCTTTAGGCCGATTGGCCAAGCCGTGCGCTATACTGGCGCGTAAATGTTGCGATATTGTCTTTATAAGCGGTAGTCCCAGATCTTTACGAATTACATTGCCACCTAAAGGAAGTGGCAGGGCCGTCTCCTCATGCCACCATTCACCCATGTCGGCGATCAAGTGAAGGCCACGATCCATATAGGTCAGTTGCCCTTCGTGGATTAGCAGTCCAGCATCGACATCGCCGCTCGCCACGGCATCCTCGATCTGGTCGAACGGCGTCGCGATTGCGACAAAGTCCGGCTGGTACATCCGCAGTACCAGGGCAGCGGTCGTGAGGCTACCAGGTATGGCGATGCGCCGCCCTCGGAGCGCTTCCCGGGCTGTCGGTTCCCGCGCGACGAGTCGCGGACCATAGCGATCCCCCATGGATGCCCCATGCGGAAGCAGAGCATACCGATCGGTGATGTAGGAGTAGGCATGCATCGAAACCGCCGTTACCTCTAGCTCACCTCGCAGAGCGCGCTGATTCAGTGTTTCTATGTCCTGTAGCTCGTGAACGTAGCGTATATCGCCCGTATCTATTAACCCCTCCGAAAGCGCATAAAACATGAATGCGTCATCGGAGTCGGGGCTATGGGCGACGTATATGGTGTGAGGCATGGAAAGGATTCCGGATTGCGGATTGAACTGCGAGCTGCTGGACCGTGCACCATGTACTGCGTTTCGTGAGCCGTGCGGAACATAAACCTGGCGTAGCGGATCCCCTCGCAGTTCGCAGTTCGCAGTTGGCAGTTGGCAGTTGCTCCTACCTCCTTTTCGCCAGCTCGATCGCCATCGCGATATCGTTTTGGTGACTCTGGTATTCCGGTAGGGCACGCCCTTGTTCGGCGGGTGCGGCGGCGAGCAGCCGGCGTTCGAACGATCGCGCGGCGGCTGTATCGCCGAGGGCGCGCGACGAGTTGGCGGCGAGCAGGAGGCCGAGCAGGTGCGTGGGGCTTGCGCTGAGAATCGAGTCGGCTTGCACGCGAGCGAGGCGGGGTGCTCCGGCGACCTCCGCGATGCGTCCCATGTCATACCGAATGTCGGCGTCGCGCGGCTCGAGAAGCAGATGCGCCTGAATGCCCATCTGTGCGAAGAGTTGCAAGCTGTCCTCCTTGCCGCCCGCGGCGAACGCTGCACTATCGCGCTCCCGCTCTTCCGCCAGCCGCATGACGCGATCGAAAAGCCTGCTGGCTCGCTCGCGACCCGACATGGTGGAGATGTCCGGCGCGCTGCTCGCGCCGCGGTCATCGAGGCCGGCCTGAGGCAGCGCGTTCTGCGGGGCATCGAGCGTTGTGGCACTTCGCGCGTTGAATCGCTGTCCGGCAAGCATCGCCACGAGTGCGACGAGCGCGATTCCCGCGACTGCCCACGGCACGGCACCTGTAAGTCCGCGCGGCTCGCGGGTTGGAGCGCGGCTCGTTCCTGCCGGCGTACCGCAGCGATGGCAGAACTTCGCGCCCGGAGTGAGCGTAGTGTCGCACGACGCACAGGTGGCGCCCGCCATGGGAGCGCCACAGTTGGCGCAGAAGCGTCCGCTGGCGGGCAGGCTGCAGGAGGGACATACGCCAGCCGATTGCGAGGTAGGGGAAGCCATGCGGGACAAGGTAACCCGTAATCGGTCGTGCGGAATCGGTATTCCTGAAAATCCCGTTCACGCGATACCGTAAGTGGCCGGGAACGATTGGTGGACGCAGGGGCAGGACCAGGACCGGCGGACCATGTGCAGGCATTTCCGCCAGCGCCGAGTTGATAATCCCGAGTCGCAGACGTTACGTTGGCCCATGAATCTTCGCGCACCCTGTGCAGCTTCACGGCCTACCACGGATTAACTTCTCGTGCCCCACGACCGCTCCGCCACCCCAAGCCTCGCAGGCGCAGGAAAGGGCGACGTTCTGGATCTCGCCCGACGCGGGAATGTTCGCTTTCTGAGGCTCCAGTTCACTGACATTCTTGGTGTCAACAAGAACGTGGAGATTCCGGCGTCGCAGTTCGAGAAGGCGCTCGATGGCGACATAATGTTCGACGGTTCCTCCATCGAGGGCTTTGTGCGCATTGAGGAGTCCGACATGCTCCTGGCTCCGGATCTGGCCACGTTTCAGATCTTTCCGTGGAGCAACGCGGAGAATCGTGTGGCGCGCCTCATCTGCGACATCAACCTGCCAAGCGGCGAGCCATTTCCCGGCGATCCACGGCTCTGCCTCAGGAATCAGATAACGCGCGCATCGAAGCTGGGTTTTACAATGAACGCCGGGATGGAGGCTGAATTCTTTCTATTCAAGAGCAACGCCGATGGCATGGCGACCACTGTCACGCACGATGTCGGAGGCTACTTCGACCTCGCGCCCGCCGACCTCGGCGAAGATTGCCGCAGGGCCATTGTTGAGGTGCTCGAGCAGATGGGATTCGAGGTGGAGGCGGCGCATCACGAGGTAGCGCATGGGCAGCACGAGATAGATTTCCGCTACGCCGACGCGCTACGTACGGCTGATAACATCGCGACCTTTCGCTTCGTGGTAAAGCATGTGGCGCATCAGTTCGGGCTGGTCGCGTCGTTCATGCCGAAGCCGATCTTCGGGCAGAATGGAAGCGGGATGCACACGCATCAATCGCTCTTTCGCGGCCATGAGAATGCCTTCTGGAACGAAACCGCGCAGTGGGAGCTCAGTGATATCGCACTCAACTACATCGGCGGCCTGTTGCGTCACGCGCGCGGATTTGCCGCGATTACGAATCCACTCGTCAACTCGTATAAACGACTGGTGCCCGGTTACGAGGCCCCGGTGAACGTTGCGTGGTCCATGCGCAACCGTTCACCGCTGATTCGCATTCCGGATCGTCGAGGGATGGGTACTCGAGTTGAGCTGCGCATGCCGGATCCGGCCGCGAACCCGTATCTGGCACTCGCCGTGATGCTCGCCGCGGGGCTCGACGGAATCGAGACGAAAGCTGATCACCGCGAGCCAGTAAACACCAACATCTGGGAGATGTCCCATCGCGAGAAACGCAGACTGCGCATCGACGATCTTCCTCACGACCTCAATGAAGCACTCGACGAGTTAGAGAAAGATGACGTCATCACAGCCGCTCTCGGCGAGCACATTGCCTCGAACTTTACCGAGGCAAAGCGCATGGAATGGCGGGAATACATAACGCAGGTAAGCCAGTGGGAGCTGGATAATTATCTGGTAAAGTACTGAGCTCTGCCCAACCGTGTGAGGTGCCTTTGTGTGCACCGTGCCTGCGACGGCGAACTGCGAAGAACGACTGGAGGTGTTTGATACGGCGCTTTTACTGCCCGAAAACCGGCCACCGCGTCGTGACAACCGTGCACCGAGCACCAGGTACCGGACTCGTAGCGGGCAGAACCATCGTCCAGCGTGCCAAAAGAGCTAGCGTCCCAATTGCTAGCGTCCCAACAGTTGCCGCATCCACAGTGTCACGAAGACGCCATAAAATACCGCCATTGCCACTAGCGCCGCCCTTCGCCAGAGAGGCGGTCTGAGCGCCAATGGCAGTAGTGTGGTGTTAACGTAAAGCAGGTGCACGGATCCGATCATGAAGACAATTCCCGCGACGTTCGCGCCTAGCTGCAGAATGAACACCGGGCGGAGCCGCAGCGCGAGAATGCCCCAGATTAGCGCGGCGGCAAGAACGCTGTAGTACACGGCCCTGACATCTCCGCTGCGCCATGTGCGAAGGCGGGTGCTCCCTGTCCAGAGAATGTCGGTGATTGAGCGAACCATTCCTTCGAGAATGTCGAGCTGTGTCTTGAAGAGAACCCAGGCTCCCATGAAGGCGACGAGAACTCCCACAAACGGACCGACCTGCCCGCCGATTCCTTTTGCCAGTGCGGCGGCGATGCCGAGCCCGCGGATGTCGCTTCCCGCTGGAACGAAGGTGACGTACAGGAGAGCTGGGAGTGCCATGCCCAGCAAGGCACCCGTGAAGAAAACGCCCCACTGGTCCGCGCGAACGATGCGCCACCAGCCGCGCCAGCGTGCCATGGACTCTGCGTCCGGCGTGAAGGCGAATCCGGTGTGTGTTAAATGCACCTTCTCGCCACCGACGGCGGCGGAAATGTAGCCCGCGTGCTTTGCCATGCCGTAACCCTTGTCTCGCGCCCAGTTGGTGAGCGTGATATTGGCCACTCCACCGGCACCGGAGTACGCGGCGAAAGCGCCCAGCAGAAAGAAGTCGACGCCGGAAGGGACGAAGACAAAGGTGCTGCTTCTGGTATCGAAGCCGAAGAAGCCACCAGCCGCCGCCAACCATGTTTCCGGCGCTACGAAGAGCAGAGCCAGTATGAGGAACGTACTGAGAATGAACGCGATGAGAATCCAGTTCAGGATCTCGAGCGTGTGCTCAATGCGCCGGCCTACGAGGAGCGCGGCGCCGCACGCGAGAAATGTCCCGACGCCAATGAAGTAGACCGTACTGGAATTCGCCGGTCCCGCCATCTCGCCGGCCGCGAGAAAAAAGATGGCACCGGCGGCGTTCGCGGCCCAGGCGGGCCAACCGGACTGCAGAAAGTACAGCACGGCGTAGAACCACGCCCAGAAAGTCGCGCTTGGCCGGGTGCGCATGAAGCCGGTGAACAGCGGCTCGCCCGTCGCGAGCGTGTAGCGCATCGCTTCGGTGTTGAAAATCGTTTGAAGAAAGACTGCGACACCGGTGACCCAGAGCAGCGTAAGACCGTACTTGACGAACGCCGCTGGACCGAGCAGGAACTCCCCGCTACCAATCGAGACGCCCAGTATTATGATGCCAGGCCCCACCGTGCCAAGCCACGCAAGTCCGCGCGGGTAAGGTGGCGCGGGAAGCTCGGCTCTGTTCCACGCGTCGAGCCCTGAGCGTGCCTCCGCCGAACGCGGCTCGTCCCCGTCGCTCACATCGGAGCTACCGACACCGGTCACCGCGCATTACCGACCCGGCACCGAGCACCCGGCACCGTACTCTTTGGCGCCACAATAATGGTGGCTCGTTGTGCAACAAGTTGTAAGAATCATGGAGTAGAATCATGGCCTTCGAGCTGTACCACCGCAATATTTACTGGACGGTTCCCATTAAGCAGGAGACGCGAATTCTGACTCGTCCGCATTTTCGGTCATTGTCCGGTGGCCGTTTCTTATCCTTCGTCCTCGTCTGTACCGGGCTGGTGTTCGGGTTGGTGGCTACGGCTCCGACGGTGTCGGCACAGTCCGCAACTGCGCCGGACTCACTGGCGCATCGTCTCGCGCCCGTCGACATCAGCGCTGACGCTGAGAAGGAGCGCGGAGTTTTTCAGCGCATGTCTGATCGCGCGAAGGTAACGTATCGTGAGCGCGAAACCCTTTTGCTCGAACGCAAGCTCGCGCATCTGGAC
>JBPCJT010000354.1:0-21030 GCA_051005015.1 Gemmatimonadaceae bacterium | reverse complement strand
GTGCACTAGAGGCCGGAATGGGCGGCGACGATCCTCAGAGCAGGTTGCGCTCCTCCGGCGCACGTCACAATATGGAAGCGAACATCGCGCGAAGGTATCAAACTCGTCTGCTGGTCTGAACACCCCGTTCGGTAATATTCCTACGCTCGACAGAGGAGCCCAAGCCATGGCCGGCGCAAAATTCATCGTTCTCTATCCTTTCCCGCTCGACGCGAACACGTTCGAGCGAGAATACACGCAGGATCACGCGCCGATGGTGACTCCTCAGACATTCAACGGAATCAACAAATTCATCGCGTCCAGAATTGTAGGTACTGTTGATGGCAGCGCACCACCGTTCTACAGAGTCGCCGAACTTCATTTCCCTTCCATGGAGGCGCTACAGGCAGCCGCCGCATCCGCCTCGGCGCAGAAAGCCGTCGCACACGCCATCTCCATTTCCAGCGGAGGGATGCCCCTCTTTCTCATCGCCGAAGAAGAGACCAGGACCTTCTAGTTTCTGCCGGCGAGGGAAGGCCACAGCTGCTGAAGCGTTCTGTAAGGACGCCTGGCGACGTTGATCGGAATGTTGCGCTCTTCCGAAACGGAGCCGGGATATGTGAAGCGCCGCGCGGTGGTGACTTCGGCAAAAAATGACTCTAGATCAGCGGCTTCGATTCCCAGCGTGACCGCGACCTCGCCCGGCCTGCTTCCAGGTCCGAAAAACCAGTATGTGCCCGCGGTGCTTATAGCGTTCGGTAACCCAAGCCGCGGGCCGTAGAAGTCGATCGCCCCTGCCTCACCGTAGTTTCCTGCGATGATCACTGCTCGCGCGCGGTCCTCCGGAGGTAGTGCGCGATAAACCTCTGCCACCGCCGCAACCATCTCCGGCCAACCGAGCATGTCGGCATAGTCCTGGGGCAACTCTTCCAACTCTCCGCGGTTGGTGCGATTCGCCTCGCTTGCGCCGATCGCGTTCGTGTACGCCGTCATCGTTCCCCTGGGAGAGAGAATCGGTAGTCCTATCGGCAGCGTTAGCAAACCATATGAGACGATGAGAATCGCCGAAGCCCAGAGCGCCGCGGGTCGCAGACGCGGATGGCGGATGCGCTCCATTGCAGCTCCCCCGGCCGCGAAAAGCGCCGGATAAACCGGACCGAGATAGTACGGTTTGCCTTTGAGCACGAGCAGAATCAGGAAAGCCAACAGGCACGTCCAGCCGGCTATTCGATACTTCGCTGTTTCCGGTGCGAGGAGTAGCCAGCCAACGCCAGCCAACGCGACGATGAACGCCGGACCGAGTTGAAGCTGCCCGATCACGAACTCCATTGGCGTCACGCGCTCGAGCTGCGCATCACGCAGGTCCTGCATCTGCCGAATGACAGGATAGTCGAGGCGGACCTGTCCCATCCAGCTGGGGCTGCCAATAGCCGCAACCATGAGGAGTGCCACCCACGGCCATGGGGTGAGCAGCCAGCGCCGTTGTGGCGAGACAATTAGGGCGAGAAGCGTTGCAGCGCCGAAGAACACTGCGCTGAACTTTGTGAGCAGGCCGAACCCGATCGCCGCTCCGTACCAGACCCACCATTTCGATTCGCCAGTTCGCCCAAGCCTTACGAGAGCAAACAGGCCCAATGTCCACCAGAGCTGATCGAATACGACCGGTTGAAAGAGATTTCCGGCTCGCAGGAAAAGCGGGCTCGCCGCGACCGCGATCGCGGCGATTACCTGCGCGAAACGTCCACCGCCAAGCTCTCGCGCGATGAGCGCCGAGAGGAAAACGAGAGACCCGGCGGCGATTGCCGGGAAGAGGCGAATCGCGCACAGCGAATCTCCGAAGAGGATAGAGAGCCGCGCCAGAATGGCAATCGCGGGAGGGAACTCCATCCGGAACAGATCGAGATGGCGGCCCATCGCGAGGTAGAGGAACTCGTCGCGATGCACTCCATAGGGGGTGAAGAGATTGGTCGCGAAGTGAATTGCGACGACCGAAATCGCGAGCGTCAGGACCGCGCTGCGCGCCAGCTCGACCCTCCCTTCAGGTGCATCCATGGACGGTATTATGGGCAGGAAATCGATCGGAATTGTAGAGTATGCGGAGGCGTGTGGCGGTGGGCAATGCGTGCGGCCGCCGGAGGCACCCGCTACCGTTGATTCGCCTCAGGCGACGCTTTGCGCGGTGTGGATGATGACGAGACATCGGATTCCTTCTTGACTGCTCGTTTGAAAACACCATCGTGTTCCATGGGCAATCCGAATCACGTCCGTGTACCCCAGGGAATGCCCGCTTCCTGATCCTGGCTGCGTTGCGCCGTCCTCCGAACTGAAGCTGAGCCCACTTACCAGTGGGTGTGCCATTCTTCCACATTGATCCTGCGTTCCCCGGGAGACCTATGTCAGAGAGCTTCGCAGTACACATTGGCGGCGGCGCCTATCTCGATGCGTCCGGCAACATCGTGTTTGGCCCGCCCAGCGGCGCTCAGATATACCAGGCTCCAACCGGCTTTCGCGTTGATACGAAAAAGATTCAGGAAGTGTTCAAGGACCTCTCCGACATCCTGCCGCGAGACGAGGACGGACGAAAAAAATGGCGCGACTGGGGCGTGCCCCAGAACCTTATCAATGGCCTCAGCAAGATCGCCGGGGTTGCCGGAATAGTGGCGACTGCGATCTCCGTGTACGCGTGGGCGCTCGCTGTCATGATGGCAATTATGGACCTCATGGTTCCTGACGACGGCATGAGCCCTGAGCTCGGGAAGGCACTGTTCAACATCAAGAACCACTTGCAAGGATTGGAGCAGATTCAACGCGCCGATCAAATGATTGAAATGCATGCGGAGTTCGATGGGCGCATTGACCGCATGCAAGGATTGGTCAGGCGCCTCCTCATTGAGAAACCGGTGGGGAGCGCAAGAGTTCAGATCGTTGCTGATATGAGAACCATTGTCGACGAGCTCGCCGTGCCGCTGTCTCGCCTCAGAGACCAGGCGTGGACCGCGACCTACGACAGCGAAGCCTACATGGCGCGGGCTTTTGCATCAGGTCTTCTGGTATTCGAGGCTCCGGTGGAACCCTGGCGCCCGTGCCGATGGCCCCGCCCAACGTGACCGTCTTCGACTACCGGCTCGGAGTACCGATGTTGCTGTACGGAGCCACAACCTTCACCGCCGTGATCCAGGTGGCGATGCCGTGGTTCAGGTCAGCGGGAATTTACGCCGGACAACTACGCAAAACCGCTGACGCGATCGATCGATTCGTGATGCGTATGCAGGATGAGAGCCTCGCTCGCACCGAATACACCGGACAGACTGTCCTGCAGGAAAAGATCTGGAAAGTGCATGACATGGCCAGACCGACGAACGGTGGGCCCCGATATGGCATTGAGCAATTGTACCCCGACTTTGCCGTCGGCGCTTTCGATCTTGTTAGCTACAGTGATTCGTTCATGTGGGAGCGGTTTGGAGCAGCGTTCCCGAGCGGTGTGGATTTGGGAGTCCGCGGTTTATTCAACTACGATTGGGTTCCGCCTGAAGGACTCTGGCTGGATGATATCGCTGCTGCTGCAAACGAGCAGTCCCGTCAGGATTACGCCCGGTTGCAAGTCGTCACCGGGATGCTGCGACTGATCAGCACAGAGGCCTGGCTTCGCTATTTATCCACACCACCTGCACAGAGCCAGACGGTTTCCGGCAGCGCAGGTGACAGCCGCTATTTCATCGATGAGAAACCGACCACAGCTCGCAGCCCAGCGATCCTTCCTGCTGGTGTGATTGAGCATGCTGCAACCCTGAAGCGCTACGACGCACGGGCGCGGGTGCGTGTGACAACGCAGGAGCCCGGCTATGTGCCCGCTTTCCGGTACCGAGTTGTAATGAGGGCGATCGATTCTCTCTTCGGCAACGAAGGCTGGGATAGCAACACATATGTAGACGATGTCTGGCAGGCAACATACGAACCCACCCAGGGAGACGCTCGGTGCCTGCGACTCAGGACCGAACTGCGCAAGAGCTCCATTCTGTCGGAGGTGGTCTTGTTCGAGGGACCCAGTCCCGCCACTCCGGTGATGCTGAGCGGTGTCGCAAATCTTCGCGCGACGACGTTTGACTGGTATGTCCCCGTGGTCTCGGCTGCCAGTAAGTGCGTCGATGCCCAGACTGAAGCTTTGACGGCCGCGACAATTGTGAAAACGAAGTCGGCCGCCGCTGAGCCCAGGGAATCGATGGTCGGCTCAGGGGGAGTGTCAATTCATCTACGGGGTAACCCGGCGTGGACGTCCCGCCCCATGCAGACGATGGGCGGACCGGCTCCTCTAGTGAAGGCCTCGGTCGACAGTATTCTGGACACCGATATCGTTACCATCCTCAGCGCGGTTTCCCTGGAAAACGCCGAGCGGCGTCACGTGCGGGCTGAAGACGTTCAGATTCGTTGGGAGCTCGCCTGGATTGCCGACAAGCTTACGGTAAGGCTCTGGGGAAAGCCGGAACAGCGCCCTTTTCAGGTCCATGTCGTCGTGGAAGAAATCGTGTACTCGGGGGAAACGATCCCGGACAACTTCACGGGACTTTCCTCCGAAGCCCAATTCCAGGAGCAGATTCATACGCCCTTCGTCGCGGAGATGGTCAATCAGCTCGTCTTCGTCGCCGAGGAGTTTTTCAAGGAGGAACAAAGGGGGATCGAGGAGGGGGCTAAAATGTGGAGGGAATTTCTTCGCCGGTTTACGGAGTCTCGAACCGTCGGTCCCCGCGATCCGATCGAATTTCTCCAGGAGTCCAATCGCATGCTTCTCACTCGCTCGCTCAGCACCGCAACGCTCGCGACGACGATCGGTGAGCAGGTGGAGTTCGCGATCCGCGAAGCTCCACGCATTTGGAACGAAGCCGTAGATGCCAGCCGGCGCAACGGGACTGAACTCTAATCAGCGCCCGTCATAGGCGTGACTTGGTAGTTCAACTCTACCCAGGCCCATACCCCCAGAAAGCATGACCGCCACGGAACAGCTCTCGGTCCTGAACTCGGCGCTCGCTGGCCGTTACGCCATCGACCGCGAAATCGGCCGCGGCGGCATGGCCACGGTATACCTCGCGCGCGATGTGAGACACGGCCGGAACGTGGCGCTCAAGCTGCTGCTCCCTGAGTTGGGCGCGATCCTCGGCCCGGACCGCTTTTTGAGCGAGATTCGCGTCACAGCCAATCTCCAGCATCCGCATCTGCTACCTCTCTTCGACTCCGGCGAGGCCGGAGGGCACCTCTTTTACGTCATGCCGTACGTGGGGGGCGAGTCGCTGCGGCGGCGGCTCGAGCGAGAGAGGCAGCTCCCGGTTGAGGAGGCCATCCGCATTGCGGCGGACGTAGCGAGCGCTCTCGACTATGCGCACCGGCACGGTGTCATCCATCGCGACCTCAAGCCCGAGAACATCCTGCTGCACGATGGCCAGCCCGTTGTAGCGGACTTTGGCATCGCGCTCGCGGTCTCCAACGCTGGCGGCGCCCGCATTACCCAGACGGGAATTTCCCTGGGTACGCCGCAATACATGAGCCCTGAGCAGGCTGCTGGCGACCGGCAGCTGGACGCGCGCACGGACATCTACTCCCTGGGATGCGTCCTTTACGAGATGCTCGCCGGTGATCCGCCGCACACCGCCAGCACCGTGCAAGCAGTGATCGCCAAGGTCCTCACGGAGGAACCACGCAGTGTACGTGCGTTGCGGCGAAGCGTGCCTGAGCACGTGGAAGCGGCCCTCGAGCGCGCCCTAACCAAAATTCCGGCCGACCGTTGGCCGACGGCGGTCCAGTTCGCAGACGCGCTCACGCACGCGGGACGGGTCGAATTGCCGCCAGTGGTCATCACATCCGCTACAGCGCAACCCCCACCGGCCCTTGCGCACGGAGTGTTGCGCTGGGCGCGCGTGCGCTCGTCCCTGCCGCGGGGATTGGCGCTTGTCGTCGCGGTGCTGGTCGGTGTGAGCCTGGGTGCGTGGGGTTGGGGAAAGCTGCGCTCGATGCAAACAGTGGACGCGCATCCGGTGCGCTTCACGCTTGCCCTGTCTCAAAGGGATCGTTTCGTAGAGTCGTCGACAACAATAGTCTTCTCGCGCGACGGCCGTCACATAGCGTACAGAGGGAGGGGTGGCCCGGAGCAATCACCCATGCTGTACGTCCGCTCGCTGGAGCAATTGCGGCCGCGACCCATACCCGGTACGGAAGCGGCGTGGTCGCCCGCCTTTTCTCCGGATGGGCGTTGGCTTGCCTTCGCAACGTTTGGAGGGGGGCTCGGGAAAGTACTTTTGAGCGGCGGCACGGTCGTCACGCTCGCCGAAGGCATCCGGGGCGGCGTGGGTGGTCTCGATTGGGGCGTCGATGACATGATCGTTTATGGCTCAGCACAGGGACTTTTCCGCGTTCCAGCCACCGGCGGCAAGTCAGTGCGACTTACCTCGGTGGATAGCGTGCGAGGCGAAGTGGCTCACAACTTTCCACGCTTTCTACCGGGCGGCAAGTCTGCTGTGTTTGTCGTTGAGGCGCGAGGAAGCTCTGAGCTCGATCACCTTGGAATAGCGTCGCTAAACGGAAAGGGATACACCGCATTGGACATTCCGGCTGTAAACCTGGTCGGCTTTCTCGACGGAAACCTCCTGTTCGGGCGAGCGGACGGAACCGTCGCCGCGGCCTCGCTGGATACACGCCGAGATCGCGTGAAGGAAGAATGGGTTCCGGTGCTCGACGGTGTGGCTTTCAATCCGGACGGTTGGGCCCTAGCCTCAGTTTCCGATAATGGCTCGCTCGCGTACATGCGCGGCAACAGCTCGAACCGACTCGCGATTGTCGACGAGCGCGGCGGCGCGGCGGGCGGAATCGACGAACCGCGCCGCTATGCACATCCACGCTTCTCTCCCGACGGAAGACGGATCGCGCTCGGAATAGGAAGCTCCAGCACTCGAACCTCCAGTGATATCTGGGTCTATGATCTCAACTCCGGAGTTCTTTCGCGACTAACCTCCATGGCATCGTCTATCCGACCGGAGTGGACCCCCGACGGACGGAGCATAGCGTATATCGCGGATGCCGGAGGGCGCTCGGAGGCATGGTTGGTGCCCGCCGACGGGAGCGGACCGGAGACCCGGCTGGATGCGAACTTGAATAACATTCGCGAGATAACCTTCTCGCCGGATGGAAGCTCCGCTGTGATTCGTACCAGTGGCGGCCCAACGCAACGCGATCTCTGGCTCCTTCCTCTGAGCGGCGACACCGCTGCTAGGAAAGCTAAACCACTGCTGCAAACGCCATTCAGTGAAGCGATGCCCCGCGTGTCGCCGGATGGACGGTGGCTGGCCTACATCTCGGACGAGACCGGCCAGTTCGAGGTCTACTTGCGCCCCTTCCCCGGTCCTGGTGGGCGTGTGCAGGTATCCGCGGGTGGAGGTACGGAGCCGGTATGGTCGCCCGACGGCGGCGGCATCTTTTACCGCGTAGGCGACCGCTTTATGGCCGCATCACTTTCCATGTCACGCGGCGTTTCCGTTACCGGCAGGAAAATTCTTTTCGAGGGGCTTTTTGCGTCGGGTACCAACAACGTCTCACGTGCGGAGTACGACGTCCACCCCGACGGCAAACGGTTCGTCGCGCTGCGCCTCACTCCGGGGGAGACGGAAATCGTCGTCGTGCTCAACTGGCTAGCCGAGCTGCGAGAGCGCACCGCGGAGTCGGGTAAACGCTGACTCCAGGATTCGCCGTGTGTGCATGGCCGACGCTGCAGTCCATTTGCGGTTGGCGTATGATATTCGCGCATCCTGCACACCGAGCCCGAGCGTGTCGGACGCGCAGATGCAACTCGTCGTGTTCCATGATCACGTTTCTGGGGAGTTGTCGTTCAAGCAAGCTGCTCCACGGCAAGCAATCGCCATGGATATCTAATCGTCAGCGAAACCTCTTGAATTAACCGACCAGGAGTAAGGCGATGCCAGTTGCCCTTTCCTACCCCGGCGTCTACATCGAAGAGGTGCCCAGCGGTGTGCGCACCATCACCGGCGTCGATGCACTGCTGCGGTTTTCGTTTGAAGCCGCCGAACCCGCCCGAACTCTGGGCGAGCGCAACGTCAGGCTCATGGAATTGCATGCCCGCCTTTTCGGCTGTGAGATCGAACTGCTGAGCCATTGCCCGGCCTGCGGCACGGCGTCGCAATTCTGCGGCGACTGCGAGGCGCTCGTTGCGCGGATGCAACCGAAGCTTGATTGCGCGCCGCCGTACCGCCTCGAGGCCTGCGGGCACCAGATAGATTTCCGCCTGCCGACATCTCCGATATCGCGATCGCATCCGGTGAGCAGAGCGAAGAAGATTTTACCAGACTTCTGCTCGACCGTTGCGTGCTCGCATGCACGCGCGAAGGTCATGACATCCCGGCCTGGCAGCTGTCGGCGCCTGTGCTCGACGCGCTGTCGCAACACATGGAGAGGCTCGACCCGGGCGCCAGGGTCTCGTTCGCACTCGACTGCCCGCAGTGTGCGACGCGCTGGCAGGCGCAGCTCGACATCGGCGAAGCTGGTGTGGCAGAAAGTGCGGGCGGCCGCCAAAGATGCTCGCGCCGGACGCGACACGCACGGGGCGGCGCTACGCTTCTGGAAAAGCAGCGGGGCTGACCTGGATAGGTCAGCCCCGCATACCCTCCTGAATTCCGCGCGTCGAAGGGACGCTATTTTGGTGTCAGGCAATCATTCGCAGTTGGAGAACTCCCCACCTTCGGGGTCGTTGCAAAGATCCTTGCCTGGTCCACCGTCGTTCGTGTCCACTCCCCGGGCGCCTTCAACCCTGTCATCGCCATCCGCGCCAAAGAGGTTATCGTTCCCATCGCCGCCCTCTATGTGGTCCCTGCCCGGGCCGGTTTCAACGTGGTCGTCGCCAGCGCCGGCGAAGACCTCATCGTTCCCCTCAAACGTAAAGATTCTGTCGTTGCCGTCACCCCCGCACACCCAGTCGTTGCCGCCCAGTGACCTAATGTGATCGGGGCCGGCCGAGCCGACGATGACGTCGCGGCCGCTCGTGCCGACGAAGTTATATCCACCTGCTCCATTTGGAGTTACTGATCCGCCGCCAGGGTGGCCGACATAAATTGTCGCCGTCTTCCCCGCGCAGCGTGGCGCTACATGAGCCAGCTCCTCAACATTTCCATCGCGCTCGCGAAGCACAGATGATCCGCCGGATGCATCGGTTGGCGATGATCCGCTGCAAGCAACTATAGCGGCGGCGGCGAGCGGAAAGGTCGCTAAACCAGGTATGAACCTCATGGTGAGTCCCTCCCACTTGTAGAATGACGCGAAACCCCGAGCCTGCTTCTCCTTGGCGGGCCTACACAATTGCACCTGTTGTGCCCGGCGTCAATAGTCCAATGAGCAAAACCGGAGGCCAGGTCGGCCAGTAGGGGCGTGTCGACAAAGCCGTGAGCGACGCAGTTGCCTGCGTTACGTCGAAGAACACGACGCTTCTACCTATGAAAGAAGTAAAGACGGGCTGGTCATAAGCAATCGCGTTTTACTAACACAAATGCCCAACAATCGGGTGTAAAAATCTGGATCAAGGCGCATCCTGGCAGCAACAAAGTCGGCCATCTATGGCGTTTCCGCGCAGCACTTCTGTTGCACCCACTCCACAACCCACTAGCCCGCCTCCGTGATCAAGACGCCTGCCTGCTCAGCGTCGCGGCAAGTCGCTCTATTGCCTTGACCGCCGGTGAGGCCGGATTGAAGTCGATTGGTGTTCTGCCGGCGCGCTCGGCTTCGAGCAGCGATGGGTCGTAGGGAATCTCACCGGCCAGCCGCAACGAGTGCTTCGCGCAGAATTCGGTAATTGCCTGCCGGTCGCCATCGTCGCGCACCTTGTTGGCGACAGCCAGAACCTCGGTTATTCCCAGCTCCGCCGCGAGCGCCGCGACGCGCTTTGCGACCTCCATCGACCGGTAATACGGTTCTATGGTGGCGACAAACCGGGACAGGTTTCTGCCGGTGCCTCGCGAAAGGTGCTCGAGGCCCGCTTCCATGTCCACGATGATATCCCTGTCATCGTCGTCTTTCCTCACCAACTCACCAATCAAGCCGCGGACCGCGGCGTGAGCGCTGCATAGTCAACCGGCGCCGCCGTGGTTCACCTTTCCCATCACCAGGAGACGAATGCCGTCGGGTCCGGGCGCGGAGTAATTGGAGATGATCTCCTCGGAGTCGGCGGTGAAGACGGTTTTCATGGTACCGTCGTCCTGCTGTTGCCGTTCCATCATGTTGCGCGGAAGGTCCAGCATCTCCCGCGCTCTGTCGGGCGGAACACCGAGCGTCACGGCCAGGTTCGGCGTCGTATCGGCATCGATCGCAAGCACCCGCCGACCCTGCCGGGCAAGAACCCTTGCGAGAGTTCCCGAGATTGTCGTCTTACCGGTTCCCCCTTTGCCAGCAATCGCGATTCGCATCAGTGCTTGTGACCTCCAGCGGAGCGGGCAGCGTGGCATTCCGCCGCGGCACCTGGATTATCGTGACAGTCGCAGTCCGGATCACTGCATTCACCATGACCCTGGCTGAGCAGCTCGGAGAACTCGTCCTTGAACCATCGGGATGCTTCGCGGCGCCCAACCTCGGTCAGGCGATACTCCGCGCTGGCGCCGCCAAGCTCGACTACATAATTGCGTTCCAGGAGATCCGACAGTGTAGCGCGCACGAGGGTCTCCGGATGCGCGAGAAACCGGGTCATGCCAGAAAGATTTGCGCTCGCCTGCAACCCTTCACCCTCGAGCCAGAAGAGCAGCTCGAGCATCTCATCGCGCCGTGCGATTTCAAGTCCCGCGTCATCGCTCATGCGGAGCACTCTCTGAAATTCGTGGATCCTGCTCACCAGCCAGTAGACAATGTATGCGGTGGACGGCGACGTCAACCGCGGCGCGCACCGGCGGTGACAGCTCACCCGTGAGATCGCAGGTCATCTCATCCACCTGCATCGGCTCGCAACCAACGAGGACCACCCTTGGCGGCAGCACCTTCAGCGCCTGAGCGACCGAGAGAGCGTGAGAGGGAATGGCGACGTGCATGTCCACACGCTGAACTTGCTCGACAGAGTCAACCTCGAGCACGTAAACAGTGCCGGGCTCGCCACCGCGGGCCATGGCGTCGGCAATGATGAGCAGGTCGCAGGGAGTGAGCAGCTCCTGCGCGAGGCGAATGCCCGCGGTGCCAACTTCCATGAGCTCCACACCCGGTCTGTTCACTCCCTCCTCTGTGAGCCTGCGCACCACCTCGACGCCGAAGCCGTCGTCGCCACGGAGGGTGTTGCCGAAACCCGCGATCAGGGTACGAGGCATTCAATAATATCGTGTGTCACGTATCACGTATCACGTAATTGGTACTGGCTCGACACCAACGGCAACTTCCACATTACCCGCTTCAACTCTCACAGGGTAAACTCGGATTCTGTCGCCTCCGGAGGCGTCAGCCCGCGAGCCCGATCGCACATCGTACCTGCAGCCATGCCAACTGCAAATGAGAATCGCGTCGTCGAGTGTGCTGTACTTGAGTGGCAGCGGACTGTCGCCGCAGTTGCCCGCAAGAGCGTAATACTCGCCGCCAACGTTGGCTATCAGAATGGATTCCTCGCCGGCGTCTATCGCTCTTACAGCGCCAGGCTCGAGATCGCCGGCGGCGAACGCTGTGTGATACACGGGCCGGTTCGCGCGGCGAAGTCCCCCCAGTTTGACGAGCTCCGAGGCCTTTGGCGCGCGCTGCCGTTCGCCGATGACGAGAATCTGGAATCCGATCAGCCCCTCCCTCAGCGCAGCCTCGATATCGCGCCGGATGGCATCTACCGAAAGCGCGCTCTTTTCCACGCCATGCAGTTTCACGAAAACTTCGCTACCTCCGACGTCGAGGAGCTCCACATCCACTCCGTGAGAATGCAGATGGCCGCGGACAGCATCCAGCGCTTCCTCGGCGTTAATCCGCCGGTCCACCGCGAGCAGATCGTACGACATGAACAGAAGCCGTATCGCCGGATCAGCGGTCAGCCTGTCCATGAACTGCTCGCCTCCGATTCCCACGATCGCGCTGAACAGGTGCGTGAGTGCCGTCCGGTGCACCGCATCTATGCCACTCAGAAGTGCCGTCACCTGCTCACGCACCGCAGGGTCGGAATGCCCCTCAAGCGAAGCAATGGTACTGGCGATGTCGTCCAGCAAGTCGTCGTGCGGTTGGACGACCTCGGGCTCGCTCCCGATTTCAGTCATCCGAGCCGGAACGCTGGGACGGCGGTCCATGAAAGGGACTCCATGGGCAACCTGGCAACCGCCTGGTCATCGGTCGCAAACGTCCAGACGAGATCGCATATGTGGTCGAATGCGGCCGCTACCCCCATGCTGAAGGCGGCTCCGAACTCATGCGTCTCCGGCTCCACTTCCACCACCACGACCTCGTCCGGCAGGGCACCGAAATACCTGGCGATGACGAGGGTGTTTTCGAGGGCGATGATTCCGGTGACGGCGTCGGTGACGGCGCGCTGAACTTCTTCGTCGTTGGGCATGCCGCCGTCCCACCGGTAACAGCTCACCGTGCCCGCAGGGCGATTTCCCCGCTTCACGGCCGAGACCACTACCATGCGTCCAAATCGGTTTTCAGGAGGCTCGTCGTCGAGGCGCTGAATAATAGCGATGGGGTTGTAACTCAGATCCTCGACGACGACGTGAGCGGGCGCGGTGCGCATGGACAATCGCTCCTGTACCTCTATCCCGATCGAGTAATCGCAGAGATCGGGATAGGCGACGCCACCGACGATTACCCGCACGACTACGACGTCAGTCGTCGAGACCGCAGGCGCAGGTGTTCACCTCACGCGTGATAAGGCCACCCTCGGACTGGATGTGGGTGGTGCACGGCATGCAGGGGTCGAAGCTGCGAATTGCGCGCAGGACATCCAGCCCGCGGAACTTGGCTGGGTCGCTGGTCTCCTCCAGGAGCGGTGTATTCAGCACTGCCTCTTCGTAGGGACCCGGCTGTCCCCAACGGTCGGTTGGGGAAGCGTTCCACGTGGACGGCGTGACGATCTGATAATTGGCGACTGCGCCCCGGTCGAGCGTCAGATGGTGAGTCAGATATCCCCGGCCGGCCCCCCAGAATCCGACTCCCTGCTGAGTGCCACGCTTGGGGATTTCGAACTTCGTACTCGTCTTCGTGTCGCCGTCCTTGAGACGGTCCATCGCGGCGCGCCACTGTTCAAAGGCAATCAATACCGTGAACGGCATGCAGTAGGCGCGTGCACGGTTTCGCTCGAAGGCATTCCACACGTCGGGTACGTGCCACTCGAGCTGGGTTTCCGGCAGAGCGCCAGCGGGCAGCCGGAACTTGAGCGAATGACCGGTGGACTCAATGAAGGGACTCTCCGGCATCTTCTGTGCGACGGCGGAATTCCAGAGCCGCGCATATGCTCCCGCCTCCATCGCCTGCCGGTCCCACCTCGGGGTTGTGTCCCAGGTGTACTTCTCCTTCCAGTTCTGTCCCTGCGGACGCGGACGGGTGACCTTGTTCCAAGGATGGTAGGGCGACAGCGGGTTGCCGCTGGGGTCGGTAGGGAAATGCTGTTGCTGTCCATTGCCCGCCCAGTCCTCATAATATGAATGCTCGACGAATTCCTCGAGCCCGATGTTGATCGTCTTGAGATCCGTGGTAACGAGCTTGCCGTCCACGATCGCGCCCGGCGTCGCCCACCGCCGGTTACCCCAGTCGTTGCAGTTCTCGTATTTGGTGTCGTAAGCGTCGGGATGATCGAAGATGCCGGTGTCGATGAGATTGGCACGCCGGGCGCCGACTTTCTTGTATTCGGGGTTGGCCTCGTAGAAAAACATGGTGAGGTCATCCCAGATGAGCGCGAGTTTCTTGGAATAGTCGAAGAACTGCGACAAGCGCACGAACATCTCGTTCATCACGGTGAGATTGATCGTGGAGCTCATTCCCCCCGGAACGATGGTCTGCGGATGCGGATATTTTCCGCAAATAAGCACATATGCCTCGCGTGCGACACGAGTCATGTGCAGCGCCTCGAGATACAGCTTTCCGGTAAGCGGATTGAGATCGGTCATCAGATCCGCAATCGTCCGAAATCCGTGGATTTCCGTGTACCGGGCTTCGGTTGTTCTCGCCCGGGCATACAGCGACGGATTCGTGGGCTCCACAATCACCTGCGAGTAGTCCGGGCCGGCCAGGAGATGCAGGTGCAGCGGGTGATCGTAAAGAAACTCGAGCGCCAGCGCGAGGTTGCGGATGAGGACGCCAAGTGGCGGCGGGCAGCATCCTATCGCCATCTCGATGGCATGCGCCGAACATGTCGAGTGCACGCCTCCACAAACACCGCAGGCACGGCTCGTTATATAGATCGCGTCGCGCGGATCCCGGCCCACCATGATGACTTCGTAGCCGCGGAAGAGCGTGGCCACGGAGCGCGCCTCGAGGACCTTGCGTGACTCGAAATCGGCCACGGTATGAAATGCGAGCGCGCCTGCCACACGCGTGACCGGATCGAAGTCCAGGTTCTTGATGTGGCCATTCCGCCTGAGCAGATCCTCGATCTTGTCCGAGGTGAGCTGTCGCGGGCCCGGTGGCGGTGTGGCGGTAGCGGTGGCGTAGGGATCGCGCACGCCTTCCCGGAGGAACGGCTTGCCGCCGGAGTCAAACTCTACTGGGAGATTCTTGAAGCACATGTCGGTTCCAGTGTCTAGGTGAGCTTGAATACGGTGGCCGCGCGCCCGAGGTGCCCGTCGGCCGCACGCAGTCCGCCGAGCAATGCGACGAGAGCTCCGTTGATCGTCGTCAGCTTTTCCGGGAGTGGCGCCGTGTGACCGGCAACCGCCTCCAGGCCGTCGGCAATTGCGGCAACGCTCTTGCGCGCGGCGAGCAAAGCCCACGCTATGGCTATCAGGTAGCCGGCGAGCGCAACGACAACGAGTGCGACGGTAATAAGCGTAAGTGTCAGCAGCATGATGTCATCCTCATCTCGCTCTCTGTTCCATGACGTTGGCTACGGTGTCGAGTTTTCCCGCAACATTCCCGGCGGTGCCCAGAATCTGCGTGGCTACCGCGATTGTCGTGTCGAGCGCGACGATGTTGGCGGTATTCCCGGCAATGCCCGCCGCTGCCTGCAACGCGTCGGCCGCAAGGTTCTGAATCGACCTGGCAACCATCCAGGTGCGGTTCAGGTAGTAGACGGCGAGCGGCACGAAGACGACTAGCGTGAGGATGAGGCCCACCCACCATATGACGAATACTGCATTCGGAAAGATGCTCGATGTGTCCGTCATTGCACCCCTCCTCCCTGAGCCGATACGCCTGCGATGGCCCCGCCGAGATTACTGTCTATCGCTCCCAGACCGTCGCGGATTGCGGTAAGCCCCCCGTTCAGCTTGATCACTTCCGGTGCCAGTCCGCCTGTTTGCACTTCGATTGCCCGGACACCCATGCGAATCTTGGACAGAAAGCTGGCCGGGTTTCCGTAGCCAGCCTTTTTTGTGCCGCCGATCTTCTCGAGCTCCTTGCAAATGGCGTGGAGAAACGCAGCCAGAGCGATGAAAAGCGCGGCGGCTGCCACGACCGAAATCAGCGCAAGCAATGTCATGGTATTCATCGCTGCCACTCCGGGCCAATTACGCAGGTGGGGCACATCGGGCATTCCTCGGCATGCGACTGGACCGCCGCTGTGGCGTGCACGACCCCAACCGCCGAGCCGAGTATCCGGCCCGCGACAATGTTGGTTTTCCTGAGCAGCGCGATGTGAATGGTGTTGTTGGCGATTCGCTGGCCGACGTTCCAGATTGCCGACACTCCAGCGGTGATATTGCGAGCCGTAAGCAGTATAAGCGTCAGAAGAATTGCTACCACAATGAGCACCGCGACGAATACGCCGAGCGTTATTGTCCAGATGGTCTGAACAGTTTCAGCGGTTATCTCAGACACGGGAAGTCTCTCCACTCGCTCCTGCATGACTCTCGAGAGCCGCGGCGAGTGCGCCCCCCTTGGCCTCGATGCTCTGAACGGCGTCGAGCAGGCCGGCCGCCACCTCGTTCGTCGTCTCGAGCGCCCAGATGGGCATCGTGCTCTCGCGGATCTTTTCCGCCGCCGCCAGCGCACGCCTCGCGTTGGCCAGGATGCTGCGCGCAACGAGCCAGATGGTGACGAGCAGCGCCGCGGCAATGAGTATGACGACCACTGCTACCGCCATCCAGAGTTGCCACGCGCTCCACAGCTCAGTGTCTGTCACGGGTATCCTCTATCGTGGAGCTGTTGTCGAGGTAATCGCTCTTTGAACCAGGCCGGTCGCCGCCCCAGAACCTCTTTTCCGTGCCTTTCGGCCGGCCAGGCGCCTTTGTGCCCCAGAACTGCCACTTCTTGTAAAAAAACTCGACCAACTTCAGCGACGGAGTCGAGGTCTTAACATTGCCCCAACCACTCGGTACAGCGTCGAGCTTGTCCCACCGCACTTCGGTGTTCGCGTGCCGGTTGCTGAGCCGCCGTGCACGGCGGATCACCATGCCGACCCCGCGTGACATGGTCGTCGAAATGATTCCGCCAGGCGGCTCCTTATAGAAGGGGGAGAACTTGTCAGGGAATCCGGGCATCGTGCACGCTATGCATACGCCGCCCGCCTCCATGCAACCGCCCATATGGTTCAGCGCCCCGCGCTTCACGATGTTGCAGTTGACCACCGGTCCCCAGCATCCAAGCTCAATGAGGCACTCGGGATCGCCGTAATTCTTCGCGAATATCCCCTCTTCATAGTATCCCGCGCGGGTGCAGCCGCGGTGAACCGTCTCACTGAACAGCCACGCTGGACGGCCCAGCTCATCGAACGAGGGGAGCGGACCAAGGCCCTGCAGAAAAAGCAGCACGGCGAAAACGGTTTCGGTGAAGTTGTCGCCCTGTGGTGCGCAACCGGGGATGTTGATCACCGGCAGCCCAAAAGCACTGCGGTAGTCCTTGCCCAAAAAGTCCATCAGGCTCATGGACCCTGTGGGGTTCCCCGCAGCGGAGGGAACCCCTCCCCACGTGGCGCATGTTCCGATCGCGATCGTGGCGGCAGCGCCGGGCGCGAGCCGGGAAATCCATGTTGCCGTGGGAACGGGGCCCGATTCACCCGTCCCCTCTGTTACCTGGCTGCCCATCGCCGAGAAATAACCGCCGGTGCGCGCCGCGATCCGTTCGTCGGCAACCGAACCTTCACATACGACGACGTAGGGGTCGTCGAGCTTGCCCTCCCACGCGTCCTTCATTGGCTGGATGAACTCGTCACCTGCTTCCACCGAGAGCACGGTGTGGTGCAGCAACACCTGCGGCATGGTAGGCACGGTGCCCAGCAACAGTCCCTCTATTCCCGGATTGGTGGCACCGGCGACGGCCACGGTGCATCCATCGCAGCTCATTCCAGCGAGCCAGAAAACGTGCACCGTCTTGAGTGGTCCCAGCGGCAGCCGTTCGGGGCGCGGGTGTGGTTCCGTCGCGGGAATGGACGGCTGGTTTCCCTGGACGGTTTCCTGTTCAATCGCTGTCGCCATTACGGGGCTCCTTGTGAACTTCGGACTGCGGATTGCGGATTGCGGATTGCGGACTGCGGACTGCGGATTTGCGAACAGCGAACTCCAAACTGCGACCAGCGAACTGCGCCGACACGTTAGGTGGTTCGGTCCAGACTATATATCACTTTCCACACAACGGCACAACGGTTTAGGACTCATTCGTCCCGGAACCGCGGCAGTGTCACGCAGCCGCGGAAACGGCCAGCCGCTGGAACGGTCATCGGTCGTTCCTTCCTTTTTCCTGATAGTGGCGCGGGCATCCGCCGATGAACGCCGATCTGCTGTTACGAGCCGGCGTGGCGGCTCGGATTTACCGCGCGAAGCGCGAGCACCAGATCGTTCATGCGCGTGGCAGGAAGTGGGTCGGATAGGGGGAAGAGGAGACGAGCTGCGGGCGCCAGCGCCCTCAGGCCTTCGCCCGTGATGAGGATCGTTGGCCGAGGATGGGCCACAGCTGTCCGGAACAGTCTGGCCAACCAGGCGCGCTTCCTCCCGAGGACGGTGCGAACTTCTATCCTCGGCGACTCCAGGCGCGACGTTTCCGAAACGTATTCCTCGGAAACATGCACTTCGAGAAGAGCCCGCGGGAATACCTGGAGCAACAACGACAGATCTTCGCGCCACCGCGACATTGGCAAGGGCGAAAGAATCCTGATTCTCGGGGCCAAACGATGCCGCCGATACTAGGAGAACACGCGCGGCACGAGACTGTGTACCGCGGCCCGCCCCGAGTACACGGCGAGCGGGTCGACCGGAAGGGGAAGGCTCTTCAGCCAAAAGCGAAGTTCGAAATGCCCTTCGCCCGAAGGACTCGCGTGCCGCGCGGCGTCCTCGATACGTGGAGCCATATAGCTCGCCTTGAACTGTGACGCGAACACAGATACCAGACGCTGCTTGTCACGTAGCGATGCGGCGATGTCGTCGTGCCGCGGCTCGAGCGAGGCGCCCGCCGCCGTGAGCGCGTCCACGATGGCGCTAGTGTGTCCGGAGAATTGGCCGGCGTAGGGGACGTCCTGATACAGGAACACCCGCGCGCGGCGCTCGAGGCCGTCGAGACCGCTCAACGCGAAGAGACACGCGTTCCGCGCCAGCTCGTGGTCCGTGTGCGACCCGACGCCAAGGGGGAGCCAGATCTCCCCGGCGTCGGTCGCGCGAAGCAAGTGATCGATCGTCATCGCCCACTGTTGGATCTCTTCCTCGGTGGAGGCGTGCATGATGAACGCGTCAACCAGCTTCTGGTGGCACCGCGCGCGGGAAGCGCACCTTGGTGACGAGAACGGAGTTGGACGAGAGCGAGCTGGTTGCTTCGCGCAGCGACGAGGCCGTAAGCGTCCACGCCGCAAGCCCGATGTAAGCGTACAGCGGATACGGCATCCCGACGTCCACGCGCGCAACGCGCGTGAACACCACCGTGAACATCGCCATCTGCAGCAACGGCGTCGCGAGCGCCCAGCCGATTCCCATAATGGGCGTGCGGTAGCGCACGATGAGGTCGCGCTCGACGAAAGACCAGAGCAACTCGCGCGCGCCGATCAACTCGCGAACGACGCCACGTGGTCCCTGGCCGGTTGCAGCGGTGATGCGTTGGGCCGTCAATTAGTTGGGATAGAGGGCGGAGGTGGTCTTGCGCGCGACGCATTTTTGTTGCAAGTAATCAAGGACATAACGTCACTCATTCGCCCAAGGCAGGAGGAATCATGCCAGTCACCTCTCCTCCCATCGACCCCGAGGCGCTGGCCGGATTGCGCCGTGGGGAGGAGGGCGCGCTCGAGCGCCTGTTCCGTGACCAGTACGACTCGCTGACCGAAGAAGCCAAGACGGTATTGGGGGACGACACGCTCGCTGCGCTCACCGTCGAGCGGGTGTTCATGCGTACGTGGAAGGAGCGAGAAAGCATGCAGACGCCGAGGGATCTCGCGGCATTTTTGCACCGAAGCGTGCACGAGGCCTCGGTGCAGAAGCAAAGCCGGCGCGCCGGGCTGCACCAGATGGAGTCGCACGGGCATGGACACGGCCCAACCCACGCCAGAGAGCGACCCACGGTAGACGCCGCATGGTCCCAGGTTGCTTCGGCACTGCATTCCACCCCCGCGGACGCCAAGGCCACCGCCCGAGAGCAGGCTGCGCATTCCCGTCATGAGGCGGCCCAGCACCTCACGGCGATCGCAAAACCCTACGCGTGGGTCAAGCCGGCGGCGTTCGCGATTTTGATAGCCGTGTTCCTTCTCGGCCTGGGTTGGTGGATCACGCATACGACAGAGGACTCGGCCATCGATGCGGCCATCGCGTCGCCCGATGCACGCGTGCTGGAAACCCGGCGAGGGCAGCTCGCTGACGTAACGCTTCGCGATGGGAGCGTGGCGCGTATCGCGCCCGAGTCGAAGCTTCGCCTGCCGAAAGCGTTCGGAACCCGGAGGCGAGCGTTGCGGCTCGATGGTACGGCGACGTTCACCGTCGCCGCGAAGAGCGACGCACCCTTCCAGGTGCGTACTCCGAACGCGACGATCACGGTGACCGGCACGGTCTTCAGCGCGCGGGCGTATGCCGCGGAGGATGTCGTCACCGTCCGGGTACAAGAAGGGCAGGTTACAGTCATGGCGAAGGGAAAGGAGCGAGCGGTTGGCGCGGGCGGCGCGCTCGCGATTGACAAGGATGGAACCATGAGTGATCCCTCGGCCGCGGCACTCGATGCGGCACTCGGCTGGACGGACGGGTACTTCGTCGCGAACGACCGCGAGCTGCGCGAGGTCTTGCCGATGCTCACGCGCTGGTATTCCCTGGATCTTTTCCTGAAGGACACGACGCTATTCGGCCGGCGTGTGACGATGCGCGCGAAGCTCGACTCCAAGGCGGAAGCGATCGGCGCGCTGGAATCGGGCGCTGGACTCGTGTTCGGCTACGAGGGAACAACGATGGTGCTTACGGACACGGCGGTGGCGCCACGCAAGGAAGCGAAGAAGAAATAGGCGGCAGGTCTCGACCCCGAATTGCAAGAGTCAACCGATAATTAACCTGATCTCAATTCGACCCTTGCGAGCGAGATGCAAGGCACCGACGGGATTCGCTACGCGAGTCCCGTCTTGAGCACGGCTGGGTCTCACACCAATCCGCACGGTCGCGCGGGTTTGGCCGCCATTTCGCTCGCGGCCCTCGGCGTCGTCTACGGCGACATCGGCACTAGCCCCATCTACGCAATGCGGGAGTCCCTGCACGGCGTGCACGGCGTACCGCCGACGCCCGCCAATGTGCTCGGCCTCCTGTCGCTCATCCTCTGGGCGCTGGTCATAGTTATCTCGATCAAGTATCTCGCCTTCGTCATGCGGGCCGACAACTGCGGCGAGGGTGGGATGATCGCGCTCACCGCGCTCGTAACGCCGACGGCCGAACGCTCGCGCCGCCGGCACCGGGTCCTCGTTCTCGTGGGGCTCTTCGGCGCGTCGCTCCTCTATGGCGACGGGATGATCACGCCGGCGAT
>JBPCJT010000353.1:0-10207 GCA_051005015.1 Gemmatimonadaceae bacterium | reverse complement strand
GCGGTAAGGCCGGACGTTGGGCGGGTTCCGGCGCGCGCTCCTGGCCGGGCCGGCGCAGCCCGCAGGGGCTTGCAGCCACCCCGTTAGATGCCGGTTAGATGCCAAAGAAAAAGGGGTCACGGCGATGGCCGTAACCCCTCGAAAAGGAAGTGGTAGCGGGGGGTGGATTTGAACCACCGACCTTTGGGTTATGAGCCCCGCTCCGCCTTCCACAGCATCCACTCGGGCCTACCCCATCGTCCCAGCATCAACGAGTTCCGGGACGCCGCTCCGACCGAGACGGACGGAGCCGCACGGAGTTCCCCCACAGTACCCGCACAGTCACTTTCCCTCCCGCAGGAGTTTCTCGGCCTCGATGCGGCCTCCCCACGGGGCGGTCTTGCGCTCGACCAAGCCCTAGCAAACGTGCTCTGCGCTGCGCGAGGCGTAGAAATTCCGCCGGGTCTGACGTAGATCCGCGAATCCGACACGGAAGACGGAGGACGACCCCCACCCGCCTTGCTACACTCACGGCCACAGCCGCCGACCCTAGGAGCGTTGATGACTAAGCCGAACCTTCGGCAGGCCAACGTCCTCACTGCCGCCCTTACGCTCGCAGCCTGTCTCAGTCCGGCAGGATTCGGCACGCACCAGCCGGCGACGCTTTGGGTCGAGATGCTCGCCACCCCGGCGATTGTCCGCGTTGTGGCTGGCCACTCGGCCCGCTGGCGCTGGCATGGCAAGGTCTACGATGTCGCACTGGTTTATACCGGCAGCGGCTTCTTCGTCGATCCTCAGGGTTACGTTCTCACGAACGCTCACGTCGTCCAACCTATCAAGGACGGTGACGACTTGGCGCGCGAGGCCCTCCTCCAAGTCGCCGTGTCTCAAGTCGCAGAGGAGTCCAGTCTGAAGACCACGCCATCGAACCTGGCGCGGCTCGAAAAAGCGCTGAAGAAGGAGGGCACGATTGAGAACTTTCAGCGCGAGAACCACGTCGTCCTCCAGAGCGGCGCTATGCTTCGTTACGAGATCAAGGCTTATGGAGCGCCCTTGGCTGAAGGTCAGGATCTCATCGTCGGCAAGGACGTGGCGGTTCTGAAGGTCGAGACACGCAACGCACCGACGCTCGGTCTCGGCGACTCGGACAAGGTCGCCGCCGGCGCGACGATTCGAGTCCTCGGCTATCCAGGTGCCGCCGAACTGCACGGCCTCGGGAAGGCCTACTCCACGCTTGAGCCAACCGTCACCCGGGGCCAAGTGTCGGCGCGAAAGGAGTCTGCTGACGGGATCGTCTTTCTGCAAACCGACGCTGCGGTGTCAGGAGGCAGTTCTGGGGGGCCAGCGCTCAACGAGGATGGTCAGGTGGTCGGCCTCCTTACGTTCGGCTCTTCGAGGACGCAGGGTTTCAACTTCCTGGTGCCTTCCAACACCGTCCGCGAGTTCCTTCGCCAAGCCGGAGCCCAGGAGCGATCGGGAGCAACTGACGAACTCTGGAGACAGGGCGTGGCCCTCCTCGAAGCCCACAGTAACGCCAAGGCCAAGGCGAGATTCGAGGATGTGCTTGCGCTTTTCCCAGACCACGCCCAGGCGCGAACAGCGCTACGGGACGCTCAGGAGCGATTATTGAGCGAGCCCGAACCCACGAGGCCGTACCTGGGACGCGCGTGGGCGCTAGCGGCCGCCGCAGCAGCGTTGGGTGCCCTCCTGCTGTTGAGGCGCAAGACGTGGTCGGTCTCCCGCGCCGAGAGGCAGGTCAAGCGCACAGAGGTGTTCGGAGCGGCGAGGCCGCACATCCTGGTCTGTGTCTCGGGTTCGCGCGAGGGCGCGTCATTCCCCATTGGCGTCGGTCTCACGCTTGGCCGTGGGCCCGAGGTCGATGTGGCCTTGGAAGATGCCCAGGTTTCCGCACGTCATGCCTGGGTCGGACCCGTGGGCGACCGCATTGTGCTTCGTGACCTTGGCTCTACGAATGGGACATTCCTCAACAGCGACCTCTTGCGGCGGGTAACTGAAATTCAGTTGAACGGCGGAGACGAGGTGATTCTGGGCCTGGCCGCACGGGTCCGCTTCAAGTATCAAGCCTCTTCGGCGTGACCACCCCCGCCACCATTTCAACCTACACGATCATCGAGCCTATCGGTTCGGGCGGGATGGGCGCGGTCTTCAAAGCTCATGATCCTGTCCTCAACCGGCATGTTGCGATCAAAGTCCTTCCCCCTGCCGCGCTCCGCGATCCCCAGTTCACGGAGCGGTTCCACCAGGAGGCCCAGATCGTTGCCCAGTTGGAACACGCGAACATCATCCCCGTGTATGGCTATGGAGTTGACGGCTCGACGCCGTGGATGGCGATGCGTCTGGTCTCCGGCGCGTCCCTTGCGCGGCGAATGGCGGATCGCAGCATCAATCGGGAGCAGTTCCTTGCGATCCTGCGAGCGGTGGCGTCAGGGCTCGACTACGCCCATGCAAAGGGCGTCGTCCACCGCGATGTGAAGCCGCAGAACATCTTGCTTGAGGACACAGGCCACGTCTACCTGGCAGACTTCGGCATCGCAAAGGTCCTCGAAACCACCCGGGGATTGACCTCGACCGGAACGGCTCTCGGAACCCCTGAGTACATGTCCCCGGAACAGGCGCAGGGGCGCCCGGTCGATGGACGCTCGGACATCTACGCCTTGGCCGTGCTGGCCTACGAGTTCCTTGTGGGCCGCGTTCCCTTCACTGCGGATAGCCCCCTCGCCGTGCTCATGAAGCACGTCGCGGAGGAGCCACAGATACCGCCTGAAGCGCCACTGAATACCGCCACGCGAGAAGTGCTCTTGAAGGGGCTCGCTAAGAATCCGGGCAAACGATGGGAGAGTGCCGGCGCGCTCGTTCTGGCTCTCGACCAGAGCCTGCCGGTCGGCGTTCCACCAACGCAAACCGCCCTCGTTGTGCCCTTATCGAAGCGCGTGGCGATCCGACCCTTCAAGTGGATCTCATCTCACCTCGGACGCCGCCCCATATCGCGGCGCTGGCGTGCGATTGGAGCCCTTGCAACCCTCACGGTCGGCGTCGGCAGCGCATGGCGCTTTGCACCGCTCTCGGTCAGGTGTCGGCTCGGGCAGGCCTCGGCCTGTACCGACCTCGGCCAGTGGTATAGCTATCGTGGACCCAAGGCTGCGCTGGACCCCTCAACGGCGGTCCGCTACTTCCGACTGGCGTGCGACAGGGGTGACGCGACCGGGTGCTATGACCTTGGACGCGTTTACGAGACTGGCGAAGGTTTGGACTCGGCTGAGCCGACCAAAGCGAGACAGCTCTTGCAGAAGGCGTGTGACATGGGTAGCGGCACCGCCTGTTTCATGCGTGCCCTTCATTTCCAGACCTGGGGCCATCAGCTAGGAACGGACTATTCGGGAGAGCACGATGACGCCGAGGCATTGCGGCTGCACAGGCGGGCATGTGACTTGGGCATCCCCATAGCGTGCCAAAGCCTCGCTGAGATGTATACGAAGGGATGGGGTGTCACCAAAGACGACAATGTCGCTCGTCAGTACCTTCAGCGAGCCCTCTCCGCGACCTTGACAGAATGCGAAAAGGGGGAACCCGAGGGCGATTACAACTGCGTGAGCCTCGCCGACGCCTACGCGAGGGGGCTCGGCACGGAACGGGACCACAAAGCCGCTCTGAAGTGGTACCGAAAAGGGTGCAGTAGTGGTGGCAGCGCGCGCGGTTGCCTTGGGCTCGGAATACTAACGCGTGACAGAGACGAAACCGTCCGCGCATTCGCACTTGGTTGTGGATCAGTTGCGACAAGCGAGACCGGTGGGGCTTGTTACAATCTCGCCGCGATCTATGCGGGTGGCACGTTCGGCCAAGCCAAAGACGTCAACCGCGCGGCCGCGCTATATAAGAAGGCATGCGACGCCAAGAGTGTGGACGCATGCAATGACCTCGGTGTTCTCTACTCGGAGGGGGCGCGGGTCCCGAAGGACCGTCCAGGGGCCCTGGTCCTCTTCGAGAAGGCCTGCGATCTTGGGAACCCGCGATGCGAGGGAATAGAATGCGAAGAAGGCGATGGCCTTGGCTGCGTGAACGCAGCGAGGGACCTCCATAGCGGCGGCGATGGCATTACACCAAACGAAGAGAAGAGCAAGAACTACCTTAAGAGGGCGATCGTGGCGTTTGATCGAGCGTGCGCACAACTCGATGCCACGGCACCCTTTAACCCTGGAGACGCGGACAATGCCCGGGCTTGCTGGCGTTTAGCGCAATTGACTTCCGATGGCGACGGCTTACCGAAGGATGTCACGAAGGCAGCCACGTTGCTGGGACGAGCGTGCGCCGGCGGTGTGTCTGGCGGCTGCTTCGACTTGGGCTTCGCCTATCTAAATGGTCACGGTGTGGCCAAGGACAATCCTTCGGCGGCCAGGTTTCTGCAGAACGCTTGCGACTTGGATGCGACGCACTGTGGGGAGTTTGCGAGCATGCTGGCTAGTGGGTCCGCGTTCCAGAAAGACATGGTTCGCGCCGTGAGTCTGTACGAGCGTGGTTGCGAAGGAGGAGGCGGTGACGCCTGCAATGGCTTAGGAGTTCACTTGTACAGAGGCGAGGGAGTGACCCAAGACATCCCGCGCGCCTTGACGCTCTACCAGAAGGCATGCACGGCAGGGGCCGCGGTGGCCTGCTTCAACCTCGGTGAGCATTACGAGTTGGCAGCCTCACCACGCGACCCCAAGCGGGCAACGTCGTTTTACCGCCAGGGCTGCGAGGGGGGCTACCGCTTCGCTTGCCTGAACCTCGGCTTCATGTACAAAAGCGGCGTTGTGACCCCGCCTGACAGTGCGACCGTCGAAGGACTCCTCGACAAGGTCTGCGGTGGGCTGTCGCCCGCCGAGTGTGGGGGCCGCGGAGAGTACTATGAGCGCGAGGAGTTCTGGAAAGACTTCGAACGCGCTGCGTTACTCTATCGGTGGGGCTGCGAGGGTAAGGATCCGGCATCCTGCACGGCGCTCACGCGCCTCCGCCGTGCCGGGATCAGTGCAACTCCGTCGAGGCAACGTGCATCGGATGCGAAGCCGAACTAGAAGCGGACCGGCGCGGCGGCGAAACTGATCCGATGAACCGAGGCAATGACTGCCGGCCCGTCTCGTCGTAGGCCGCGGTCACCGAGGACGCTCGCTATCCGCTCCTATTCCGCGTCTAGGTCTTCCTCGGGCGAGATCGGGTTGGCCCGCCAGAGAGCTGCCAGATCGGCAGACCCGAGAATTTCTGTGCTGTCGCGAAGAAAGACGAGATCTTCGGTCTTTGAGGCCGCATACCGAACAGCGTGCAAAAGCACTCGCCTGTTGCTGAGCGCTACCTTAACTCTTGGCAAAGTAGTTCCCGAAGGAGGGACCCCTTCGAAGCGGCCGAACATCAGGAGATCCGGACTCAGAGGAATAGACACTTCGGTACCGCCCAACCCAAACCCCGGCCCGAAGAAACCCTCCGATTGCGCCGGATCGGTCCACTCTAGAGACACCGCCTGGTCCGAGGTGATGAAGTGAGCGCCTTCGCCTGCACGCAAGAGTGTCCATTGTCGGTCGGCCAGGGGCTGGAGAATCGCTGTTGCTGCACCAATGAGGGTGTCAACGTGGTCGGCGGTTGTTTGCTCGCGCTCAACAAATCGACGTAGCGATTCCAGCTTCTCGCTGGGGCCTGGTGGTCCAAATGCCTCATGAAGCTGCTGCTGGTGTTCAAGGGCGCGCTTGTAAGCGCGCGTCGGTTCCGTCAGACGACGGCGCGCATGCGGTCCACGCATCGCTTGCAAGGCGACAAAATTCATCAGAACGCCGTAGCCGTCTGAGCCGACCGCCGGTAGGGTCCTCGGTGGACACTTCAAAACCGGCCATTTGTGGACGGGTCAAAACCGGCCATTTCGGATGGCGCCCGGGACCAGTAGAAGTGTTTAGTTCGTGGCCTGTTCCTGTCGCAGATCGGTTTGGCTCTTCGTGCGCCAGCTCCTCGGCCCGCATTTCAGGACATGAGCGTGATGTAGCAGCCGGTCGAGCAGAGCGGTCACGGCGGCAGTATCTCCCAGGAGCTTGCCCCAGTCATCGACCGGCCGATTCGACGTGAGGAGCGTCGAAGCCCGTTCGTAGCGCCGCATCACCAGCTCGAGCAGATCCTCGGCGGCAGTGTGAGGCAGCTTGCGCATGCCCAGGTCGTCGACGATGAGCAGCGGCACGGACGCGAGGTCGGCGAGGTATTCCTTCCGTGTGCCGCTGATGGTGGCATCGGCGACTTCCTCGATGAGGGCGTGGGCTTCGCGGTAGACGACGCGGTAGCCCTGCTGGATGGCGGCGCGCCCGATCGACTGGGCCAGGTGGCTCTTGCCCGTGCCGGGAGGGCCGAGGAAGAGAGCGTCTTCGCGCTGTCCGACGAAGCGCGCAGTGGACAGCTCGTACACCAGGGCACGATTCATCTTCTTGTTGAAGTCGAAATCGAAGCTGCCGAGCGAGCGGTCGGGATCGCGGAAGCGCGCGAGCTTGGTGCGGCGTTCGAAGAGCCGATCCTGCCGTCGGACCAGCTCGTCGGAGACGAGCGCCGAGATGATGTCGAGCGGGACCATCTTCTCGGTCTGTGCCTGTCGTAGCCGTGGCTCCAAGGTGTCGGCCATGCCGGAGAGGCGTAGCTTGCGCAGCGCGTGATCGAGTTCGACGAGGTTCATGTGGGGTCTCCTGCTTTCTGATCGATGAGATCGCGATAGAGGGTGAGCTGGCGGATGAGCGGGTCCACCTGGCGCAGCGAGAGCGGCACCGGTGGACGTCGTTCGAGGTAGGTACGGACGAAGCGGTAGGTGGGAGCGCCCATCTCCAGCGCAGCGGCCCGCGGCGTCGTCGACCGTCGGCGCGCCGTGCTTCCTGGCCAGCGCGAGCAGGCCCAGGATTCGTCGCACGCTCGCTTCGCCCTCGGTGCGGTGAATCTGCTCGGAGAGCGTGCCGACGTACGCGCCGACCTGGTGCGCGCGGCGCAGCAGCGCCTGGGTGGTCTGAGGCGTGCGCGAAGGACGGTCTCCTTCTTCGATTCGGTGAAAGCCGCGCCGGGTCCGCAGATGCTCGCGGAGAAGAAGGCCTGTCTTGGGATCGATCAGCCGCACGTGCAGTTCGTTCCAGTGCACCTGCACCTTGCGGCCGATCCAGCCCGGCGGCGCGCCGTAGTACGCCGCCTCCACTTCGACGCAGCCGTCCAGGTTCACCGAGCGCTCGCCGTAGCGGTAGTAGCGAAACGGTTCCAGCGGCAGCTCGCCGAGAGCAGGCTTCTCCTCGGCAAACATGGTCAGGACCTGACGCTTGGTGGTGCCGTGGATGCGCGTGTCCGCCCAGCGCTCTTCCCAGCGGTCGAGGTAGGCCTGCGCCGCGTCGATGGACTCGAAGCGCAGACCCTTGAGCGGAGTCCGCTGCGCGTGGCCCACTCCCGATTCGACCTTGCCTTTGCGATCGGGATCGCGCACCCGGCACGGCAGCGCGATGGCACCGTAGTGCGCCAGCACGTCGCGGTAGAGCGGGTTGAGCTTCGCATCGTAGACGTCCGGCTCGAGGACACCCTCGCGGAGGTTGTCGAGCACGACTACGCGCGTCGTTCCTCCCAGCCGGCGAAACGCACGCTCGTGAAGCTCCGCCCACACCTGCGTGCTCGAGCGCGGCACGATCAGCCGCACCGACTTCCGCGAGTAGCCGAGCGTCATCACGAAGAGCCGGGTGCGCCGGTACTTGCCCGTGCGCGCATCGCGGACCATCGGTCCGTCGCCGCCGTAGTCGACCTGCGCTTCCTCCCCCGGCGCGGTCGTGATCACCACCCGCGCCTCGGTCGGCGTGCTGCCGCGTAGCTTCAGCACGAAGCGCTTCACGCTGGCGTAGCGAGCCTGGAAGCCGTGGTCGTCCACCAGGTCCTGCCAGATCGCCACCGCGTTCCGGCCGCGGCCGAGTGCCTCCACGATCAGCTCGCGGAATGGCTCGCAGGCGCTCGCACTCGGTGCCCGGCCAGGTGCCGGAGGCCATTTCCCCAGCAAATAGCCGGTGGACACCCCCTCCGTAATGGCCGGTTTTGAATCGGAGTCGGTGGACACCTCCGGCGTGGTGGCCGGTTTTAACCGCTCAGGGTCGGTGGACACCCGCCTGGAAATGGCCGGTTTTGAATCCGGCTTCCCGGGTCGACCTCGGCCACGCACCTGCAGGCCCGCAGCCTTCAGGTACACGCTCGCCGTCTCTCGGCGCACCGACGTCGCCTGCTGGATCCGCCTGAGCGACCAGCCCAGGCGACCCAGTGCGATGACTTGATCCTTCTTGTCTTCATCCAAGACGTTGGCCATGCGCAGCAGGAATACGCTTCCTGACCGCGCGTCAACGTCCCGGGCCCTACCTAATGGCCGGTTTTCAGGTGTCCATCAATGGCCGGTTTTGGGTGTCCACCGAGGGTAGGGTTGAAGCCGAAAGGATCTCCCCAAGCACGGGCGCAGCTTTGTTCTCAAGCTTGGCGAAAGCGTCCTCAAAGGCTGTCGGCTTGGCGCCTTCCAAACTCTCGACGCGGTAGTAGTCACGGGTCCAGAAAACGGCGCTAGGACTCTTTCGCTTGATGGAACCCCATCGGCGGTCGATGACGGTCAACATCATGTCGTCGCCTGCAAAGCCCTTAAGGTACAGGCGCGGAACGTAGTGATGCTCCCGCGCCTCCTGCTCGTCCGCCATCTTGCCGCTCCGGTTAGATGAAGAGATAAAAAGGGGTCACGGACAGAACACGGACACTGCGCTGCGCCGAGCACGCGGTTTGAAACGTCCGCTGTAGCCCGGGGTCACCACCCTATCGGTTGAGGGCGGGCAGGTGTTTCTTGGCGCAGTCCATATCGATTGCGAGGTTCCGAAGCAATGACTTTACATGGCCCATAGCAAGCTCGTCATGCTTCGGGAGCGTGGGATAGACCTTTCCATTGGCGTAGACAACCCGCGTGTGGGTTTTTGGCTCCCACCTCGCCTCTTTGCCACACTTGGAAATTGCGTCGAAAACATCGCGCCACCTAATTTGGCCGCGCGACCCCACAGAACTCTAGGCGGCCATCGCGAGGGCGATGCTTTCGAGAACGTTCTGGTTCGGCGAGAACTTTTGCGGCTGCGCCATGTCGAGACGTTCCACCCTCACGCACACGGCCCGCCGCTTTCCGACCGGCTCGCGAGGGAGCTTGGAGAACGGCGGTTCGAGCGTGACGCGGTCGTTGGCTATGTCGTCGATGGCCCGTTCCCACGCTTGCGCTGCCTGCTCGTCCACGGCATCGAAGAAGCGATGGATCTCGGCGCTCAACTCATCGGAGGACCCGGCCGTTTCGGTGATATCGAATAGATACGATTGGTACGAGGCTCGGAACCCGGCGCGTGCTTCGGCGAGCGTCTCACCACCCTCGGCGATTGCGCCTGGTTGCACCCCGTACATCCACCAGCCGTCCTCCTCGCGGACAGCCAGCGCTCTGCCACTCACGGTGATGCCCGCGAGGAACCCGTTCCCGTGGACGGTATCTTGATACGTGTAGATCAGCGGCATATCGGCCATATTTATGCCTCGTAGGCCCTCTGTTCCCCGGATGCGTGGGGCCCCCGTCAGAGACACTGTGTCCCTGACGAACTTTACAGCATAACGTATGCCGCCCCTGTACCCCCCCCGGGGGGGGGTGGGGGGAGCGGGGGGTACCCCCCCCGGGGGGGGGTCCCCGCTGCCCATTACGCGCCGGCTTCCATCGCAAGGCGCTCCTCGGAGCGCCTGGTGGACGCAGGCGCACGGAACCAACGAGATCGCCGCCGTGACCTGGGAAGCCCTGGACCGCGACGGGGACCGCTGGACGCTCCGGCTCCACGGAGGACGCCAAGAGTGGCCACGGCCGCGCCCTGGCCCTCGATGGCCCGCTCCGCGCCGTGATCGAGCGCCGGCTCGCGTGCCGGCATCTGGACTGCCCGCTGATCTTCCACCGCGACGGCGAGCCGATCCGCGAGTTTCGGAAGGCGTGGGCGAGCGCCCTCAAGCGCGCGAGTCTCGGCGAGCTCCGCCTCCATGACCTGCGTCGGTCGGCCGTGCGGAACATGGTCCGTGCGGGCGTCGATCCCGCTATCGCCATGAAAGTGTATGGCCACCGGACCCGCGCTGTGTTCGACCGCTACAACATCGTCTCGGAGGACGACCTCCGCGACGCCATGCTCAAGACCGCGAGCTGGGTCTCCAC
>JBPCJT010000352.1:0-7075 GCA_051005015.1 Gemmatimonadaceae bacterium | reverse complement strand
AGTGGGGCTCGCGGTGCTGAGCCCGCACCCGCAGCTCCTGCAGTACATGCTGCTCGCTTCAGGAGCGTACGCACTCTTCCTCACGGCGCGCGGCGTCCGCGCCGGCGAGATCCCGCGGGCGCTCGCTGTGCGGCGGCTCGGGCTGGCGGCGGGCGCAGTCATCGTGGGCGCGGCGATCGGCGCGATTCAATACATGCCGGTGCGGGAGTACATCCAGTTCTCACCCCGCGCGGGCGGAATTCGCGACTACGCAGTTGCGACTTCGTATGCGTGGCCGATCGAGGAGCTGCTGGAAGTCTACCTGCCGCAGTTCGCAGGAATTCTCGACGCGTACTGGGGGCGCAACGGCATTCATTTTCACAGCCAGTACATCGGCGCCGCGGTGCTGATGCTCGCGTTCGCGGCCTTCGGGGGAATGGGCCGGAGCGCCAGGAAATCCGAGATCTGGTTCTGGACCGGAACCCTCGTGATCGCGCTGCTGTGGGCGCTAGGCGGCGACACGCCGTTCTACAGGATTCCGTACGCGATCGTGCCCGGAACGAAGTTTTTCCGGGCGCCGGCCACGGTCTTCTTCGTGGGCGCCCTGGCAATAGCGTTCCTGGTTGCTGTCGGAACGGAGCGCTTCCTTAGAAGGGAAGTAAAGACGCGCTATCTCGCGATCTGGGCCGGCTTTGCCGCCGCGATCGCCCTGCTCGGCGTGACTGGAATCCTGAACGGTGTCGCGCGCACCGTCGCGCGACCGGAGCTGGTCCAGTTGGTGGATGCCAACGCCGGCGCGCTCACACTCGGAGCATTCCGATCGCTCTTCTTCGTCCTTGCCACGGCTGCCGTGCTGTACGCGCTCATGCAGAAGCGCATCTCGCCGGCGATCGCCACGTGGGCGCTGGTGGCCGTGGTCGCGTCGGATCTGTGGAGCGTGATGCGCCATTACTGGATCTTCTCGCCGCCGGCCGCGGTCACGTACGCATCGGATCCCACCATCGAGTACGTGAAGAGCCAGCGCGAGCCGTCTCGCGTGTTGCCGATTCAGCTGGACCGCGAAACAGGATCGCGCGATCCCAACCTGAACGGCGACGGCCTCATGAGCCATCACGTGCGGAACGTGCTCGGCTATCACGGCAACGAGCTCGCGCGGTACGATCAGCTTGGCGGGAAGGAGCGCGGATTCGATCAGGTCGGCAACCCGAACTTCTGGGAGCTGACCAACGCCCGGTTCATTCTGACCAACGTCGACTCGCTTCCGCTCGCCGGCGCGACGCGGGTAGTGGGCCCCGTGCGCACCGCGGCAGGAACCATGGTTTACCTGTACGACCTCCCGGGCGAGCAACCGTTTGCCTGGGTAGCGCCTCTTATAGTGAAAGCACCTGATGACGCGGTCCTCGCGACTGTGCTGGACCCGCGATTCAAGGTTCGCAGCGCGGCGCTGTTCGACCCGACGTCACGGGTGCAGGCAGTTGCTAACGTCGCATCCGTGCCGGAGGAATCGTCGATCCGAGTAACCACCACCAGGTACGCCCCGGGTGACATTTCGTTGACGCTGAGCGAGCCGGCACCCGCAGGCTCGGCGCTGGTGGTGTCCGAGAATTACTACCCTCTGTTGAAGGCCGGCGTAGACGGCAAACGTGCCGTGGTCGGCCGGGTGAACTACACCCTCATCGGAGTCGAGCTTCCGGCCGGCGCGCGGTCGGTTCACCTTCGCTTCCTCAGTCCTGCTTTCGAATCCGGAAAGCAGATCACTTTGTACGCCCTGGCCTTGGCTACGCTCTGGCTCGCCGCGGGTATCGTCGTCAGCAGGAGGCGCGTTGCCTGAGAAGTCGCTCGTCGTTGTCCCGACGTACAACGAGCGCGACAACATCTCGCGGATGATCGACGCCGTGCTGTCCAAGGACGCGTCGCTGGACATACTCGTGGTGGACGATGGCTCGCCGGACGGAACCGGGGCGATGGTCGCGGCTATCGCGTCTGCCAACGACCGCGTGCACCTGCTGCGCCGCAGCGGAAAGCTCGGCCTCGGCACTGCGTATATCGCCGGTTTCAGGTGGGCGCTCGAGCGGGACTACTCGTACATCTTCCAGATGGACGCCGATTTCTCGCATGATCCATCCTACATCCCCGATTTCTTCAAGGCGGTGAAGTCGGGCGACGTGATCGTTGGATCCCGGTACCGCGACGGACGCGCGAACGTCGTGAACTGGCCTATTTCCCGGCTCCTTTTGAGTTATTCCGCGAACGTGTACGCCCGCCGCGTCACAGGGTTGCCCGTGTGGGACGCAACCGCGGGGTATAAATGCTGGCGTCGGAAAGCACTTGAAGCGATTCAGCTCGACGACGTCAGGTCAAATGGTTATGCGTTTCAAATCGAGATGATTTTCCGGGCCTGGAAGCACGGCTTCCGCGTCGTGGAGATTCCGATCGTGTTCGTGGACAGGCTTGAAGGCGAGTCCAAAATGTCCAAGAAGATCGTCCGCGAAGGGATCTGGATGGTCTGGCGGCTCAGGTGGTGGGCGTTCCTCAACCGGATTCCGCGACTGGCAAGCACGGGCAAGGCGGATTGACCATGCCTGCCTCCGCTGGCCGCGAGTTTTACAAAATGAGCGGGTCAGGCAACGACTTCGTTTTCTTCGATTGTCGAAGCCATCCTCCTGGCGAGCTCGAGTCTTCGGGCCGCATCATCGACCTGTGCGAGCGTCGGAACGGCATCGGCGCCGACGGAGTGGGGTTTATTCTTCCGTCGCCGAGCCGTGCCTTCAGGATGCGCTACTACAACGCGGACGGCTCCCTCGGCGAGCTCTGCGGAAACGCGAGCCTCTGCAGCGTGCGGCTGGCGACTGAGCTCGGGTACGCGCCCCAAGGCAGCTTCGAGTTCGAGAGCGATGCCGGCACGTTGACCGCCCGCATGCGGGAGGGTTTGCCGGAGATCGACCTCGAGGCCGTGACGGACGTCCAACCCGTTTTTACTCCAATCGAGAAGAGCGGGGGAGAGGCCGACCTGGGCTTCGCTCTCGCCGGAGTCCCCCACGTGGTGATCACCTGCCCCGACGTAGACGCCGCAGATGTCCAGGGCCGCGGCGCCCAACTGCGCTCGCACCCGGCGCTAGTCCATGGCGCCAATGTGAACTTTTTGTCCAAAGGCCCCTCAGGCTGGTCGATGAGGACCTACGAGCGTGGCGTCGAAGGTGAAACCCTGGCATGCGGAACGGGTGCCGTAGCCTCGGCAATCCTCCTCAAGGAGTGGGGGAAATCCGACGATAACGTCAGCCTGACGACCAGATCGGGCCGCGCTTTGGACGTGACCCTCCGGCGCGAAAAGGGCGCCTGGTACCCGTCGCTCCGCGGCAAAGGCCGCATCGTTTTCGAGGGTCGACTGGGACAGGTCTGACCCTTGGACCCCGTGTGTGGCGCATTGGCGGCGTAATCGTGCCCAAACGCCCATGTTGAAGCCGCGTTCTCAAATGACCGCCCGTAACTCCGCGGCGGGGAGCAACTTACAAACCGATCGGCTGGCCTATATCCCGTTCTCCACATTCTTGCACACTGTCTAGTTTACATAATACATCTTATACGAAGTGTCGCACGCCCGTGATGGTGTTGTGGCGTGGGTAGCCGGTCATCCCTCCTGGAAGAATCTCGCCGCGCTGAGGTCGACCTGACAGGCTTCGAGGAGCGCCCGGGCCTCGGTCTTGTAGCGAGCGATTTCGGTCTCGACGCCTGACCGCGCCTCTGCGAGCACAGTGTCCCGAAGCACAGGGTTGTTTAAGATCTGCTGAAGGTCTTCATCTGAAAGCCCAGGCATGCTGTCCCGCAACATTGCCAGTTTTTCCGGAGATGACAGGCTGGCTTCGAGTTCGGCTTCAAGGCCGGCACGCAGTTGCTGTCTGACCTCGTCTTCCGACATCCCCAGAAACCCATCCGACGTCATCCAGATGGCCAGCTGCCGCGCTGAATGCTCTGCATCCTGAGTTTCAAGGCAGGTTGCTAAGACCCGCACAGGTTGTTGTTCGCCCCCTCCGGCAACCACGGTGAACTCCGACTCGGGTGTGGGCGCTTTCAGCATGCGATTGAGGCAGTACACGTCCACTTCTACCGTCTGAACCTGCGGTACCTCATACCGCTGGCCTGGCTCTCCGGGAAACACGACTCGGATGGTCTTGGCGGCCATCATCGTTTGCGTACCTACTGAGCTACTCGCGAAAACGGTTCCGACGGGAATCACGATGACGCCGGCCTCCGACGATGAGACCTCCACGGACAACTGCTCTAGGTCAATGCCACGCACACTGACTGTCGCCAAGCCCTCCTGCTGCGCTGCCAACACATCGATGTCCCCTGCCCTCTGTCCCTCGCCTGGGCACCCGAGGACAGCGATGATCGCAAGCGCAGACAACCGAAGTAGCGATTTCACAGGTCAGCCTTTAGCTGTTCCATGGCTTCCGTTACCGATGAAAGTGACACGAGCAGTCGCCGGGAGGGCGACCAGACATACAAACGCCCATTGCGCATGCGCAGAGCTCCACCGATATCCTGTGCGAGCGCGACGGCAGCGATGCCGCTCATGACGTATGTCACGCTATCAGTCGCGAAATACAGCGCGTCATCCGCGGGCGTAACCGCGATCGAACGGATGTGACCCACGGACGCGGGCAAACGCGCGATGACGACGATCGTGTCTGACGTCACCCGATAGAGGTTCGCAGCCGAAGCCACATACACTGCCTTCGCGTTGTCGGTGACAGCGACGACAGTGTCCGGAATCTCTGCCTCGATGTGCATTGTGCCATCGGCAAAGAACGTGTAAATCCGCCGCGCGCTTTGTCCGATACCGCCGATCAGGTACGTGACACCGGCGAGAGTGGATGGCATGAGGCGCATGCCGCCATACGGCAGCGGCACCACCTGCGTAAACGCGGTATCCTGCCACTGCCCAAATAATCTTTCCGAAACGCCGAGCAGCGCGCCCTGCCCATCCAAAGCAAAACTCTCCGGGGCGCGGCTGGTCAGCCTGTCCACTTTTACTTGGTTCGAACCGGTGGTGAGCTCGAGAAGTCCGCTGTCGCTCGATATCAGAATGTGGCCGGCCGAATCCACGTCAAAATCGGTACTGCTCAGCGTCGGTAGGGCGGCCACGGCGGCCGGTGTCAAGTGATACTCGACCTTTACACCGTCGATTACCGAGACCCACTCCCCGCGTGCTTCCGCGAGCGCGGCCTGGCGCGTTGTGAAACCGTACGCGGTTGCCGCGAGGGCAACTGTTGCACCAGCGAACGTCAGTACTCTTCGGGTCGACACGAGGCTTAGTGCCGGGTTGTCAGTGACGAGCCGGATGCGCCCGTAAAGCTTCCGCCGATGTTCGGCATCCGCGGCGCGCTGCTCGACGACCGTATTGGCTCACTCGACGAAGCCCGCGACGGATGCTCGACGGGAGCCGGATTGTTATCGTCGAGCGGCGCCCTATACGCGCTCAACACCTGGCCGTTTACGCTGGCCGCGCTCACCACGGGGTCGCGGTGCACCGCGATGGGAGCGATCGGAGCGATCATCACCGGCTGCATCGCCTGTACGGCCGGACTCAGCGGCTGGGGCGCGAGCGCGACCTGAGCAATGGGGATCGCACGGAAAGGCTCCGTTGCCATGTTTACCCGCAGCACCGTTGCTGCCGAGGAAATGGAGGGATTCTCTTCCATTATTGCATCCACCTCCCTGTCCAGCGCAGCGCGCACATAATTTTTCGCAAGCCTCTTGCCTATTTGTTTAGCCAGATACACCTGCACCGCATTGGTAAAGCGCTGCGATGCCTGCGCCAGCTGTTGGAGGCTGTTCCAGGACATGCTTGAATAGCGGCGTACGTAACTGTTCTTGCCAGCCCACATCTTGTGCACGCGATTTCCCGGAGCGGGCCAGCTCAGCGCAACACGTCGCGAGATCTTCTTCATCCACTTGTCGGTGTAGTAATGCGACGCGACTCGATACACCAGCCGCTTGCTGGCTACCGATTTGGCGAGGAAACTGTATTCGTCGCCGATGGTGAAGTGTCCCTCGCGCAGGCCACCGAGGATCACGCCAGCTTCGTCTGACTGCAGGTGCCCGTCACGTTCGCGGATTGCTTCCAAGCGCTCCGCCTCTTCACCGACGAGGAGAAGCCGGCTCTCCACAGCGCGCGTGCGGAAATCCACCGCATCGGGCATCTCCTCGATCGTCACCTTTGCGACGTCCAGTACCTTGCCCACGCGTTTCGCGCCGCCCGTCAGCGGGTGAAGCTCAAGTACTAGACCAAGGCCAACCTGTGCGCCGGCCATAAGGTTTTGCGGAGTGAGTACGAGCCGTGGCTCGATTTGTTCGGCGGCCATTGCGACTTCCTGCGGGCGACGCGGCTCAGGCATGCTGTCGAGTTTCACGACGACTGCGAGCGCGAAGAATTGGCTCAGCATCAGCATGGCGGATGGCCCTGAAGTCGGCGTAAGGAAAGTAGGCGCGGAAATCTTGCGGGCCTGAGACCACATCGCGCAAGGGCGTCAAGCCGGCGCGAGCGACTCCCACGTGACGCGACGTTTGAAATCGCTGCTCAGTGTCAGCATGGTCAACGTGAGCTGCATGTAAACGGACGGCCGGTACCCCACCCGAATATCAGAATCGGAGCCAGGATCATGTTGATGATCACGGTGGCCGTCGACACCACCATGCCGGGCTTGAAGTTCCCCACCGCCCGCGCCGACCCCATTGCGACGAGGGCGAACTGCAGCGCCATCGCCGGTATGAACCACTTCAGATACTCGGCCGCCATGGCGGCTGTTTCAGCGCTGGCGCCCATCGCGGATCCTGCATGCCCCGGCCGCCAAGCTCGAGCGGCCCTGCCCTTCTACGGCGTCGAGGCGGTCGTTACCGGGACCGCGGTCAGCTCACCCAGCCGGACCCGCGCTTCCGAGACCATGGAGCCTTCCGGCTCGCTGGCCAGCTCGGCCCAGATCGTCCGCGCGGAATCGGGTTTGCCGCCGGCCATGAAGGCGCGTGCGGCCGACGCGTTGAACGATGAGGCGTCGTTCGGGAACCGCGTAAGCTCTGCAGCCGTACGGTATGCCGC
>JBPCJT010000351.1:0-5502 GCA_051005015.1 Gemmatimonadaceae bacterium | reverse complement strand
TCGAGGCATACTGGACCGAGGATGCGACGCCGGTAACTGGCGATCTGCTGACGCTCCCGGCCGAGGAGCCGGCGCTTCCACAGGCTCAGCTGCAGGCGCGTCGCGTGGGTGGGGAGTTGTTAGCGGTCGACATCCCGGGCGGTATAGTGGAAGGCAGGCCTGCGCGGTCGGCATATCTGTTCGCTCCAGACCGCAACGGAGCTTCGCGTCTCGCGTATCACCTCCTCGCGCAAGGGTTCAGGGTGGCGGTGTCCACACAGCCGCTGGAGGGTGGAGGCAGACATTGGCCGCGCGGCACTTACGTCGTGCACGTGACGCGTAACGACACAACGCTGCATGAACGGCTCGACCGTCTTGCCAGAGAAAGCGGCGTGGAGGTCCGCGGGGCGAACACCGCCTTTACCGACGCATCCCAATTCGGAATTGGGTCGGAGGCTGTCGTGAGCCTTGCCGCACCACGCATAGCTCTCGTCGGGGATGACGGTGTGAGCCAGACGGGCTATGGCGCGATCTGGTGGACTCTGGAGCGTCGGTATGGAATAAAGTTCACGCCGGTTTCACTCGGCTATCTGTCGAGTGGAAATCTCGGCATGTTCAATGTGATAATGGTGCCCGACGCATCCGCCGACGCAATTGACGCAAGGCTTGGCAAGGACGGTACGGACCGCATCCGCTCGTGGGTCAGAAGCGGAGGCACGTTCATCACGATGGGGGGCGCGTCGGCGTGGGCAACGCGCGAAAGTGTCAACCTGACAAGCGCGCGCCAGGTGGGTGCGGACACCGTTCGCGACACGACGGGGATAAGCGATCTGGCAAAGGCAGACACGGGCTTAGCGGCCGGACGCCGTCGCGAGCGAGTGCCTGACCGCACATTTGACGACCTGCTCGCCGTCACCAGTCCCTCGGCCAGCAATGCGCGTCCGGCATCGCTGCCGGGAAGCCACTTCGACGTCGTCATCGACCGAACCCATTGGATGACGCACGGTTATGAACGCCCTCGGCTTACCGTCATGCTCAACGGTAGTACTTTCTTCAAGTTGTCGAAAGAGGGTGCAAATGTGGCCGTCTTCCCATCCACGGGACTTCTCCACCGAGCGGGATTCACGTGGCCCGACAACACCGAACGATTGCTGAAGGGCACGGCGCTGGTTGTAGAGGAACCGGTCTGTAACGGCCACTTCTTTCCCTTCGCGAACGAGCCGATGTTCCTCGGTTGGTGGCGCGCGCTAGACAGGATAGTGCTGAACGCGGTATTGCTGGGGCCCGCGATGTGAAAGTGCGGACTCTGCGTAGCGGTGCAGCGTAAGGTTCCTTTCGCAGGCGCCCACGCACCCGCCCCTTTCCACTTCGCGGGGATCGCTTATAATCGATCCCGAGAATCGCCGAGGGCTCTTCCGGAGGTGAATGAGTGCACGCGCGAACGGATACAGAATGGGCCAGGGGGTTGCGGAGCAACCTCGTCTTGCGCGTCATCGCCTACTATGTGCTGCTCGGTGCCGCTATTGCGCTCCTCTGGCGATTTGGCGGGGACCGCATCCCTTTCTTTCTCGCGAACTCGTCGACTACGCTTTTCAGCGGCGCTGATGTGAGCGCCGCGGATGCCTTCCGGCGGGGCGAGGAGGGCGACGGGCAGTCACATCTTGGCATCCCGGCCGCGATTGCCATGGTGTCGGCCGTGCTCCTCGCGCTACCAGTCGCGTGGCTTTATACCCTCACGCGCCGGAAGCGTGGCTATCAACAATCCGTCGTACAGACTCTCGTCCTGCTTCCGCTAGTAGTGGCCGGTGTCGTCGTGCTTGTAAAAAACAGCCTCCCGCTCGCATTCAGTCTCGCTGGAATCGTTGCGGCGGTCCGCTTTCGAAACACCCTCGAGGACAGCAAGGACGCGGTGTACATCTTCCTCGCCACCGGAATCGGGCTCGCAGCCGGTGTCGATTTATCGGTAGCCGCCGCGTTGTCGGTGGTCTTCAATCTGATTACGCTCTGGCTGTGGCAAGCCGATTTCGGGCGAAGCGCCGCACTTGCTGGTCCGGCGGCCCAGCGCCGCATGCAGCGCGCCCTCGCGATTGCGAATCGCACCGGCGAATTCGTGGCACGCGTGGACAGCGAGATTCTCGCGAACATGGCGCCGGAGCAGCTTGATGCCCTCGCGGACCGGGCGTGGCGCCGGCGCAAGCGCGACGATGCCGAAGTCGCTGAAGATGACGATGCAGGCTACGACAGATTACTGCGCATTCGAACGCTGGATCCCGACAGGGTTCGCGGGTTGGTCGAGCCCGGCCTGGCTGGTCACGAGCACATCAAGCGGTGGCGCTTTGGAGGGATAGTTCACGAAGAGGACGGAACGCACAACGTGGAGTACGGCCTTAAGCTGAGGAAGAGCGTTGACCGGGAGCAATTCGTCGAGTCGCTGAGGAATGCAGAGGGTGTGATTGACGTGGAGCTCAAGTGATCTGGCGATTTATGGGTTGCAGGGATGAGGCAGAGTCAGGTAACCACGCGTCACGTATCACGCATCACGTCTCAGCATCACGTCTCACGTATCACGTATCACATATCACGTATCCACAGGGGAGGTCGCAATGCGATATGGATCGCTTTTCTTGATCGCTCTGGCACTGACGCCGCTGGCGCGGGCGCAGGATACGGCCAAGGCCGTTCCCGATTCCTCTGTACTCTTCGCCAGCGATGAGGTGATCGAGTTCCGGCTCACAACCAACCTGCGCGCACTGTTCAAGAATCGAGGGACAAAGCGTCCCTACCATGCGGCGACGCTGGCGTATACCGGGCAAGATGGCAAAGCGGTAACCATTCCACTCAAGGTGAGAACGCGCGGGATTTGGCGCTTGAAGAATTGTGCTTTCCCGCCAATACGCATGAATTTTCCCAAGGGCGCAACGGCCGGAACGCTCTTCGCTGGCGAGGATAAGCCAAAGCTCACCACCCACTGCCAGGACAACGATCTTTACGAGCAGAACCTCTTGCAGGAGTATCTCCTGTACAAGGCCTACAACCTGCTCAACCCTATTGGGCATCGAGTTCGGCTCGCTCGCGCTACTTACGTGGACGGGGAGGGTGATGGCGGCAATCCGATCGCCCAGCGATACGCGATCCTGATCGAAGCCCCAGAGCGCATGGCTGCGCGCCAGGGCGGCAAGATTTTCGAAGCCAAGGGCGCGGTAGTGGATGATCTGGATCCGTATCACACCGCAATGGTGGGGGTTTTCCAGTATTTCGCCGCAAATACGGACTATTCCATCCCCGGCCTCCACAATATCGAGCTGATTCAGAACACTGAGGCGGTGTTTCCCATTGCCTTCGACTTCGACTGGTCGGGAGCGATCGCTGCCCCGTACGCGAAGCCCGATCCCAAGGTGCAGGTCAGAAACGTGACCACGCGCGTCTATAGGGGGTACTGCCCTCCCGCCGAGCACTTTACCAAGGTTTTTGCGGCGTTCAACGAGAAAAAGGATGCCATATATGCTCTGTATACAGATCTCAAGCCACTCGACCGGGAGCACGTAAAGCGTGCGCACCGCTATTTCGATGAATTTTACAGCGTCATCAATGACCCGAGGAAGGTGCGCAGCGAAATCATGGAGTCCTGCAGATGAAGATAAAGCTCGAGGGGCACACCGGACGCAGAACGAGACAGTGACCCGGATCTCGAATCGCCTGCGTCATAAGGCATTTCAGTTGCCGGCGACTGTTTGAGGACGGCGAGGTGGGAAGCCAGCGGGATATTTGAATAGGGGTGGAAGTGCGGTGAGCCGTTTTCTACCGGCTTCCAGCTCCCGCGTTCCCTCGGCTGGCATAAAACGTCATTGATCCGGGTCGTTCCTTTTTTCTTCCCTCATCGCTTACGACCAGGGTGAGATCCGGCAGGATCGTGATTCCTTCGCTTTGCCGATGCCACCGCTTCTCGAGCTTCACCGACGCGACGAGCTTTCCCGTCGCAGTTAACTCGATGATCGCGCGCTGCTGCGCGGAGACAATCAGGTAATTTCCCGTTTTGGGATCACGCTCGATACCGGACGGGTTAAAGGCTCGCAGGCCGGCGTCGCGCGCGACGCGAAATGGAATACGCAGCGTCGCAGCCCTGGCAACCGCTTTTTTCGCGATGGACCAGCGAAACACCGTCACCCAATCGCACAGGGCTCCGTTTCGGCACTCCTTGCAGGCCAGAAGCAGCGTGCGGGACGCCGGATCGTAAGCCAGTCCCTCGATCTCACATTCCGTCCCCAGTCCGGTAATGTGGCGCTTGAAGGGAACGCGTTCGCCGTCCGTCCCTTCGCCGGTTTCATAAATGATGCCTTCGCTGGTGACGATGTAAAAGCGACCACCGGCGATCGCCAGGCCTTCGAAATCGCCTCGGACGATGGGATCTCCAAGCGCGAATGACTTCACAATCTGCCCGCTGTTCACATCCAGTTCGGAGATGACCGATCGCTCGTCGTTGTGCGCGAACATGCGTCCGTCGTCGGAAACCGCGAGACCCGATATCTCCGTGAGCTTGCCTGGCAGCTCTACCCGACCGGATGGATCACCCGAAAGGTCGTAGCGGCCCAGCGCTGATTCGCCGGCCGGCTCCCGAGGATCGATACCACTCAATAGCAGCCCGATAGACGCGACATGCCCGAACCCCGTGCTGCCAATCGCGAGCACGCCAAGCCACCCGGCTACAACACGCCATTTCATCACGAGGATGGCAATTTCTGGGTTTCGCGTATCAGGCACTCCTGGGCGGACAGTCCCCCCCTTTCCCGCGGCTGAATGTACTCGCCGTGCGGCGCGAGCTGCCACGCGCTCGCATCGTTCACGTAGAGATCCAGCAGCCGCTCGAGCTCGGACCGGCAGGCTGGTTCGGTCACGGGCACCAGCAGCTCCACCCTGCGACGCAGGTTTCGCGGGCGCAGGTCCGCCGAGCCGATGAGATATTCGGGAACGCCACCGTTATGGAAGTGATAAATGCGCGAATGCTCGAGAAACCTACCTAATATGCTGCGAACGCGAATGTGGTCCGACAGGCCGCGCACGCCGGGCCGCAGCGTGCAGATACCCCGAACGATCAGATCGATTTCCACTCCAGCACGCGAAGCGTCGTACAGAGCTCGAATTATTTTCGGGTCGGAGAGGCCATTGACCTTGATGCGGATATGCCCCTCCTGTCCTGCCGTTGCATGCTGGGCTTCCCGCTCTATGCGGCGCAGGAGCTCGTCCAGCATGTGCGTTGGTGCGATCAGGCAGCGGCGCGACGCGCGTTGCGGGGGGCGCGACGCGCCGGTCAGCTCGTTGAAGAGGTCCGCCACGTCGGCACCGATGTCCGCGTCCGAGGTGAAAAAACTCAAATCCGTGTACAGCCGCGCGCTCGCCGAATTGTAGTTCCCCGTTCCAATGTGAACGAACCGCTGGATAATTCCGTGTTGCCGCCGCACTACCAGGGTGGTTTTCGCGTGATTCTTGAATCCCACCAGCCCGTACACTACTCGGCCGCCCGCATCT
>JBPCJT010000350.1:0-11564 GCA_051005015.1 Gemmatimonadaceae bacterium | reverse complement strand
CCCATCCACTTCCACTCCTCGACGACGTCCGGGTCTGCTTCCTTGATGAGCTGGCGCATTCTGCTGAGGGTTTCCCCGCGCCAGTCCCCGAGTTCGGCGATTCTTTTCGAGATGAGCTCCGATGCCGACTGGCCCTGGCTCGCGCCCGACTTTTTCATGTTCTCATCCTAAAGAAGTGCCAGATATTTTTCATTTGCAAGACAGTGGAGGATAGTCATGTAACGAAGTTGCCGTAGTACCAGGAAGAGCTGTATCCGACAGGCGGCTACTAAAAAGGCGTCTCGTGGGTGCCCGGTGGGTACCCAAACAAAAGCGCCCCTTCGTTGGGCCATTAGGAGCCGTATCTTTTGGTAGCCATGGCCCGTATGGATAATATCCCACCAGTTGGCTTCGACCCCCTCGACGGATCGGGCGAACTCCCCGGTCTTGAGCGACTGCAGCAGCCCGGCTATCCCGAGGTTGGGGTCCCCTACCCAGAGCCGGCTTGAGGATTTAGCCGCACCGTTGGCCAAATGTAATAGCCACGGCAGTCAGGAAACCTGCTCGGCGCACCCGAGGGCGGGGCGGCCGGAGCGCTCCACGTTCGTGACGGAAGATTAGCCAGACGTGCCGACAGACTCCGTTGGAAGTCTGGCCCGGTCATGTCTCCAGGGGTAAGTTTGATACTCCCATGACGACCGATCTCCGCGACCAGCTTCAGTCCACCCTCGGACACGCATACCAGCTCGAGCGCGAGCTCGGTGGGGGCGGGATGTCGCGCGTCTTCGTCGCGACCGAGACCGCCCTTGGACGCAAGGTGGTCGTAAAGGTTCTCCCCCCGGAGCTCACCGAGGGTATGAGCGTAGAGCGCTTCAAGCGGGAGATCGCGCTCGCGGCGGGGCTGCAGCACCCACACATCGTCCCGGTGCACGCCGCGGGAGAAACGAACGGACTGCCCTACTACACGATGCCGTTCGTGGATGGACATTCCCTGCGCGGACGCCTCGCCAGGGGCGGTCCTCTCGGTTTGACCGAAGCGATCGGCATTCTCCGGGACGTCGCGAAGGCCCTCGCATACGCGCATGAGCACGGCGTCGTGCATCGTGACATCAAGCCGGACAACGTGCTCCTTACTGGCGGCTCGGCGGTCGTCACCGATTTCGGCGTCGCGAAAGCCCTTTCCGCCTCGAAGACCTCGGCGCCGGGTGGCACGCTGACGCAGGTGGGAACATCGCTCGGAACGCCTGCATACATGGCCCCGGAACAGGCAGCGGCAGATCCGGATACCGACCATCGCGCGGACATTTACGCCTACGGCGTCATGGCGTATGAGATGCTCGTGGGTCACCCGCCATTCCACGGACGCACGCCACAGAAGCTTCTCGCCGCGCAAATGGGCGAGCGGCCTCAGCCCGTAGAGGAAGTCCGCGCCGACGCTCCGCCGCTGCTCGCGCAGCTCGTCATGAAGTGCCTGGAGAAGGATGCTGACAACCGTCCGCAGTCCGCTGCCGACCTGGTACGTGTTCTCGAGACGATTACCAGCGGCGGAGGACATCCGGCGATGCCGGCGATCCTTCTTGGGGGACGTCGCAAGCTCGGAACAGTGCTCGCGGCATATGCCGCTGCGTTCGTGGCAGTGACGATTCTGGCGCGAGCCGCCATGCTGTCGATCGGCCTGCCAGACTGGGTCTTCCCGGGCGCTCTCATCGTGATGGCGCTCGGCCTTCCTGTAATTCTCTTCACCGCTTTCGTCCACCACAGTACTTACCAGGCGATGACCATGGCCGCGCTTACCCCGCGAGGCTCGCCGGCGTCGCAGTCGACAATGACGAAGCTCGCGGTGAAAGCCAGCCCGTGGGTGAGCTGGCGCAGGACACTGACGGGTGGCACCGTTGCGCTCGGCGCGTTCATAATACTGGTCGGGGCTTTCATGCTCATGCGCGCGCTCGGAGTCGGGCCAGTCGGATCGCTTCTGGCGGCAGGTAAGCTCACCAGCAAGGACCGGTTGCTCGTCACCGACTTCCGCGGCAACGGTGGCGATTCATCCCTGAGCAGCATCGTTACAGAGGCGATGCGTACGGACCTCGGTCAATCATCCGTCGTCTCCGTCGTGTCGTCCAGCAGCGTAGCCGACGCGCTGGTGCGGATGCAGCGGCCCCGAACGACTCGCGTCGATCTCGCGCTCGCTCGCGAGATCGCGGCGCGCGAAGGGATCAAGGCTATCGTGGACGGCGCCGTCACTCCGCTCGGCAAGGGCTATGTCGTTACGGTACGTTTGATCGCTGCTGCAAGCGGCGACGAGCTCGCTTCCTTTCGCGAATCCATTGACGGTCCGGCGGAGCTCATTTCAACGCTGGACAAGCTCTCCGGAGAGCTTCGTGGAAAGATCGGCGAGTCGCTCAAGACAGTGCGCGCCAACCCCCCGCTCGAGCAGGTGACGACGCCGTCGCTGGAAGCGCTGCGCAAGTACGCGGCGGGGATGCGCGCGTTCGACGTCGAGGGCGACATGTTGAAAGCTGCCGGGCTCTTTCTCGAAGCTGTAGCGATCGACACCGCTTTTGCCGCCGCGTACCGCAAGCTTGGCATCACCTACGTCAATTCCGAAATGCCCCGCGACAAGCGTGACTGGGCGCTGGCGCGGGCCTACCAGCATCGTGACCGGCTCACCGATGTCGAGCGATATCAGACGATTGCCGGCTATTTCGGATTTGGCCCGGGACGCGATCGCCAGCGTGCGGCAGCCGCCTACGAGTCGCTGCTCGACATCGATTCACTGAATAGCGTCGCGCTGAACAATTTCGGAAATCTGCTTCGCCAACGCCGGCAGTTCGCCGGAGCGGAAGCCCTGTATCTGCGGTCCATCAGGGCTGGAGCGGCCCCGGCGAACATATACACGAATTTGCAGGAGTTGCAGCTCCAACAGGGAAACTTCTCCGCAGCCGAATCCACGATGACGCTTGCTCGCGCCGCTTTTCCGAATCACGCCGCGATCAGGATGATGGACGTCTACATGCTCCTGGCACGACAGGAATTCGATTCTCTCGAGAAGCGACTGGTCCAGCTCCGCGCACACGACCCGGAGCCGGGGAACAGGTCGGCGGCGGGCTGGATACTAATGGCACTAAAGGCGATGCAAGGGCGTCTCAACGAGGCCGATCGCGTGGCGCGTGAGACCGCAGCAGCCGATGTAGCGCGTGGAATCGATCGGGGTCCATACAGGCTCGCTTTAGGGATGCCCTGGATGGACATCTGGTACAGGGGCCAGCCTGCGCGCGGAGTACGGCTACTCGACTCCATTCTGGCCGGATCTCCAATCCAACAGCAACCCGTTCAGCAGCGCCCGTACTTTGAAGTGGCCGAGCTCTACGCGTTTGCTGGTCGCCCAGATCGCGCGCGCGCCGTGCTCGCCCAGTACGAGGCGGAAGTAAAGGATTCAGCTCTCATCCGCGTGCAGACACCGGCTCGCCGGAACGCGCTTGGCGAGATAGCGCTGGCGGAGAAACGTCCGCATGACGCTATCGAGGAATTCAAGCTTGGGGATCAGCTTCCCGACGGACCGGTGCACTCGTGCATTAAATGCTACCTCGGCCTCGTCGCTCGCGCCTATGACGCGGCAATGATCCAGGACACTGCGATAATGCTGCTCGAACGCTACATCGCACAACCGACGGGCGACCCGTGGCCGGACGACGGGTATCTGGCGCCGTTCCACCGGCGTCTCGGCGAGCTATACGACTCCAGGGGAAATTCGCGCAAAGCCATGACTCACTATCTGGCTTTCCTGGGGCTCTGGAAGAACCCGGACCGTGAGCTTCAGCCGCACGTAACGGCGGTTCGGCAACGGGTCGCAGCGCTCCAGTCAGGCGCGCCAGGAAACGCGCGCTGAGCTTCGGCGTCCGCCGGCTTTCGGAGGCTGAACGCCACACCATTTAATCTGTGCGGGTCGTGCCGCTCACGCCTCCGATCAGCTCCTTGGATTGCAGACTCATGCCGTGAAACCGTGCATCCCTGTCAATCGATCCGAATGAGCACCATGCGGCAGGGTGAGTGCCGGGGCGAGAGGAAGCAGTAGCCACCACCTTGTTTCCTCATTGATGTTCCTCGCGGAGTCAGGAAGGGACTGATTTTCGAGGAACTCGTTCGTAATCGCAAACCGTGCGGGAGAGCTTCACGATGTACGCTCGCCACCGGTGCCCGCGCCGCTTGCTGATGCCGGCTTCATGTGCCGTCGAATCCGTTCCCGATTTCACTCTGGAAGTCCGCCCTCGTGGTTTGCGACCTGGCTTCTGCTGCGAGCGCATGCACCAGATAGCATACAAAGTGCTTCGGCCCCCACTCGCGCCAATGACTCCCTGCCGGCATTATTGACCGGAAATCCGGAGGCGCCTGCTTGTCCAACGATCGTACTGCCGATCCGCTTCAGCAACAGCTCCAGAAAACGCTCGGCGATGCCTACTCCATAGAACGAGAGCTGGGCGGCGGTGGAATGTCGCGTGTCTTCGTCGCCGAAGAGAATGCGCTTGGCCGGAAGGTAGTGGTAAAAGTCCTCCCTGAGCTCGCCGCCGCAGTGTCGGTCGAGCGCTTCCGGCGCGAAGTGATGCTCGCCGCGCGGCTTCAGCATCCTCACATCGTTCCCGTTCTTTCCGCAGGCGATGCGCAGGGTTTGCCCTATTTCACCATGCCGCTAGTGGAAGGCGAATCTCTTCGGACGAGGCTTGGCATGGGGCAGAAGTTCTCCGTCGGAGAGATCACGCGAATGCTGCGGGAGATCGCCAGCGCGGTCGCCTACGCACATGAGCGCGGAATCGTTCACCGCGACATCAAGCCTGACAACGTTCTCCTCTCGCGTGGCTCAGCGATGGTAACCGATTTCGGAGTCGCCAAAGCGATCAACGCCTCGAGGACGCACGCGCCCGAGATGGCTCTTACCGGGACGGGCACTTCTCTCGGCACTCCTGCGTACATGGCGCCCGAACAGGCAGCGGGGGACGATGTCGACGGTCGCGCCGACATCTACGCGTGGGGCGTGATGGCATACGAGCTTCTCGCCGGGAAGCATCCTTTTGTTCAGCATAAGACGGCACAGGCGTTGATCGCGGCGCACATCACGGAACATCCTCTATCCCTTCAGGCGGGGGCCGGCTCGCCGTGGCTCAATGCACTCGTGATGCGCTGCCTCGAGAAGAATCCTGGCCGGAGACCGCAATCTGCGGAGGATCTCGTCCGGCAATTGGATCTGGAAGCATCGTCTCCCCCTCGCGGTAATCGCTCCAGAAGAGTCGTGCTGCCGGTCGCGGGTGGAATTGCCTTCGTCGCCTCGATCGCGCTCTTCGGAATCAGCCGCGTGAGGGAGGCAGGCACCGCGAAGCTGGCCGCTGGAACGATCACTTCGATCGCTGTTCTGCCGTTCGCCGACATGAGTCCTGGCAAGGACCAGGAATACTTCAGCGACGGGATCGCGGAGGAGCTCACGACGGCGCTCTCGAGGATCGATGGACTGCGGGTTGCCGCGCGGACGTCGGCTTTTTCATTCAGGAACGGGAGCGCGGATGTTCGCGAGATCGGCCAGAAGCTGAACGTAGGCGCAATTCTCGAGGGAAGCGTGCGGAGGGCGGGTAACAAGCTCCGCGTGACCGCGCAGCTCGTGAGTGCAGCGGACGGTTACCAGATCTGGTCGGACGACTACAATCGCGACCAGACGGACATCTTCGCGGTGCAGGATGAACTCGCACGGGCGATCGCGAACGCGCTTCGGCTGAAGCTTGGGACTCCCGTGGCTTCGGCTGTTGCGCGCCAGACGAATGACATCGAGGCGTACAATCTCTACCTCAAGGGCCGCTATTTCTGGAACCGCCGGACGAGCGAGGGGCTCACCAAGGCGATTGGCTTTTTCAAGGAAGCGCCGACACGTGATTCTTCAAACGCTCTCGCGTACTCGGGTCTCGCCGTCGTCTACGGCGTGTTGCCCTCCTATGCGAACGTGTCGGGCCCCGAAGCATTTGCCACCTCGAAGAGCGCGGCCCGCCGCGCGCTCGCGCTCGACAGCTCTCTGGCGGAGCCCCACGCGGCCCTGGGAAACGCGACGGCGCAAACCGATCACGACTGGGAAACCTCAGCGCGAGAATTCCGGCGCGCCATCGCGCTCGATTCCGGTTACGCCACGGCGCATCACTGGTATGGACTTCTCTATTTCGCGATGCAGGGGGATACGGCCGGTGCCATCAGGGAACTGACGATCGCTCAACGACTCGACCCGTTGTCATTGATCATCAATACGCAGCTGGGCCAGATGTATCACCTCGCTCGCCGTTACTCCCACGCGATCGTCCAGGGACAACGGACAGTAGAACTGGATCCCGGTTTCATCCGGGCGCACCGCGAGTTGGCATGGGCCTATCTGGCCGACAAGAGATACGACGACGCCGAGTCCGAATTCAGGAAGGTGTTACAACTCGCCGGCGAGCAGGCCGGAACGGAGATGGCATACACCTATGCGCTGGCCGGGCGGAAAACCGAAGCAGACTCGTTGCTTCAGCGCCTCGAACGTCGCGATCTGATCTACGGCGCCCGCAGATATGGTCTCGAATACACCGCGGCAGTGGAGATTGCATGGGCGTATGCAGCGCTGGGAAACGAGGATCGAGCCTTCGTGTGGCTGAACCGCGCTGTGGACGCCCACCTCATGCCCGGCATCCTGCGATCCGACCCTCGCTTCGATCCGCTTCGCTCCGATCCAAGATTCCGGACGCTTCTCGCCCGCGTAAAGCTGTCGTAGCAGGCTCTCACTCAGTACCACGTGGGAACGTTGTCCGGCAGCGAGAGCGCGGAGACCAGCGCACCGGCTGCGGTATCGAAGCCCTTCACGGTGTCCCAGATCGACTGCCAGAGCGGCAGGAACTGATCGCCCGGCCCGATCTTGGTGGGACGGAAGAGCGTGTCGAGGAAGAACAGATCGCCCTCGTCCTTGATCAGCGAGGCACCGGCGTTCTTGGCTATCCCGGTCGGGTAGTCGTCCGCTGTGCCCTGGGTCTGGAACTCCTCGGTCACCGCGCCTGAGATCCCCAGCGCGGTCACGTTCCTGAAGAGATAGATCTGCGTGTTCGTGCCGTAGCCGACCTCGAGCGGGTCCTGTGAGGTCTGGCCCAGTATCCAGCGGTTGTTGTACAAGGCGTTCTCGTAGCCTATGTCCGGGGCCAGCTCCTCCGACCAGACCAGGACGTTGCGCTCGAGCGCCTTGATGCCGAAGAGCTTGGAGTAGTAGACCCATGGCGGGCCGAAGAGCACGAACGCGACGTCGGTCAGATAGGTCGCGATCCGGGTCTGCGGGTCGTACTTCCATGGCCGGTTCGCGCCGTCGCTCACGATCATGTAGTCCGCGAACATGACGCAGTAGATTCGGTTCGTGGGGTGAATCGTGAACCCGACCGGCGCGGTCGAGCCAGCCGAGGGCGTGCGGTCGACGTACTCCACCGTGGGCCAGAGGTACTCGTACATCTTCCCTCCCACGAACAGGAAGGAGAACTCGCTACCGTCGAGCCGGGTGGCCTGGAAGACCGCCTGACCTACCCGGGCCGAGGCGGTCCCGAGCTGGAGCGCGGCGAGCTTGTTGAGCCCCGGCCGGGTACGCCATACCCCCTCAGTGGCTGAGTCCCTGTAGCAGTTGAGCGCGCCCGCGAGCTGGTCGCTTGGCCCGGGCTTGGCGCGAGCCGTCGCGCGCGGGTCGGTTTGCCGCCCTCCGCGGCGCACCGCATACTCCCACGGGGGCGATTGAATTTCCTAGCCCCGAAGATTGCTGAATTGGGGTTCGGTGTGGCGAGCTCTCGCTTGATCATGTCATGCATCGCCGGCTCCCCTTCAAGGTAGCCGCGCTCGCCCGCAAGGAGACGCAAGAGCGCGATCTCGTAGTCACCGTTCGTATCGATCTTGAGCTCGCGGCGGTTATGCCGGTACGGTACAAGCGTCTGATACAGCTCCGACACCTCGAAGGGGCGGGACATGTACTCGGGATAGCTGGAGCGAATGTTCTCTAAGAGGCGATTGTACAGGCGATCCAGATCATCCATTGTTTGAGCTCAGCGTGACGAGTATCACATTTTGGCGGCGCGGCTCTCGCGCAGCGAGTTTATTAGGCGGTACGACTGATACTTTTGCAAGGGTCGTGCGCTGGTTCTTCGTTGGAGATTCCGCCATTGGCCAAATCGCTTTAAGATGGACCTCATGCGCGCGCTCAACGGCTAGGATTCTCGCGTAGTGCACCTCTCACCCACAAGTCTGGCCGCGCTTGGCAGTGGTGCGGCCGCATGTCTCCTGATGCTGTTCGTGACCTCAGGCGCCGGGCCCGGGATCTCACCCGACTCTATCTCCTATCTGAGCGCGGCCCAATCCCTCATTCGTACGGGAGACATGCGCTCGCCCAGCATGCTCGAGTGGGAAGTGCCCGCCGATACAATCCCCTACGCCGGATTCCCGCCCGGTTATCCCGCGGCTATCGCGGTGCCGCTAGCGCTTAACGCCTCGCCGGTCGAGAGCGCCCGGGCAATTCAGGCAGTGAGCGCTTTCGTCACAGTGGTGGTTGCCGTTTTGTTGGCGGGATCGGCCGGTGGTCCGGCGATCGGCATTCTGGCAGCGGTGATGATTCTTTCCAGTCCCGCCGTCTTGTACTCGCACATGTACGTGTTCAGCGAGCCGCTATTCTTTGCGGCATTCTTCCTCACTCTCATGGCCATGGTTCGTTCGCCGGGCCGCCCCTGGCTTGCTGGGCTCGCCAGTGCTGTCGCTCTCCTCATACGCTTTGCCGGCGCCGGCGCCACGCTGGCCGCTGTGCTCTGGACGCTGTTGCAACCGGGGAAGTGGCGCGAGCGGCTGAAACGCGCGGCAATCGTATTCGCGCCAAGCGCTATCGTGCTCGCCGCCTGGATGATACGGACCAGGATCGTCAGCAGCCGCGCCCACGGCGGAGAGAGTGAGTTTGTTGGTGACCCGTTTCCAATGCTCCTTCTTGGCGGACCGCGAAGATCGCTTTGGAAGGGCTTTGGGTCCTCTCTGTACGATGGGTTCGACAGCTTTTTCGACTGGCTTATCCCGTTGGTGAGCGTCCATCTCACCGATGCCAGATATCGTACAGCAATGCTCGCTTTCGTGGTGACAGCGATATCGGTCATGCTGCTTCACATGGCAGGTGGGCGTAACGTGGCCGCGCGCGCGGCAAACTCCCCTAACCAGGAGCGCGGACGTCTCTGGGGCGCATCTGGGATATTGGCCGGGTCGTATATCACCATTCTCCTCCTCGCGAGACTCGTCGACCCATGGTTGACATTCGACGCTCGCATTCTGGCGCCCTTGATGGTGATCGGAGTCCTCGGATTTGTCACGGTGCTTGGGGCGTGGTGGCCGAACAGGCCGCGGCTGATGCGCGGCATAATTGTGACGGGAATCTGCGTTTGGCTCTCGCTTGCGATTACCCTGAACGCGCGACTGGTGCAATCCGCACTGCAGGAAGGCATAGGGGTGTCGAGCCTCGCTATGAAAAGCTCGCCGCTGGTACGCTGGACGCGGGAGAATGCGCGCTCTCGCTCGGTTTTCTCGAATGATTTCGGCGCTCTCATATGGAATGCCGGCTCTGATGCAAGGGCTCTTCCCTTCCGCCTTGGAGCCTCCTGGCGGGATCCCTACCCACAACCGATCGACACCGCACTCGCGCTTGCGTTCGGCGATACGCTGGTGCGGCGCAACGGTTTGGTTATTGTCTTCGATGAAATCAACCCGTACATGATTGCTCCTGACTCGCTCGTGCGGCTACTATCGCTCAATCAGATAGCGCGTCTCTCGGACGGAGGTGTATGGGCGCCTGGAGCGGAAACGCTTCGCGTGCTCGAAGCGTTTCGTGGTATCAGGATTCGGTAGGACGCGTGTGGTTTCGGGCGAAGCCTCGCCGTCGACGGGAGAACCGGCTGGGACGATCCAGACAACCATGCACGCACGATGTGCACGATTGCCGCTAATCCGTCCCGCCACGTGATCTTCTTGCCGTCGGCGTAGCTCCGGCCGCTGTAGGCAACGGGCACTTCTACCACTCGCGCCTGCATCTGCGCCAAGCGCGCGACTATCTCCGGCTCCATGCCGAATCGATCGCTGGTGAGGTGCAGGGAATGAAACACGGATGAGGAGAACGCCTTGTAGCCCGTCTCCATATCGGTGATCCGCAGACCAGTGAAAGCGTTTGACAGCCACGTCAGTGCACGATTCCCCAGGCGGTGCCACGAGAAGCCGCTCGCAGCGCCTCGTGGGTACTTGAAGCGCGAGCCGAGTACTGCGTCCGCATGACCGGCCACCAGCGGCGCGATGACGCGTGGAATCTCCGCCGGATCGAGCTCCATGTCCGCGTCCTGAAATATCACCAGGTCACCGGAGACATGCTCCCGCGCCGTGCGGATGGCTGCCCCCTTACCCTTGTTGCGTTCATGCCGCACGGTGACGATGGGAACCAGACTCCGGGTTGCTCTCCCGGTGAGGCGCTCGTACGTGCCATCTCTGGAGCCGTCGTCCACTGCAACGACTTCGATGCCGATGCCGGAGACGGACAGAGCGGGGCGAAGCGCCTCGATTGCATCAAGTGTGCGATCTATGCACGGTGCTTCGTTGAAACACGGAATGAGGATCGAAAGCGTCAACCCTTGCATATCAATACCGCTTCGGGGCGGCGTTGATGATGCTCAGCGCCTCTTCACAGTTGAAGCCGACGAGTTGAGCATATTCACGAATGGAGGGGTGCCGCGGCCGGGAGTACTCTCTGGCGCGCGCAAGAGCTTCCTCGCGCGAAAAGTGTCCCTCCCGAATCTGGTTGCTGAGCATCACCTCGTCCTCCGACCATCCGGCCATCACCCCATAGATGTAATTGTAGAATGCAGCTGAGCCGTCACCGATACGCCAGGTAGTTGTCGTGTCAGTCGCTCCCTCCCAATCGTATTGGTCGCGTATTGTCGATACGATGGTCTCCTCGTCCCACGGCAGGTAATGATACAGATACAGAAAATCATCCTTCACCATGAAGGTGCACCAATACGCATACAGCGTATCCCACAGCGATTCGTTGAAGTATGCGGGGTTGCGGAGAAAACTCCTCATGTAATACCACGCGAGCGCCGTCTTGTTGCGAAGCGAGAGCCCGGTGAGCGTCATCGCGTGATCGTCTTCCTCAATGCCGCAGAGACCTGTCTTGTAAGGCGTATCCTCGATCATGTTGCCAGCGCAGAAGACCACGAGTTCTATCCCAGTCTCCTTCCGTAGCTCTCGCGCATGACGATAGAACTCCTTGTCGCCCGCTGTGAAGAGCGTCACCATTCCCAGATCGGGACACCGGAGCCACGCCTCGATGTTCTTGCGTATATACCTGCGCTTCACAGCGATGTCCGCCGAGCGCACAATGTGCTCGATGCCGAGCGCACCGCAGATGCGAGCCTGATTGCGACGAGCAAGGTCGGTCACCATTCCCCAGTCGTAGGTGAATGCCACCGGGTTCATACCGAGCTCGTTTTTGATGTAATGCAGGCCGTAGGTGCTGTCACGGCCGCCGCTGAGGGCGACGA
>JBPCJT010000349.1:0-9920 GCA_051005015.1 Gemmatimonadaceae bacterium | reverse complement strand
GGATATGCCGGTTCCCGACATCCGTGGCGAGCTCCTGAGCTCGTATGGGCACACCTGGGCGCTGCAAGGCACTTTCGCCTCGCGCGCGCAGCTCAAGCGCCGCAACGCGCAGGTGGAACGCGCGCTCACACGCGAGGCAGAGCCGTGGTCCTTGCTCTCGCAGCGAGCTGGGGGATTTTCGCGCCGACATCTGGTGCAGGCCGCATGGAAGACGTTACTGCTCTGTCATCCGCACGACACGCTGTGCGCCTGCTCAACAGACGATGTGGCACGCGCCATGGAGGCGCGCCTGGATGACACAGAGTCGCAGGCAGATGGAATTCTGGATGATTCCTTGCTCGACTTGATCGGGCACGATAACGCTGCCGCGCGCACAACTCCGCCTGACCAATGGCACCCGCTGGTCCTCGTGCGAAATTCGGTGGCGCGTGCGAGGGGGGGAGTAGCCGAGCTGGAGGTGCTGACCTTTCGCGAGCATGTTTTGGTTGGACCAGCTTCGGCGCATGCGCGTCGGGAAACCCCAATGACTCCGCAGCTCTGGTCGTTGGCTGACGGGGTCCCATTCCAACTGCTCGGGCAATCGGTACGGCATGAGCTGGTGGAATCGCCCAGGCACTATCCGCGCGCCGACATCGTGCAAGCGGTGCGCCTGGCCGCCTGGCTGCAACCAGTACCTGGCTACGGAATCCGCGCTCTAGGCATCACCAAAAGTGCAGCCGTGCAGGAACTGGCTCATCCGCACGTCGAGGCTGGAGAGCACTGGCTGCGAAATGACGCGCTGCGTGTCGCGGTCGATGCGGGAGGCGCCGTAAGCGTGCAGTCGTTCAGGACGGAAGCATCGATTTCGTCCCTAATAGGCTTTGAAGATCTTGGCGACGCCGGTGATCTGTACACCTTCTCGCCGATCCAGCCTGAAATCCGGGAAGTGAGGTTTCTCGGTGCGAAAATCACACAGAGGGGGCCGTTGCGGTGCGAGATGGAAGTCGGGTACTTCATGGACGTACCATCCACAACGTCACGGATGGGGCGCAGTGCCTCCGCCGACCCGCATGCGCTCACAGTTACCCTCACTCTTGACGCGGGCGCCTCTTTTTTGCGCGTAGGTCTGCGTGGGAGGAACGATGCGCGAGACCATCGCTTACGCGTAAGATTCGCCTCGGGCATCATTGACGGACAGGTTCACGCAGACGCCGCTTTCGGTGCGGTTCTTCGCGAACCGACAGTAGTTTCATCCGAGGCGATGTACGCGGAGGAACCGCCTCCTACTGCTCCACTGGCCCGTTACGTCACCATTTCCAGTGTCGGACGCGGCGCCACCATCTACTCGGATGGACTCGCGGAATACGAGGCGACAGCGGATGGCGATGTCCTGGTCACGCTTGTGCGCGCGGTTGGGGAGCTGTCACGGAATGATCTGCCGGAGCGACCCGGGCACGCTGGATGGCCCGTACCGACGCCACGGGCGCAGTGTCTCGGAAACTTCGAGGCGCAATTCGCTATTCTCCTGCATGGTCCCCGTGACGACTCGACAATCGCGGAGATCGAGCGGGTAGCTGACGATGTGCTCCTGCCACTCTCGGGAAGGACACTCCGGCAGGCGCTGGCGATTCCGCCTGAAGTGGCGGGCGTAACGCTCGAAGGGGAGGGGCTTGCATTCTCCACCTGCAAGGAGAGCGAGGATGCCGAGTGGACGGTGCTTCGATGCGTGAACCTGCTCGAGAAAGAAGTGCGCGGACTTTGGCGGATTGGTACTGCGGTGCGCGAGGCGCGCATTGCTCGGCTGGATGAAACTCCGGGCGAGCAGGCCAGTGTCACCAACGGCGCAATTGAATTTGTTGCGAAGCCGCGGGACGCTGTGACGATCGTAGTGCGCTAAACTCGGTGCGCCCGTTCCCCCTGCGGTGTCGCTACCCGAATTCCGTCGCGTAATGGCGGTGGCGGGGCAAGCAGTCGCTCCGTTAGCCAGAGATATGCCACCGCCATGAGGATGCCTGAGATTACGGCGGTCAACAAACCGCGCCAGATAGCTGGTCCTCGAAGCTCGCGCGCCCAGAATGCTCGGAGCGCCCAACCAGTCAAAACGACGACCCCAACCACGGAGAAGACCAGCAGGCCGCGTGACAGGAAGGGGCTCAACAGAAAGAGCGTCGCTACTCCAGCGGCGACGCTCAGCGCGGACACTGCAACCCTCATTTCGGATTCAGTCCGCTAGCCCGTATTTCCCGCTGCACGACCGCGGGCGGTCACGTCACCAGCAGCAGTTTCTCCATCATAGAGAGGACGGCGCCACGTGCCTCGACGTTCTTCAGGGCACCGAAGCCAATGCGGAGCTTGTCGTCCTTGGTGATCTGCGCGCTTGAGCTTGCGTTAAGCGCATCAGTTGCCGTTGCTCGCTCGTCAGGGGTGAGACACCGTGACGCCTGTGGCAGAAGCTCCAGCTTGGGCCAGTCCTCCCTCTTCGTATAGGCGGACCAGAAGACCACCCTGGAACCAATGCGCTCAAAGCTTACCACTCCGCGGTGAGAATCGTCGGCGCGGAATTTCAGGAGATCGGGGCGAGCGAGGCTCCATGCGATCATGGCGTCCAGAACGGCGACGAAGCGCGGCCGCTCGGTCTGCACGGTGTCACGGCTCATCGCCTGGATGAATTCGGTGCGTGCGACGGGAAGAGTTCGGGTCATTATCGCTCCTGTTGTGTGCGCGTTACTTCTATGAAATATAACCGGTTGCAAGCGTTTCGGGGAGATTATCAGGAGGAACATTGTGTGAAGTGCCGAAGTCCGGTTGGGGTGAGGCATTCTTCAATTGTTCGAAAAGCCCAAGAGCATTGGACATTGCCATGCCCCCAGCCGTGGTGTCGAACATGCACCATACGGGCCTTCCAGCGGACGCCTCTGTTCTTAAGCGCTCCGCCAACCCGTGGAGATAATCGTCGGAATATGCGGAATAGTACATTTTTGGAGAGCCATGCAGCCGGTAATACAGGGCACCGGGCCACCCGCCCGGTTCCGCGGCCGATGGTACCACCGCAGGATCAGCCGCAACTCGCGCAACATGGGCATCGCGCAGAAGCGAATCCGCAGGACCGTCGAACCAGGTTGAATGACGTGGCTCACACGCGACCGTGCCATTGAACCAGCGACGGAGCTCCCCAAAAAAAACAGCAGCTACCGTGGGATCAAAGGCGAGGCTCGGTGGAAGCTGAATAAGTAGACATCCAAGCTTCGGCCCCAAAGACGCCACTTCCGACAGAAAGTGCTCCAGAGCCTGCACCACTCCTCTCAACTTGAGCATGTGCGTTATGGTCTTCGGCGCCTTCACCGAAAAACGAAAATGAGAGGGCACGCTAGCGGCCCATCGGGCGTAGGTGCCAGGGCGATGTGAACGATGGAAGGACGAATTTATTTCCACTGAGGGGAGCACGTCCGCGTAGCGCTCCAGGTGACTTCCCGTAGTTGCGAAGCGGTCCGCAACGCGGGCCGGGATTGTCCACCCAGCGCAACCGACCAGGATTCTTCCCTGGTCGGAGTCGGGAATAGCGGGAGAAGGGCGTGGCTTCAATCGCATGGCAGTAGGAGTCATGGCCGTGGCGCGCACGCGAGAGCGAAACAAGCGCGCAACCTAATTTGCCTGGCTCTCACACGTATCACGTATCACTATCACGTATCAGGCACCACGCATCACCTACCACGTATCACGTATGTCCCGCTCGCATCCCCGCCACCCCTTAGATGCAGACGTACCATGCCACTCAGGAGAGTTTATCTTCTGTCTCCCGCCCGCTGCGACGGAAAGAGGGCAGCGCTTCTTCTAAGCCCACGGGCTGACTTCGCTCTTGCCCGGCAGCTCCGGCAGCCGGATGGAGCGCCGCTCGGAGAGGTGTTCAGCTTCCTCAGCGGGTTGTACTTCCGTGGGAAGCTCACCTACGCACGCACATTCGCGAATCAGATCGGTGAGATCGTTCCCATCATGGTCATTACCACCAGCCGCGGTCTTCTTGCGCCGGAGCAGCGCATTGGACCTGCCGATCTCGTGGAATTCGCCGGCGTTGATATCGCTGCCGGCGATGCACGGTACGTGGAACCGTTGCGTCGCGACATTGCAGGGCTCGGGCAGTCGATCGGTTCCGACGCCTTGGTCGTCCTGCTTGGAAGCATTGCCACCGGCAAGTACGTCGACGCCCTGATAGAAGTTTTCGGCAAGCGGCTTGTATTTCCCGTCGAATTCGTAGGCCGTGGCGACATGAGCCGCGGCGGACTTCTACTCAGGATGGCAAGGGAAGGGCGGGAGTTGGAGTATGCGTCCGTTGCCGGCGCGGTGCGGCACGGACGTCGACCGCCGAAACTCGAGCGACTACGATAGTCCCCTTGAACCTCGCCATCGCCTCGGCCGTCAAGGTTCCTCCCCGTTTCAGAGCAACACCTTGCCTCGGATCGCGGAGAAGCGGGTTTGGGCGGAAGTCAGGCATCCTGCCGCGGACTCCACGGAATGAGCGGCCGCGTGAAATCTTCAGTTGGAGGAAACTTTGGATTGTGTCCCTCGCTCCAACGCACCTGCAACATTCCCGTGTGCCGTCCCGTTTCCGGCTCGCCCTCAAACGCAGCCGCCGAGTAGTAGAAGCCTCCCAGCCCAATCGCGTGCACCAGCACCCGCTCGGGTGCGAAAAGTTCGGCGCTGGTGTCAATGCGGAGCGCTCCGCAAGCGGGATCGGGATCGTCGTAGTTGATGGTTGGGGGGACTACCCCACGACGAATGGTCAGGCACGCTGCCACCGCCTGCAGCGCGGACGAGCCGGCCCCATGCTGGCCGAGCATTGACTTCTGGGAGTGGATCCGCACGAGTGGCAGCGCCTCACCGAAGAGCTCGGTCAGCGCCATGCCCTCCAGCCGGTCGTACAGCACGGATGACGAACCGTTGGCATTCACGAGGTCCACGTCTTCGGTGTTCCAGCCGGCCTCCTTAATCGCGGCGCGCATGGCGCGTACACTGGGCCGCGTGTCGAGCTCAGGTGAATCATGGCTGTACTGCCGGTTCTGGCCCGCGGACGCGACGTGATAACCGGCGAGCCGGGCGTACGTGCGAGCGCCGCGCCGCACGGCGTGCTCCTCCGATTCGAGCAGCAGCGCTGCCGCGCCCTCCCCGATAACGTTGCCGTTGCGGGCCCGGTCGAAGGGACGCGAGGCTTTTCCGGGGTCGTCATTATAACGTGTGGCGAGTGACCCCGATGCATTGAGCGCGAGGAAGACCTCAGGAACCAGCTCGCAGTCCGAGCCCACTACGAGCATGGCATCGACTGCGCCTGCCTGGATCAGACGGGCGGACTGCCCAAGCGCGTCGATTCCCGAATTGCATCCTGACGTCGTCGTATGTATCGGGCCCCGGATGTTGAAGAAGCTGGACAGCACACACGCGGCAGAGTGGCTGAAGCAGTGGAAGGCCGCGTGTGGCGGCACAGGCGCGGATGCGGACTGGCGGTTCTTCAGCGACATGATGACGTCGAGATTGCCGATGGATGTGCCGACAAAGACTCCAAGCCGGTCCGGGTCGCAGGCATCCAGGTCGATTTCGGCGTCGTGCAGCGCCAGGACGCTCGCGGCCAGGGCGAGCTGGACTCCACGCGGCGTACGGCGCGCCATGATGTCGCCGTGGGTGATGTAGTCATCCAGCCGGAAGTTCTTCACCTCCGCTGCGATCTTCGACGGCGAAAGCGACGCGTCGCAGAAAGTGACAGGCCCGAAGCCGTGCTGCCCATTCGTGAGCGCGGACCAGAACTCGTTGCGTCCGCTGCCGATCGCGCTCACGGGTCCGACGCCTGTTACGACAACCTTGGTCTTCATTTAACCGTCAACTCCGTTTATTGCGGCGATCCTACTCACCAGCGCTCGTCGGCTGTCGGACCATAGATTGACGGAAGCGGCACATCGTTCAGTCGCAGATACACGCTGAGCTGACCCCGATGGTGGATAAGGTGATTGATGTGCGATCGCACAGCGGCTCCCCGGGGTGCCGTGAGGAGAACCTGGTCACCGTGTTTGAGAAACCATGGCACCTGGAAGTCCGCATCTGTCGATGATTCGAATGCCTCGCGAGCCTCGCGCACATGCTTGTCGAACTGCTTGAGCAAAGCCTCTGTAGTCTCCAAACTGTAGCCTGGCGAGCCGGCAAGGTTGATCTCCGTCTGACGAAGAGTGGATGTGACCCAGCCGGGCATTGTGGACACGAGTTGGGCCAGGTGCCCGAGCGAAAACGACTTCGGATGAGGCTTCCAGGCTCCTTTGGCGCTCGGCACGCGCTCGAGCAACTTGCGTGTCGTGGCCATCTCCTGGTCGAATTCCGGCAATATCAGCTCGGCGAGACTCATCGGGACACCTGGGTGGCAGGGCCAGTAGCGGGACGTGGCGCATCAATGGCTTCGGTGCTTACCACACTTCGAACTCAGTCCACTAGCGTAGCCACAGTACGATGCGGTAAACGCTGTCGGCGGAAGCGCCGCGAACTCCAAGCCAATGAATCAGCACGGCCGTCCGCTCCCCGAGTTGATAACCATTAATCTCGGCATACGGAACTGCGATGGTGCTAAGTCCAGGTACGCTTGGGGTGCAGCCGCCGGGCTTGTTGCAAATGGGAGGATCGACGACCTCGAGGTAAGTTCGAGTGGCGAGAATGAACGACACTGATTCAGCCGAGCGGTTGGTGATCCGTACGATTCCGTCGCCCGATGACACTCTCAACGGAACCTCCTCAGTTACTACCGTGGGGCTGGCGCACCCAATCAGCAAGCACAGCATTGCCGCGAGACGACACATAAGGTATTCCCCTCGTTCCGAGGCGCCGTTCGCAGGAGCCTCCCTCATAATTGAACAGGACGCATGCGGAATATACCGGCGCGCCACGCCTCGGGCGTAAGACCAAAGTATTCCTTAAGGACCCCCGCCGAGCACGAAGTCCAGTGAGAATGTGTGTTTTCCTTCCACGATGTCGATCGCCATTTTTCCGGAGATGCCCTTCAGCTCTCCGGTTCCCGAGTCTGGCACTACCGACACCGTCAACTGAGCCTCTCCTCGCGTCATCGTACCGCTGTGTTGCAGTACGAAGCTGCCGGAACGGCCCGCCAGGGTCCCCACTATGCGCTCGATGGCCACGTATCCGGCCGATCCCCTGACACTCGTCATCGCTCCGATCATTTCGACCACGCTTGTCGCTTCGAGGTCACCATGAAAGCGCTTGTTGATCGTGGTTCGGCCGAGACTGATACCATCGGCAATGTCGTATGGTGGCAGCGGATTCATCGTTACTTCGAAGGACCCGGTTGCGCGGCGGTAGCCGTTGGGCAATGCCGAGTTGGTCACCTGACATTCTCCCTGGTTGTTGAGGGTGAGGGCTCGGGTGCCACGCAAGCCGAGGCGATCAGGTGCGCCGCCAGAGCGGCATAAATTGCTTTCATGAAAGTCTCCCTTCGTCAATAAGCTCACGACGGTCTTACCGCGCACTCGCACCGATGTCAACAGCGATGCCGCGCCACTTCCCCTGATTGAACCGCAGCACGCTCAGCGCGCAGCGCATCGCGTGGCCGGCAAGAATCGCGATCCAGATGTCGATCGGATCCAGCGAGCCGGTCTGCTGGATCACAGCGCAGATCCCCAATGGCACGATTACCTGTGAGACAATCGAGATGTAAAGCGGGCTTTTCGTGTCTCCAGTTCCCTGAAGACCGCCTGTATATGTCAGGGCCACGGCGATAAAGAGACCCGATACGCTGAGAACGCGAAGAAGCTGTGCGCCGATCTCCACCACAACTGGCTCATTCATCCCGAACACCGCCAGGAGCTGTCGCGGAAGGAAAAGAAAGAACGCTCCGACGAATACGGCGCCAGCCAGGCCGATGCGTGCCGCGACATGCACCGCTTTCTCGGCGCGGTCCGGCTGGCCGGCTCCCAGATTCTGTCCCGCTACCGCCGCCGCGGCGCCCATCAGGCCGATCGATGTCCACGTGATGAGCGAAAACAGTTGCGAGTACGATACCGCGAATGCCGCCTGCGCCGCGGCACTCTGCTGCAGCGAGCCAATAAATGCGAGCATCAATACCCCGCCGACGTTCATTGCGATGCCCTGAATGCCGGTTGGTAAGCCGAATCGGAAAAGCGACCTTATGATGGTCCAGTCCGGGCCGAGGCCCCTCCCACGGGGGAACGACACGACCCATCCGCCAGTCCGGAGCTTCACCAGTGCGTACAGCGCAACCAGTCCTGTAGCGATCACCGTGCCCATTGCTGAACCAGCGGTGCCGAAGGAGGGGATCGGCCCTAATCCGCGGATCAGAATCACGTTCAGTACGAGGTTCAGCAGCGTCATCGCGATGCCGAGGACCATCGGAGTTCGCGCGTCGCCGGCGGAGCGCAGGGCACCGCTGAGCATGTAGAAGACGAGCATGCCGCTGCTGAACAGGAACATGATGCGAAGGAACGGGAGTGCCTCCAGCTTCACCGCAGGTGCGGCGTTGACCAGGTCGAGCAGCCATGGTGAGAGCACGTATCCTAGCGGTGCCATCACCAGGAGCGATATGCCGATCGCCGTGAGAAAAGCCTGATAAACCGTGCGATTGACTTTGTCTTCGTCACCAGCTCCCGCAAAGCGTGCGACGAGCACGCTCATGCCGGTGAACAGCGACGTGATGAAGACGATGACGATGATGAAGATCTGCCAGGCTACGCCGATGGCGGCGTTGGCCGTGAAACCCACCAGGTGCCCGACCAGCGCGTGATCGATAATGCCCTGGAGCCCGCCTATGATATTGGTGAGCATGCTGGGCCAGGCGATTTTCCACACCGCCAGCCGCAGCGGTCCTTCAATGATGGACCGGTCGTACTTTGCGGCGGCTGGCAGGGGCGTGGTGAAGGGTGCGGCAGCCGGCTCTGCGGTCGCCGCGACTTTTGTCATGGGGTCTGGCTGCACCGGTAGTGAACGGGTGAGATCTGGTTGGTTGCTGGCAATCGCCTGCGGTACTACCTCGATCGCGGGGAAAAAAGCATGGCCTGGCAGACACTAGCAAATATTTCAGAATTTAGATACTGAACATGTCGATTTCGCCGCTCCTCGTTCGACGTATAGATGGGAGCCCAGCTTTGACCGGACGCCACCGTCCGGAAGCCAGCTCGAATTCCAAAACCAAAAGGAGAGACTACGATGCGATTCATGCTGCTGGTGAAAGCCGACAAGAGCTCTGAGGCGGGCGACCTCCCGGACGAAAGGCTCCTTACCGAAATGGGGAAATACAACGAAGAGCTGGTAAAAGCTGGTGTGCTGCTCGCGGGTGAGGGGCTCCAGCCGAGCTCGAAGGGCGCGCGCGTCAAGTTTTCCGGAGCGAAGCGCACCGTCACTGACGGGCCATTCAGCGAGACGAAGGAGCTGATCGCCGGCTTCTGGCTGATCCAGGTGAAGTCGAAGGAAGAGGCGATCGAATGGGTGAAGCGGTGCCCCAACCCGTTTCCCGGCGCAGAGTCGGAGATCGAGATTCGCCAGGTATTCGAGGCAGAGGATTTCGGCGCTGAATTCACACCGGAGCTGAGGGAGCAGGAAGAGCGCCTACGCGAGCAGATGGACGCGAAGAAGTAAGCGGCGGAATCATGAGAACAGATCGCAGGAAGTTCCTCGGGGCCGCGACAGTAGCCGGTGGCGTGGTATTGGCTAGCACGTTGACCGGATGCAGTTCCACTGGCGCCGTTCTCGGCGCCCCCGTCTTGCACAGGACGCATGGAAATTCTGGAGAGCCGGCCTCATGAGTGCGGTGCCGTAGTGGTCGGAGCCGACCACCAGAGTTGACGACCGGATGGATCCGCGATTGTGACCGAGTCCGCTACCCATCACGCGATCGACGCCGTCTGGAGGATCGAGTCGGCGCGGCTCATCGCCGGTCTGGCTCG
>JBPCJT010000348.1:0-5271 GCA_051005015.1 Gemmatimonadaceae bacterium | reverse complement strand
GAACCCCAGATCGGTGATGGGCCCGACGTTCGGGTAGACCATCTGAGGGGAACCGCGCGGTTTACCATCGAAAACCTGTACGACCCACAGATCCCATCGGCCCGAGCGGTTGCTGGAGAAGAGCACTCCCCGCCCATCAGGTGTCCAGCCAAGCAGGAGATCATTGGCCGGGTGTTGAACGAGCGGGATTTCGCGACCTCCTCCTACTGGAATGGCGAAAATGTCACGCGGGTACCAACCTCCCCGGGGGGATAGGTCATACACGAGGAAACGCCCGTCCGGGGAAAACCTCATCTTATTCCACTGAAAGTTCGTGTTCAGTGTCTTGAGCACTCGCACGGAGGCATCTGCAACCGAGAACAAGACCAACTGGGAAGTGCGGCCTTGGAAGACCGTCGCCGCGACGTATTTCCCGTCCGGCGACCACGCATGAACCAGTTGCCGATTGCGAAGTACCATGTTCCTGTTGCTATAGAGAACGCGCGGCTCAGAGCCATCGATCCCCACAATCCGTACCTCGACGAGCCCGGCCTCACCCCATACGTATGCGATCTGCTTTCCGTCTGGCGACATCTTGTTATAGTCACCCGCTCCGCCAGGTCCCTTCGTCAGGCGACGGGTCTCGCCGGTTGTGAGATCTCGCAAGAAGAGGTGTGCGTTGCCGCCTCCGTCCTCTTCCGCATACAAGCGGTATCTGCCGTCAGGGGTAACCGAAGGGTTAGGGGCGTCAGCCGCAGTCACCTTGTAGTGCTTCGGAGCTACTGGGGCAGGTTCCTGTGCGGTCGCGAGTGAGACCGCCGAGGATGACAGAATCATGATGAACAAGAATGGCTTCATCTTCCTCTCTTGATTTTACCGTCGCATCTGTGGCGGCCTAACGCCCGCAATTCTGCTGCGGCGCCTTTCAGCAAAATGCGGCACGCGGGCGCAGCGCGCGAGCCGCTACCGAAACCCCACGCGCCGTCAGCAGCAATTGCTTGTTAGACCGCAAGGGGTTGATGACGGCAAGCTCCACACGTTGCCCGCGACCCGCTCTCGCTCCTAGCGAGGCAGCTTCAGCAAGGACCCGCCTTGGAGGGCGACTTGATGTTCGAGCAAGCCGAGCAGTAGAGATGCGCCTTTGAAGTCGTCGTGCGAGTCGAGAAGCGCGGCAAAGGCTGGTGGAACTCCTCGGGTCGACTTGCGGGCACCCCCAACGAGACGGCAGCCTCATAGGCTGACTTTGCCTCGACCCACTGCTTCCCCGGATCAGTGAGCAAGCGGCGTCAATCGGAACTCGCACTCATAGCTCACGACTCACGGCGCGATCTGGCGCACGAATTCGAGTATCGCGCCATTAACTGAGGCAGAGTTCGCGACCACGTGATGGCCGGCATCGGGAATCACCTTGACGGTCGTGGCGGGCAGGCAGGTCCGTAACTGCTCGATGACGCCGCGAAATGCCGGGACCGTGTTCTGCCCGACGAGCACCATCACCGGCATCTTCAGGCGCTGCAATTCGGCGCACTGAATCCGCGGTATCCATTCCGTGGGCGGGGCGAGCATTTCCTTCCGTAACTCGAAGAGTTGCGAGATGAAGTAATTGCGCGTGGCGGGCGGCGACGCGTCGTATGCCCCACGTCCCAGGGTCGCGTCGGTGAATGCGCGGAGGGCGCTTATGGAATCGCCGCGAGCAAAGCGAGCCCGCGTACTATCCAGGCCAGTCAACGTTTCGGCGGACTGTCTCCGAATGGAGTCATCGGCCGCCTGCGTGGTGAACACATCGAGAGCCGGCTCGGCGAGAATCAGTGAGTGCACCAGCTCCGGATGATGCAGCGCCAGCTGGACGACGACGGTTCCGCCATAGGAGGAGCCCACGAGATCGGCCGGCCGCAACTTCAGCGCCCTCATGAAGGCCGCGAGATCGGCCGCATGCAGCGTGGCGGAATACGTCTTTCCGTCCTCGACCTGCGGGTTGGGCAGGTGATAGCGCCGGCTGTAGGCGATCGTGCGAGCATAGACAGCCATGCCCGCGATCTGATTCCGCCACTCGCGCAGAGAGCCGATAGTCCCATGAACGAGAACGATCGGCGGCATGTCGGCGCGCGCGCCGCTAGCAATCGTGTCGACATAATTGAGAACCGTGCCGTTGACGCGGATCGCCTTGAGATCGGCGGCAGCCGGCGTCGGGGGCGGCACGTCCGACCGCGGTGTGGTGGTCCTGCACGCAAGCATGAAAGCGGCAAGACCGGCCACCACGGCGAATACGTGCTTACGGGCGTCAGTCATTGAATACCTCGGTTTGAAAGGCTATCGATTGATTGTGAGATGCCGACGCGTTCTGAGTACTGAGTGACTCGTCACCCTGCGCGCAGCGAAGGGGTTGATCCTGTATCGAGAGACCAATTCCTTCGCTATTCTCAGGGCGACATAGGACGGTCCGAGGGTAGGGATAGATAGTCGATTCATCATCATGTCCCTGTTGCGGTATAACGATCGGCGCTTCTGCGGCGGCCGCGCACGGCGCCGAAGGCGCTCCATTGCTGCGCGGCCGTCCGCAGCAAGCGCGTGTTAGAGCGCGGGCCACGCGGCACAGTCGCACCGCTGCGAGCGTCAGCGTACCGCTTGCCGACGAACCAGGCGATACGCAGGCCAGCTGAGAGCCACGAGCGCGAGTGCGATTACGCTGTGGGTGCGATCGCCCCACACCGCAGCACCGAGGAACGCCAGGGAGCCCACCAGCGCGACACCCGGCACCCAGGGGTATCCCGGGACACGGAACGGTCTCGCGGCGTCTGGCTTGCGTCGCCTCAAGACGAACAGTGCGGTGAACGTCATAGCATAGTTCGCGACGAAGAAGAACGCGAGGAGTGCGAGAACGGTATCAAAGGTGTTCGTGGCGATGAAGCCGAGCGCAAGCACGGTACCCGCCAGCAGGGCTGGCACCGGCGTGCCGCCGGGGTGTACGCGCTGGAGGATGGACGGTAGAAGGCCATCGCGACTCATGGCAAACGGAATGCGCGAGGCGATCAACTGCAATGCGTTCACCGAAGCAAGCAGGGAAACGATGGTCAGGATGCGCAGGACCGTGTCGCCGGTGGATCCGAACAGGCGCGTGGCCACGCTGGCGGCGACGAACGGGTCTCCGGCCATCTCCTCGATGGGCACGACCCGAAGAAAGGCGATGTTGAGCGCAAGGTAAATGCTGAGGACGAGGAGGATGCCACCGATCATTGAGCGAGGAATATCGCGTCCCGGGTCTCGTACCTCTTCGCTGAAGTAGATCGGCCCGGTCCAGCCTTCGTACGTGACAATGATCGACTGCAACCCGACGATCACCGCACTCGCCAGCGCGATGCCGCTGGGCAGGAGTCGCGCCGGCGAATCCATCGCGGTCGGGGGTGTCAGTTCCGAGCTTACGAGCATCGCGATCACCGCGAGCCCGATGAGCGCCAAGGCTTTCAGGAGGCTGGTGATTTGCTGGGCCGCGTTCCCGACGCGGATGCCACGCCACTGCAGCACGGCAAATGCCACGACAACGGCCGAAGCCGTGAGTGGTATACGCCCGCTCATGGTCGGGATCAGTGGGCCGACGTACTCACCCAACACGATGGCGACAGCCGCCATGCCTCCGCACGTGGCCATCCAGTCCGTCCATCCCACGACGAATCCCGGATATGGGCCCAGCGCGTCGTGTACCAGTGGGTACAGACCACCCGAGCGCGGGTGCATCGCGCCTAACTCGGCCACCGACAGCGCACCGAGCAGCGCGTAGGCCGCACCCGCAGCCCACACCGCCATGAACAATGGCGCTGAAGGGAGCAGGGCGGCGACCTCTCCCGGTGTGCGCAGGATGCCCATGCCGATCGTGTTGCCCACGAGGACCGCGAGCCCGAAGGCGAGGCCCAGCACCTTCAGCAAGTGGCCGGAGGGTGGGCGCGCTGCACGCGTCATCGTGCCCGAGGGTGCCCCAAGGGGGCCGTAGCGCTGGTCAGTCATGGGGTCTTCCAAGGCGTTGCCTCAGTGAGAGGAACGGGCAGGAACGGTTCCGCGCTCTAACTACATATTAGACAGTCAGGATATGCTGCAGCGCCGTATGAATTCTTGCAAGCGGCTGCTGTACTTTCCGCCGGGCTGGCTTGGCGTGCGAAGGCAAGTCACGACAGTTTAATCGCTTAGCGGCAAGGCATTTTCCGACTCCGCGGAATAGGCTGCGCCCGCGCCGCTGCGTTTCTCCGTGTACACCGCGCTGGAGGGTGGAGTGACTGTTGACGTCCGACCGGTGCCGCTGGCGGGATCGCTCAGTCTGCGTCGGCCTCGTCAAGTGTCCCCAGCAACCACGCGTGCAACGCCGTGCCACCGGCCACGTAGTCGCCGAAGCGTGGCGAAGTGGCCGCACCCTCCAGGTCCGTGACGACCCCGCCAGCTTCACGGATGAGCAAGATTCCGGCGGCCACATCCCACGGGGCGAGGCCGAGCTCCCAGAACGCGTCGAACCTCCCGCACGCGGTGTCGGCGAGATCGAGAGCGGCCGAGCCTGCGCGCCTGATACCGGCAGTGCTCCGGGTCACTCGTTCGAATTGCCGGAGGAAGAGCGGCAGATGCTCTAGCTGCTTGAACGGGAAGCCGGTCCCGATCAACGACCGTTGCGGATCGGTCTCCCGCGATGCGCGGATGGTCTCGCCATTCAGCGTAGCGCCCCCGCCCGCAGTGGCCGCGAACAGCTCGCGCGTCTGCACATTCAGTATCGCGCCCGCGAGCAGCTCGCCGTCCTGCGAAGCACCGATCGACACGGCGTAGTGCGGAAAGCCGTGCAGGAAGTTCGTCGTGCCGTCGAGGGGATCGATGACGAAAGTGAGCCCGCTGCCCGGAACCGCGTCGGGGGAGAATTCCTCGCCGATGAAAGTCGCGCCCGGAAACTCGCGCGTGAGCACTGACAGGATGTAGTCCTCCGCGCTCCTGTCCACCTCGCTGACGAAGTCAGCGGCGCCCTTGCTTTCCCAAACCAAAGACGAAGATGTCAGCGCGGCTGCGCGAACAATGTCCCCGGCGCCAACTGCAGCGCTGCGGACGGTTCGTGCGAGGCGGGTCAGCTCGGATGCGTCGAGGCTCACGGCAGTAAGATACTTTCTGTATCGCGGAAGTCCGGCCGCGCCTAGATTCCCCTCCCAATGACACGGATCTTCAGCGGAATCCAGCCGTCCGGCGAGCTGCACATCGGCAACTACCTCGGCGCCGTGAAGAACTGGGTCGCGCTCCAGCAGCGCTTCGAGTCGTTCTACTGCATCGTCG
>JBPCJT010000347.1:0-17827 GCA_051005015.1 Gemmatimonadaceae bacterium | reverse complement strand
TTTTTTTCACGAGGCAGGTCGACGCCAGCTATACGTGCCATTTATCAGCCCTGACGCTGCTTATGCTTTGGGTTACGTTTGCAAATCACGCGAACAACGCCCTGGCGCTTGATCACCTTGCAATGCTCGCAAATCGGCTTGACGCTGCTGCGGACCTTCACGGCGCTTCTCCGGGAAATCGGAATCTTTTCGGGTCAAGACCGTAAAGGTTAACAGAGCACGTAGGTTCACGCAAGGGAGCGGGTTACGGCGGTTAACAGGGCTCTTCGTCAGACTCCCGGCGGCCCTTCCTGACTTTCGAGGGAGGTGAGTACCTGCCGTATCGCCGCGGAGATGTCCGGACTGCCCGTGATGGCGCGGCCCAGCACAAGATAATTTGCTCCGCTTTCAGCGGCTTCGCGCGGAGTTACCACGCGTGCCTGGTCATGGCTTGCATCTCCAGTCATGCGGAGGCCCGGCACAAGTATCTCTAAGGCTGACCCGAAGTCGCTTCTAACCGCGCGCACTTCCGTGCCCGCGCACACGATGCCGCGAGCGCCGGCGGATCGAGCCACGTATGCGAGCCGTTTCGCCTCCATGGTCACATCGGCGATTGGCCGTCCCCATGCCTCCGCCAGTTCCTCCGACCCGAACGATGTCAGCACTGTAACGCCCAGAACTCCACAGTAGGAACCGGCTCCCTCGACGGCCGCCTCGATCATGTGGCGTCCGCCCGACGCGTGTACGGTAAGCAGCCTCGCACCGAGCGACGCCGCGCTGCGCGCAGCGCTTCGAACCGTAGCCGGAATGTCGTGGAACTTGAGATCCAGAAATACATCCTTGCCCCGCGCCGTCAATTTCTCAACGATCGGCGGTCCGACCGCCGTAAACAGCTCGCTGCCGACCTTGTAAAAATCGCAATACTCCCCAACAGCGTCCACTAACGCGAGAGCCCTGGACTCCGAACCGACATCCAGCGCCACGATTACCCGTGGAATCATCCAGGCATCTCCAGGGAGCCGACAACTTCGCTGAGGGCGCCCGTGCAATTATCACTGCACCAGCGCTCCAGATCCGCCAAGATTCGCCCCGGGAGCCCCGGGTCGCGCAGCGCGCCCGTACCAATACCCACCAGCGAGGCTCCAGCTATGAGGTACTGCAAGGCATCTCTCGCCGACGAAACTCCCCCAACGCCAAGTAGCGGTACGGACACTGCGTTGCGCACCTTCCATGTGGCGAGCACTCCTATCGGCAGAATGGCGTTTCCGCTGACGCCGCCTGCGCCGAAGCCCAGCACCGGACGCCGCTTCACAACATCGATCACCAGACCCGGCACCGTATTCACCAGGGTGAGAGAATCCGCGCCTGCATCGACAGCAGTTTTCGCGCTCGAAACAATGTCGGGTGCAACAGGCGAGAGCTTGACGAAAAGCGGCTTGCGCGTGGCCTCGCGTGCTCTTCGCACGAGATCCCCCAGCACATGGAGATCGGAGCCAAACTCCAAACCCCCTTGCTCGACATTAGGACAGCTTACGTTCAACTCGAACGCCCCCACGCCGGCGGCATCCGACAACACGGTGATAACCTCGACGTAATCTTCCACGGTGTATCCAATCACGTTCACGATTGTTATTGCGCGGCGCATGTTACGGCTGAGCCAGGGAAGATGCTCCTTGCGCACCTCCTCCAGTCCGGGATTCGCGAGCCCAACCGCGTTGATCATCCCATTCGGGAATTCGGCCACGCGCGGTGCCGGAGCTCCCGCTCGAGGTAGCGGGCTGACCGCCTTGGTGACGATTCCTCCCAGCGCGTCAATGTCCATGACGCCAGCCAGCTCACGACCGAACCCGGCGGTTCCGGCGGCGAGCACGATCGGATTCTGAAATGTCAGCCCGGCGATCTGAACGGCCAGGGCAGATGCGCCGTTCCGCGTGCGCTGCTGCGTGGAGCTCATGCTGGCGGCGGCACTGGTGAGGGTTGCGCGTTAGTGGGAGCGCTTGCGGCGCGCTGCCGCGCAGTGACGCTGTCGGTGTACTCCTTTACCGCAGCCGCCCACTCTCGCTGCAACAGCGTTTCGGCGGCCCTTACCGCCCCCAGAAGCGCGTTGTCCCTTCCCTCGAGCTCCAGCACGTACGGGGAATTCGCATACTGCTCACGCAGCCGTGCCGTGTAAGTTTCGGCGGAATCGGGGCGAAGCGCCGCGGCCGCAAGGAGTCCTTTCGGCGCGACAGGCGCATTCGGAATAGTAGCCGCGATGCGTTTGAAGGCGGCGTGAGCGTATTCGCGAGCGCCCAGGCTGTCGCGTGCTACCTCGCCCGCGAGAAAAAGCGAGGAACCCGTGTAGTCGGTTCGCGCATCCAGAATCTTTACGAACACCAGATTTTGCTCAAGACGGCGCTGCAGCGCCGTCCCCTGCGCCGCATCGCGCGACCGGTTGATTGCCGCCTCGAGGTCGGGAAGGGTGGCGAGAGTACCAAGCGATAGCAGCGTCAGCCGCGCTGACGCCTCGCGCGCGGGAAGCGAATCCCGGCCCAGTCGCAGACTGCTGATGAATTGCGCTGAAGCCCCGGAATCCTGCCCCTGGGCGATGAGCAGATCTCCCGCCGCGAGGTGTATGCGTGCCTTGTCCACCCTCCGCGCGCGCGAGTTGGCATAGGCGGCCGCGAGGCGAAGTACAGCATCGTTCCGGCCGGCCCTCCACAGCTCGGACATGGCGCTCAATATATCCGGCCTGTAATCGCCCCGCTCCGCTCGCCTGATGAGCAGCGACTCGGCCACCGCAAAGCGCTGCTGCGCCAGATACGCAGTTGCAAGCTCCCACTCCGCTGATGACGCGGACGCCGCACGCAGATATACTAGCGCCGAATCATTTTCACCGAGGGCCATTGAGGCGCGGGCTGCCCAAACCGCGGCGTCATTGGTGATTTTTCGGTTGCGCGAGCGAAGCAGCGGGGCCAGGACACCCCTCGCGGACGCATGCTGACCCAATCTCGCCCTGCACATACCGAGTGCCAGGGACGCGCGTTCGTGGGCGTCGTTGCGCCGCGATGGCAGGGCCAGAAATGCTTCCAGGCGGGGGACGGCGCGGTCGCACTGGTTGCTGAGTGCCCAACCGCGTCCGGCGAGGAAAAGCGCATCGTCCGACCACCCGCTTTTCGAGTGCCTGACCAGAACGGTTTCGGCCTTTGCGGCGGCGGTACCGTAAAATCCTGCCGCGGCAGCTTCATGGCCTCTATCGGACTCCTTGTCTCCCCGCTTCTCCGCCTGACGGGCGTTATAGATGCCGTTGAAGTACGCGCAACCGGCCACCAGCGTCAGCGCCAGGAGCGGGGCGATCCGCTTCACCTCCCTGCCAGCCCCACTCTTCGTTCGTAATGTTCAAGATACTTCATTGTGGCGGCTGCGACTGCATCAGCGATCTCCTGTTGACGCTGTGGCTGCGTGAGGAAGCGCGCTTCATCCAAGTTGGTACCGAAACCGATTTCCACGAGCACCGCGGGCATGAACGCGGTGACGAGAACCCGAAAGCCTGCTTGCTTCACGCCGCGATCAGGCCCGGGGTGCATATCGCCGAGGCTCGCCTGTATCATGGAAGCTAGCTCACTCGACTCCCTGAGGTGCTCGTTCTGGGCCATGTCATTCATGATGAAGCTGAGGGGATCATCCCTCGCGGCGGTAACGCCCGTCTCGAACTTCAAGGATTCGTTTTCCATTCGCTCAACGCGCCGCGCATCTTCGGTCTTCGCTTCAGCGAGAAAGTACGTCTCGAAACCGCGAGCGGCTTCAGGCCGCGGCCAACGAAGGTTCGCCGCGTTAACATGAATAGACAGGAACACATCGCCATTGCGCATGTTCGCGATGCGCCCGCGGTCGGACAGCGCAATGAGCGTATCGGTAGTCCGAGTCATCACGACGTCCACACCACGCGACCGCAATGCCGCAGCCAAGCGCTTGGACACAGCAAGAGTTATGTGCTTTTCATAGACGCGAAAGCCACCCCCCCTTAGCGGCCCGCTCATGCCGTTGTCCGGACCCCCATGCCCGGCATCGACCACAACCCGCCTCTTGCCAGCATGCCTGGTGGTGCGCTCGATGGAGGGAGGGCGTGAAGCAGGCCTCGTACGCGATGGCACCGCCAGCGCCGCCGTGGGTCCCACTGCCGGTGCCGCGAGCACCCGCAGCTCCGCTTTGGCGATATCGTAGCGAAGGCGGGTCGAGGCCGCGCGCGGAAGCTGCTCAATGAGCACCTGCAACGGCAGAAACAGATCGCCGTTGTCCAGAAAAGGAGCGGTGGCAAGCGGCAATACCCGGTCGCCGACTTCCATGAAGGGCGCCTGATCAGCTATAAAGAATTCGATGCCCGCAAGCGTGACCCGGTATCGGCCTCCGCCAAGCGAATCGATAGATACCGGAACTGCCGTGGACAGTGCCGACAGACGAATCGCGGGACCGGACAACTTCTCCGCGACAGCGACTTTCGTCTCACCATTTGGTCCTCGCACCGTGATCACGGCTGGGTGAACCGCGGCGATCTGAGCCGCCAGGAGCACGGCCGCGATCATCGAGTGCGCACGACGCGCGCCATATCACGCTCATCGTCCTTTCGTTTCTGGTCTTCCCGCTTATCGTGCAATTTTTTCCCCTTTCCAAGCGCCAAAGTCACCTTGGCAATACCGCGTCTGAAGTGCAGATCGAGCGGAAGCAGCGTAAGCCCCTGCCGCTCGACGGCGCCAATCAGCCGTGTGATCTCTTTCCGATGGAGGAGGAGCTTCCGCGTTCGAGTTGGCTCGTGATTGAACTGATTGCCTTGCTCGTACGGCGAAATGTGCAGATTGAGGAGCCAAAGCTCACCCTTGGTCACGATCGCGTAGCTATCCACCAGATTCGCTTTGCCTAACCGCAGCGACTTGACTTCGGTTCCGGACAGCACGATTCCGGCTTCCCATGTCTCGATGATATGGTAGTCGAAACGCGCGCGTTTGTTCCGGACGATCGTGTGCGCATCGGGTGCGTCTGTCTTGTGCATCATTCATCATAAAAGACTGGCCGGAGGATCGCATCGTCACACACCTGGCGAGCGCCCGTCATTCGGCCGGCAACGGGGCGAAAAGTAGAGCTCACTCCAATCTCAGGCAACGCCGGATCGCGTTGACGCATCCGTGCGCTGCGCTTACGTTTCGACCCTTACGCCGAAGTGGTGGAACTGGTAGACGCGCTGCGTTCAGGGCGCAGTGGGTGCAAGCCCGTGGGGGTTCGAGTCCCCCCTTCGGCATGTGAGGCAGTATTACCAATCGCGACACGCGGAAACCGTGTCGCTTTTGTTTTTTTCGCGCGCGATGTGGTTACGGCTCCCGCGGTGGGGGCTGTGTAAATTCAGCCCCTCCGAACTGCTCGCGCAGCACCTCGTTGGCGTCGGTCAGGTAATTGGTCAGAATGTCCGATGCCTGCGATACAGTCTCCGGTGGTGCGCCTTCGAGGCGACCGGAAAAGCGAAGCAGCGTGCGTCCCAGGTGCCATGCAGTGCCGGCCCCAGCGCGGTTCGTGAGGGCATCGGCGTAAGCTCGGAGGCGAGCATTCAGCTGCTGCTCCGAAACGCGCAACTTCCCCGCGGCCACGTGGGGGTCGCGTGCCAGTGCTGCCGAAAGAGCTCGAGCCACCAGCGATGCGGTCTGGTCATTGAGGGCATCTCTCTGGGCCGCGATCAGACCCAGCGCTCGGCGGGCATACCGAAGCTCCCAGCGCGCGTGATCCGCATCGCCATTGGTACCGTGCTCGGCAAGCCAGGCCGTGTCATCCTCGGACGGCTCCGTGAAAAGCGTTGCTACGTAGCTTCTCGCTCGGCCCCGGTCCGATCGAGTCGTGCGCCACTCTTCCAGAAGCGAGCTTAGCTGGCTGCCGATAAGTCCGGACATGATTGCCGGATTGCTACGTTTGCAGGACGGGCAAACCTATCCGGCCGCGCACCGTCTGTTCGTCGTGCAATAAATCGGAGAGATGCACGCTGTCGAGAACGTCGTCGATTTTCTGCTGCAGCATGATCCACACGGGGCGGATACTACATTCGTGCGAAGCCGCACAGCGAGCGTCATCGACGGGATGCGATACGCAATGAAGATCGAACGTCGCAAGCTCGGATGCGTTGATTACGTCGCGTACGGAGATCAGGCTCGGTTGCCTGGCCAGCAGATAGCCCCCGTGAGCCCCGCGTACACTCCGCACCACTTCGGCACGCCTGAGCCGGAGAAGAATCTGCTCGACGTAGTCAGCCGGAAGTTTTTCGCGCTCGGCGATCTGACGCCCTGTAACCGGCCCCTCGGCCGCTCGACGCGCGAGATGGAGCGCGCAGATGATGCCATACTCGGCCCAGGTAGTTATGCGCACACCTTGAGGATAGACGCCAGGGCCGGATCGGACAAGGGATCTCTAACCCCCGGCGGCTGCTCCAAACTTGCCCCCAGGAACACCAATTTCCGTCATCTTGCGCAGGTCGAGCACCTCATCGATCTGATCATCCGGAAGCACATGCTCCCGGCGCACCAGGTCTCTGATGAGAATGTTCTCCTTTACGGACTGCTTGCTGATCTCGGCGGCGCGGGCATAGCCGATCTGCGGAGCCAGCGCAGTAGCAAGCGCTGCAGAGCGCTCGAGCCAGTACTGGCACTGCGCCTGGTTCGCCTCGATGCCCCGGATGGTCCGCTCCCCGAGGGAGACGCCCGCGTTCGTCAGAATCTGCATCGACAGCAGCACGTTGTGCGCAATCACGGGCATCATGACGTTGAGTTCGAGCTGGCCGTGCTCAGCGGAAATGGCAACGCACGTGTCGTTTCCAATCACCTGAAAACAGACCTGGTTCACCATTTCCGGAATGGAAGGATTCACCTTCCCGGGCATGATGGAGGAGCCGGGCTGAACAGCGGGAAGGCGAATCTCATCGAATCCCGTTCGAGGTCCGCTCGCCATCAAGCGAAGATCGCTCGAGATCTTGCTCAAATCGATTGCGAGTCCGCGGAGACTTGCGCTGAACGCCGCTATGTCGCCCATGCTCTGCATGAGCTGGATTCTGTCTTCGCCGACGCGGAGCTCCAGTCCCGAAATCTCGGTCAGATACTTGCGCATGAGATCCGGGTATTCCGGTTCGACTGTAACGCCCGTGCCCACCGCGCTGCCGCCGATTCCCAGATCACGGAGATAATCAGCCCCATCCCGAACGCGCCGAATGCAGCGCTCAATCGTTCGTCCGTACGCCCGGAACTCCTGGCCGAGCCGAATGGGCATTGCGTCCTGCAGATGCGTGCGGCCCGACTTGAGGACGCCGTCGAATGCTTCACCTTTGACAAGCAACTCGTCGCGAAGCTGTGAAAAGGCGTCGACGAGACCACCGAGCTCGGCGAGGCATGCAAGTCGGATGGCGGTGGGAATCACGTCATTGGTCGACTGAGCCATATTGACGTGATCGTTGGGATGAACCGGCGAATACACGCCGCGCGAGGCGCCGAGTAGCTCGTTCGCGCGGTTAGCGAGCACCTCGTTCGTGTTCATGTTGTGCGATGTGCCAGCGCCCGCCTGATAAACATCCACGACAAAGTGCTCGTGATGTTGGCCGGACAGCACTTCGTCAGCCGCGCGGACGATAGCGCTCCCAAGCTTCGCGTCGAGACGACCGGTGGCGACGTGGGTGAGCGCAGCGGCCTTTTTGATTCGCACTGTCGCGATCACGAAGGCCGGCAGCGCGCGCAGACCGCTTATGGGAAAATTCTGCACCGCGCGCAACGTTTGCACTCCATACAGCGCGTGCACCGGCACCCTTAACGTGCCGAGCGGATCCTTTTCGTCGCGGAAATTTTCTGGCATTGGTGATTCTCAAAAGGGGTCAGCCGCGGAGACGCGATCGCGCTCCTCCGAAATGGGCGCCAGAGAGCGCCTCGATCAAGGCGTCGAACGCCGCAATCACCAGAATGATACGGTTGCCTCATTATGCGTGGTGCGCGACCGCGCTGCACTATTCGCACGAAAGTCGCCGATCGCCCCTGGTATGCGCCCTACACGAGGCATCGATTGAAAAATCCTACACCGTTGGTGGGATGCGAAGTGCGGTAGCGAAGCGGTTGAAGTAATTGAAAAGCGTTATCACTGCCGTTATCTCCACTATCTGCGCCGCGGTCCAATGTTCCGCAACTCGACTGTACGTTTCTTCCTTCGGGCGGCCGCGTGTCGGGGTGATCGACTCGGCGAATTCCAGCGCCGCGCGCCAGGATGGCTCGAAATCCCCAACATCGCCACGTTCAAGCGCTTCGAGTTCCTTCTCACTCGTTCCCAGCCGCCTTGCCAAGGCGGTGTGGGAGGCCAGTCAATAGTCGCACAGATTGATGTGGGAAACGCGCACGGACAGCAGTTCCTTGAGGCGCACGTCCACCAGACCGGGCCCCATAACGGCGCGCATATGGGCGAACAGCGTCTCGGCAATCTGCTCACGGTGCGCAGCGGTCCGAAAGAGATTCGGAATGTTACCTCGCTCCCGGAGAAACGCCTCGAATATCGAGCGCACTTTTCCGCTCACATCTTCCAACCCCAGCATCGGCAGGCGCGGGTCGTTGGTCATTTACCCGAAATCCGAACGGACCCGTTGACGAAGGGATTGCTTTCGAGCTCCTCCCGAATCGTCGTGGCTGGTCCGTGCCCCGCGTAGACGATAGTGTCGCTGGGAAGGGCGCAAATGCGCTCCAGCGACCGGGCAAGGTCGGCGCCACTCGAGAACGGCAGATCTGTGCGGCCAACTGAGCCGGCAAAGAGACAGTCGCCCGCAAACGCCACTCCGTGTCCGTGAATAACGACGTGACCGGGAGCGTGACCGGGAGTATGCATCACACCGAAGATCAGGCTACCAACACGGAGTGAATCGCCTTCAGCCAGATCTTCCTCGGGAGGCGGCGGCGGCTCGATTCTTAACCCGAATACTTCGCCGTGATGCTTGGCACTATCGTACAACGAACGGTCGAGGGGGTGCAGGTACACGGGGACGTCCGCGGCGCGCTTGATGGCCGCTATTCCGCCAACGTGGTCAACGTGAGCATGTGTGAGCCAAATCGCATCCAGGCTGGCCCCCGACTTTTCGACCGCGTCGAGAAGCCGTATGCCTTCGTCGCCAGGATCTATCAAAACGGCACGCTGAGTACCCTCATCGATGAGAAGATACGCATTTTCCTGAAATGGTCCCACAGTGTGCGTCTGGACGATCATACTGCGTATCCCCCCGAGCTTGTGATTTCGGGATCAGCATGACCGCTCTTCCGCGCAGTCAGGTACTTCTCGGCGGCAATGGTAGCCGTGGTGGCGTCTCCGACGGCTGTTGTCACCTGGCGCGTAAGCTGGGAGCGCAGATCGCCAGCTGCGAAAAGACCGCGAATGGAGGTTTCCATGTTCGCGTCGGTAGTGAGGTAACCGCTCGCGTCGTGATCTATATGTCCTTCAATGATTCCCGTATTTGGACGAAAGCCGATGAAGATAAAAATTCCCGTAGCGGCGAGATTTCGCATCTCGGCCGTTATGGAGTTTCGCAGGACAACGTTGTTGACGAGTCCCTGCTTGTCTGCATCAATCCGCTCGACCACGGAACTCCAGATCGGCACGATCTTGGGATTCTCAAAGACGCGCTTCTGCAGAATCTTGGATGCACGGAGCTCCTCGCGCCGGTGGATGAGGTATACCTTTTCGGCGTAGCGCGTTAGAAAATCGCTCTCCTCCGCGGCGGCATCACCCCCGCCGACAACGGCGATCGTATGTCCCCTGAAAAAAGCGCCATCACAAATGGCGCAGTATGAGACTCCCTTCCCCGCGAATTCCAGCTCCCCTGGCACGCCAAGTTTTATTGGCGTGCCACCGGCTGTGACTATAACCGCCGGCGATCGATAAACATCTCCGCCGTCCGTAATCGTTTCGAACGTACCGGTATCGAGTTTCCGAACCGTTTCGACCGTCTTGCGGTGAATCTCGACGCCGAACTTCAGGGCGTGGCTTTCGAACTTCTGCGCGAGATCCCAGCCGTCGATGTGCTCGAAGCCCGGATAGTCCTCGATGATCTCGGTGTTGAGGAGCTCGCCTCCCGAAGCGCCCCGCTCAATGAGAACCGCTTTGAGCATCGCGCGGCCCGCATACATACCGGCGCACAGCCCTGCCGGGCCCGCACCCACAATCACAACGTCGTAGTCGAAAGTCTCGGGCACAAATAAATCCTGGCGAGTTGCTGGTTAGCAGCGTGAAAAGGTGTAGTTAGTCATCAATAGCGAGTAGTGGCTGCGCTTCAAGCCCGTTCTCCAATGCTGAGGAGGGTCAAGGCACCATGGCAGTGCGACACGGTTCCCACCAGCACATTAGCTGGTGACAGGGCCGCCACGGAATCGATGAGCGCATCCGCCGCGAGAACGTCGGCCGTGTCGAACATTCCCACGCCATACGCACGATGACTGCAATGAAAGATGGCTTGGCCCGCAAGCGGGCGCCCGTTCTGGCGCTCGGATTCCAGATACGCGCTGACGGCGGATGGCATGCTCCATGTGCGAGTACCTCTGGTCTCGGGGCAGAGCCGCGGCTCAATGCAGTTCACGGGGCACATCCATTCGGCAAAGCTCACGTAGTGCGTGCCCGACGGATCTGCACGCTGCCAGGGAACCGGGAATGCGGTGTCCAGCGGACGCGCCGCTATGCTGCGGCCAGGCCAGCGTGCCCGGGCACTGCGAACGAGCCACTCGTACATCAGGTGCGGCATGAGGGGCGACGGCACTATCGCGTCCGATGCAGACGCTTCGCGCGTCCTGGCCGATTCGGCGAAATAGCTGTCGAAGAAGGCGCTCCAGTCGGATAGAACGATTATAGGTGCGGGCGTTCGATGCTGCCTGGTGTTTGCCGGGCCACGATATTGAAGTTGGGGGGGGGACCCCACCTTCCCACCCACGTCTTTTTTTGCGTTCCTTATTGCCACCCTGCAATCGGGATTTCTGTCCACCACGAGCAGTCGCTCGTACCTTAACGCGTTGGCGGCGCTTGCGCGTTCGAGTTGTTGCACGTAGTAGGAGCCGTAGCAACCTCCACCCACGACGACGATAGTTCCGTAGTGCTGCGTCGGCCGCTCTCCCAGTGGCGATGCAACGCGCACATCCGGCGCCGATTCAACGGACAAGGCGTCCACCGTCGACTACGAGCGTTTCACCGGTCACATAGTCCGCCTCCAGGAGGTAGAGAACCGCTCGGGCCACATCCTGGGGCGCTCCGATTCGGCCCAGCGGTGTAGTTCCTTCCAGATGCGCTGTTTCTTCGTCGCCGAAATCCTCGGGTAGCAGCACCGCGCCCGGAGCGACAGCGTTAACCCTGACGCCCGGCGCTAGCGCGCGCGCAAGCGAACGCGTCATCTGGATGACCCCGGCCTTGCTGATACCGTGTGGCACATATGCCGGCCAGGATTCGAGTCCCGCGAGGTCGGCAATGTTAACGATCGCGCCACCGCGTTTACCGAGCGTTTCCGCGGCCGCCTGCGCACAAAAAAACGGCGCGCGGAGGTTGACGGCGAACATGTCGTCCCATTGAGTGGCGGTGACACTACCAATGGGCGTGCGTACCATTACGGCGGCGGAGTTGATGAGAGCATCCAGTGCGCCAAAGGATCGTTCCACATCCCGGATCAATGTTTCACAGGCATGCACGTCGCGTAGGTCGGAGCGGAAGGTGTCCGCGAGGCCACCAGCAGCGCGGATGCGGGAGGCGGTTTGCTCAGCGCCATCAGCCGACTCGTGGTAATGCACAGCGACGCGCATTCCGCGTTCCCCGAGCGCCAGTGCGATCGCCTGCCCGACCCGCCGGCCTGCGCCGGTCACCAGAGCGACTCGTCCTTCCAGTTTCACAATTACGAGTCCAGCGCGGCAATTACCTCGGCAGGCGGCGGCGCACCACGAACGGCGTACGCGATCAGGCCATCGCGACGGATTGCGTACACGGTCCTCTGGATGCCGCGACCGTCCTCCTTTAGAGCGCCGTAGGCGCTCGCAATCGCGCGATCGGTGTCGCTCAGCAGCGGGAAGCCGAAATGCATTTTTGCGGCGTAGGACGCGTGAGCGTCAGCGCTGGCCGGATTGATGCCAATCGCCTGCACTCCCGCCTCCACCAGCTTTGTCATCTCATCGCGCACGGCGGAGAGTTGGCGGTTTCAGCCAGGGGTGTTGTTGCCCGGGTAAAAGAAGAGCGCAACGTGGCCCATCTGGAGGAGATCGGATAGCGACCTCGAGATGCCATCGTGGCCGGCAGCAACAAAATCAGGCGCACGGTCGCCCACGGTGAGAAGGTCTGACGAGCTCATGCCACCTTGCCTTGCCGGCAAGCTTTGGCGAGCCGGGCATCATGTCGCTCCAGCCATTCATGCGGAACGCGCATGCAGCCCAGCGCACGCGGTCCTTCCGTTGAACCATGCCAATCGGAGCCACCAGTGGGGAGCAATTCAAAATGATCCGCCAGAGTGCCAAGCCGGGCGATATCGTGCGCAGTATGTCCCGGGTGACGCACCTCCACGCCATCAAGTCCCATCGTTGCCAATCCTTCCAGCCGCGCGCGCGTGCCGTCAACCCCGGGATGGGCCAGAAATGCGAGCCCGCCTGCTCGATGGATAAGCTGGATTGCATCGGCCATGCCAAGGCGATATTTGGCCACATATGCCGGCCGGCCGTTGCCGAGGTAACGGTCGAAGGCGTCACGGATATCGCGCGCCCAGCCAGACTCAACCATCGCCTTCGCTATGTGAGGCCGACCGATGGCGGCTCCATTCGCGATCTCCAGGACACCTTCCAATGACAGGTATACCCCGATGCTATGCAGCTTCTGAACTATCCGATCCGCGCGCTCTCTTCGACTTGCCCGAAAATTAGCGAGGTGGGACTCCATCTCGCCGGCGTTCGATATGTGGAGACCGAGAATGTGAGTCTCACGCTCGCCCTCCATCGCGCTGAGCTCAACACCGCAAACGACCCGAACTCCGAGTGATTCGCCTGCTTCGCGTGCCTCGAATATTCCGGCCAGGTTGTCGTGGTCCGTCAACGCCACCGCCGCCAAACCCGCCGCACGTGCCGCGCCGACTACCATGGCGGGCGCGTGGGTGCCATCCGACGCCGTGGAATGAACGTGGAGATCGATGAAACGGGCTCCCTTCAACTGGGCCTCCGGGGACGAGTCGCTCACGGCTTGTAGCCGGTTTCGGGTGATGTAAAGCTCGGTTGCGAATAACCGAACAGCCGCAGAAGATCGTCGTCCGTCATTTCAGCCAGTGACTGGTCGCGCCAGCGCGCCCCAAGCGGTGAGTAGCGTGTGACACGAACCTCCTGCTCACCTCCCGCGTCTGAAACAAACAGAAGACTGAACTCGTCGCGATCGTATTGAGTGACGCGGCCGGAATGCGAGATATCCCAGCGCCTTCCGTCAACTGTAATGACTCGCGTGGGCATGGCTATTCCAGCTCCATTTCGTGATAAATGCGCGCCGGGTCGTTGAATCTCTCCGGTGCGTTAGCAAGAGCGGCCTTGAGTGTTGCCGCATCGCCGGCTTCAATGAACTCCATGAACGCCCCTGTCAGGTCGATTTCCTCGAACACCCAGAAGCGGCAACCAGCTCCAAGGTAATACGCGCGCCGTGCGCGCATGCGATCGAGGTGCTTCTTTCGCTGAGCGAGAGGGACGACGAACCGCTGTGCGGTGAGTGTTCGTGGCATGGTCAAAAACCCTCGTCCGGAAATGTCTCTATGGACTTCTTCACCAAAGCCAGGAACTGGTCGGCGACGGCCCCATCGATTACTCGGTGGTCGAAGGATATCGAGAAGTAAGCGCAGGTCCGGATAGCAATCGTATCTTCACCATCGGCGCCACTCACCACCTTCGGACGTTTCTCGATCGCTCCGACTCCCAGGATCGCGACCTGCGGCTGGTTGATTATCGGCGTTCCCATCAGCGACCCGAAAACGCCAGGATTCGTAATGGTAAATGTGCCTTCCTGCACCTCACGCGGATCCAGCCTTTTCGCGCGAGCGCGCGCAGCGAGATCATTGAGCGCACGAGTGATCCCGCTGAGTGAAAGATCGTCTGCGCCCCGGATGACGGGAACGATGAGGCCCCAATCGAGCGCAACGGCGACTCCGATGTTGTATTGCTTTCGGTAAATCACGTTAGTGCCGGCCACCGACGCGTTCATGATGGGGAACTGCTTGAGGCCCTCGACGACCGACTTGATGATGAACGGCATATAAGTGAGCTTCTGCCCCGTCGACGCTTCGAACGCCACACGGTTCTTTGAGCGTATCCGGGCGACTCGCGTGAAGTCGATTTCCATGAATGACGTTACATGGGCTGAGGTTCGGCGCGATCCGACCATGTGCTCGCTGATGAGCGCGCGCATTTTTGACATCGGTTCTACGCTGTCGCCCGGCCAGGGTTGCGGCTGAGGACCCTGCGGAAGGACGGACGTCCCGTGCACCGAAGAAGGCACGCCCCCCGCGCTTGCCGCTAGAGCGGTCCCGCCAGATTCGATGAAGCTCAGGATGTCCTTCTTCGTAACGCGTCCGGCAATTCCAGACCCTGGCATTGCGGCGATCTCGATGCCGTGCTCCGCCGCGATCTTCCGGACGAGCGGAGACGAGCGCGCACGAAGCCGGTCCTCGAGAGTATTCCCAGCTGCGACCGTGGATGGAGCGGTTGGGGATGCAACGGAACGTTGCGGGCCTGAGGGCTCAGTGAGGATAGATTGTTTTATAGGGGTGGGGGCCCCAACCCGAACCGGGTCAGCCACCTTCGAACTGGCGTCCTTCGCACCAGCCCCGGATCCAGCCGTAGCTTTCCCAATTTCGGATTCCGACTTCTCCGCGACGGAACCGCCGCCAGCAGTTGACGTAACCGCCGCACCCTTTTCCGTCTCCAGACGCGCGACAACCGTCTGTACGGGCACCGTCTGGCCTTCAACGACCAATATTTCGGCCAACACGCCTGCAACGGGAGCGGGGATTTCCGCATCCACTTTGTCGGTGGAAATCTCGAAGATGGGCTCGTCGCGCTTGACCCCGTCTCAGACTTTTTTAAGCCAACGGGAGAGGGTGCCTTCTGCAATTGACTCTCCCATCTGCGGCATGATGACGTCTACGCGTGCCACCGGATCAGCTCCTCCCAGAGTTCGTCGTCGGCGAGCTCTTGCGCGACATCCGCCACAGCGTCACGCCGGGCAGCGTCAGCGCGCCAATTAGCATTCCGACAAGCAAGTACACCTCATAATTGCACGCAGGCAACCCCTCACCCGGTGTACACCTTTGCAGACTTCCGACCAGCTTTCCCACTGCTACAGCGATCATTCCGCCCGCAAACAATCCCGCAAATGCGAGGACGCAGCCGATTGTGCCGTAGTGCGGACGGACCGCCCGGCTTTGCTTCTCCTCCAACACCGTCAATAGGAAGCAAGAACCCGGATAGCCTTCACAATGTCCGCGGTTTGCGGAAGCACGTAATCCTCCAGTGGCGGCGAGTACGGTAACGGCACGTCGGCCGCGGTCACCCTCAGTATCGGCGCGTCGAGCCACTCGAACGCGCGTTCGGTGATGCGTGCTGTAATCTCACCCGCGATACCGCCGGTGCGCGTATCCTCATGGACAATAAGCACACGATTTGTCTTCCTTACGGTCGCCATGATCGCCTCATCATCCAGCGGCAAGAGCGACCGCAGATCAACGATCTCCACACTCAATCCATCTTCTCTCTCGAGCTGCTCGGCGGCGTCCAGCGCCTTCCACACGGTAGCGGCATAAGTGATGATCGACACATCGCGACCTTCACGCGCGATGCGCGCCTTACCGATCGGTACTACATGGTCGCCAGCGGGAATCTCCTCCTTGATGCGGCGGTACAAGTACTTGTGCTCGAAGTAAAGCACCGGATCGTCATCCCGAATCGCCGCCTTGAGCAGCCCCTTGGCGTCGCTCGCGGTGGCGGGGTACACAATCTTGAGCCCGGGAGTGTGCAGGAATGCCGCTTCCGGATTCTGTGAGTGGAATGGCCCGCCTCGCACATATCCTCCGCTCGGCCCTCTGACGACAATAGGGCACGGCAGAAAGGCGCGGTAGCGCGACGTCGCGACATAGTTGGTAATCATGTCGTACGCGCACGAGATGAAGTCGATGAACTGCATCTCGCAGACCGGGCGCATACCCATGTGCGCGGCACCCGCTGCCGCTCCAACGATCGCGGCTTCAGATATGGGTGTGTCAATTACCCGACTCTCGCCGAAGCGCTCAATCAGCCCCTCGGTGACCTTGAATGCGCCTCCATAGGCGCCGATATCTTCGCCCAGGCAGAAGACGTTCGGGTCACGCTCCATCTCCTCAAAGAGCGCCTGGCGGATTGCTTCCAGATAGGTGACCTCAGCCACTGTACGTCCCCCACCCCGCCGCGCGCTCGTGCTGCGCCACGGCAAAACGAACGCCTTCGCGAAACCACAACGGTTCCACCGGTTGTGGACTGGCGTAGACCCCGGTGAGCGAATCCGAGGCCTCGGGCATTGGAGACGCGTCCGCCAGGTCGGTGGCAGCATCGATCTCTCGCTGTATCCGGAGATCGATGTCCGCAAGGGTAGCCCGCGTCACGTTCTCGCCTTCCACCAGCTTCTGAACATACCGATCGACGGGATCATTTTCGGCAGCCCACCGCTCCAGCTCCCCTTCCGGGACGTACGACTGATTGTCGTGTTCGGCGTGTCCCTTTCGTCGATAGGTCAGAAGCTCCACGAGAGTTACCCCCTCCCCGCGCCGTGCACGGTCCACGGCGGCCTTGGTAGCGTCGTACACGGCTAGAACATCGTTGCCGTCGGCCTGAACGCCCAGGATGCCATAAGCCAGCGCCTTATCCACGAATCGCTTGGACGCAGTCTGCTTCGAGATCGGAGTGGAGTACGCCCAACCATTGTTCTCGACAACGACGACGAGCGGGCAACGCTGCACCGCCGCGAAATTTATCCCTTCGTGGAAGGCGCCAGTGGAAGTCGCACCGTCTCCGATGTACACCAGGCCGACGCGCGGCTCGCCGCGGAGCTTGAACGAGAGTGTCACGCCGGTCATCACCGGAACCATGTCGCCCAGGTGCGAGATCTGGCCAATGAAACCACGCTCGAGATCCCCGAAGTGGATGTTGAGCTCGCGCCCTCGGGTCGGAGAATCACCCTTGGCCATGTACTGCCGAATGATCTCCGTTGGCTTCGCACCCTGCACCAGCATCGAGCCAAGGTTCCGGATCAGCGGTGAGAGAAAATCCCCGGCGCTCCGATCGAGCGCATACGCGCTGCCCACGGCGTCTGCCTCCTGCCCAAGCGAACGAAACAGCCCGCCAACTACCTTCGTCTGCCTGTACAGATTGACCAGACGCTCCTCCAGCGATCGCGTCAGTCGCATGTAATAATACAACTCGAGCTTCTGATCAGCCGTGAGTTTCGCGGAGGGACGCTCCGAGGCCGCGGTGGCCCCCTGCCGAGCCCGCGCCGTGCGCCCGGTCGCGCGCGAAGGCATTAGTACGCTGCCTTGAGCGCGTGCGACGGATCGGCCATGCGATGCACCTTTACGAAGAACCTTTTGACGTTGCGGTCAAGGCGGCTCTCCCCCATCTGATCCGTGGTGATCTCGATGCGGGTGTAGTGACCACCTTCCGGCCCAACGGTCAGCGCAACCGTGCCCAGAAGACCAGCGTACTTGCGGCCGCGCGACTGCGATGATTTCCGTTCCAGTTGGAGCGCCCCGAAGTACTCGTCAGCCAGGGACAAAACGGCATCGGGGCCGGTGTGAGTCCGATGATAG
>JBPCJT010000346.1:0-6373 GCA_051005015.1 Gemmatimonadaceae bacterium | reverse complement strand
GGGCTCGTTGTAGCGGCGGCCGCCCTGCAAGGTGGTGGTGCCCAGAGCGCACTTCTCTTTCTGACCTTCGCACTCGGCGCATCGGCGTCTCTCGCGGTAGTCCTGTTGGCGGGTGGCCGAGCACTCGGAGCCTTCAACCGAACATTGCGCGCGGACCTCACGGTGCGGCGGGCACTCGGCGTCATCACTCTCGCGGGTGTCGTTGTAATCGCCGCAGGCTGGGATCGCGCGCTGTACGCAAAGGGTGGCGTTCCAGGCGCGGAGGCAGCGGAAAAACTCCTCACCGAGCGGTACGGCAAACGCGCAAGCGCCGCGGACTCCCGCTCCGCGCTGGACATTGGCGAGTCTCTCGACGATTTCGCCGAAAAGCAAGGGGCGGCGCGGTCGGGTCCGGCGCTCGCGGACGAGGGAGAGATGCCCGAGCTGAACGGAGTTACTGCCTGGCTTAACTCGCCAGCTCTCACACGCGACTCGCTCCGCGGCAGAGTCGTTCTCATCGATTTCTGGACCTACAGCTGCTACAACTGCCTTAACGCCCTGCCGCACGTGAAAGCGCTCGAGGCGAAGTACCGCGACAGGGGATTGGTCGTTATCGGCGTTCACACGCCTGAGTTCCCGCACGAAAAAGTACTCGACAACGTCAGGCGTCAGGTAAGGACGCTGGGCGTCGTGTTCCCGGTTGCCGTGGACAACGATTACCGGGTCTGGAATGCATTCCGGAATCGCTACTGGCCGGCGGCATACTATGTCGATAAGACAGGACGTATTCGCTACCATCATTTCGGCGAGGGGCGTTACAGGGAGCAGGAGCAGGTCGTGCAGAAGCTGCTTGCTGAGCCCTATACAGGGAGGACGTCATAGTAATGAGGCCACCAGATACCACCGCGAGGGAGGCGGGAGGCCGGACGCCGGAGGAGGGCTCGGCATCGTTGGTCTCGCCACTGCCTGCGCCGCCCGATACCAACGCACCTCACAATGCGGCCCCCGAAAGCAAGGTCCGGCACCACTGGATCGTTCGCGTCACGCACTGGGTGTTCGTCGCCGCGTTCACCATCATGGTTGGAAGCGGTCTTCAGATCTTCAACGCATACCCTCGTTTCGCCCTCAAGGGTGATACCTTCTGCTGCTATCCATTCGAGGGGAAATCGATACCGGGATGGCTTACATTTGGAGGATGGCTCGCCGGCGCGCGCAACTGGCATTTCGCGGCGATGTGGGTTCTGGTGCTGACGGGGATCGTGTATGTAACCTTCATTTACCTGCATGGTGAGTGGCGCGACCTCGTACCTCGGCGAGGCGACATCCGGGACGCGTGGGAGATGCTGAAATTCTATGTCTTTGTGCGGCGGGATCACCCGCACCATGGCAAGCACAACGCCCTGCAGAAGATGTCCTATTTCGTTATGCCCATCGTAGCGGTGATAATTGTCCTCAGCGGGATCGCCATCTGGAAGCCCGTCTCGCTGGGGTGGTTGACGGCGATATTCGGCGGCTACGTCTGGGCGCGCTACTGGCACTTCGTCAGCATGGTTGTCCTGGTATTACTGGCGCTCGTACACGTATTCATGGTGTTCGCGGTTGATCCCTACAGCATTCGCTCGATGATCACCGGCGGGTACAACGAGCTGAACTCACCCGAAGCGCGCAATGCCCGGCCGTTCTATCACCTGCTGCCGCGCTGGAGTTGGAGATCGAAGGCAGCTCGCCCGTCCGAAACGGTTGAGGGAGAGATCACATGAGCCAACTCAGAGTCGTCCGGCTAGTGGAGCGGGTTTACGCAAGCCTGGCTTCGCGTGATGCCGATGCACTTGAGGCCATACCCGCAAACGAAGGGCCTCGGCCATTGCGGCGCGAGGAAGTATCACGGGCGAAATCCCCGTTCAATCGCCGGGATTTCCTTGCTGTGAGCGCCTCTTCGCTTACCACCAGCTTGCTCGCCGCGTGCAACGCACGCGGGCCCGACGAAGCGGAAAAGATCCTGCGCTTCGCCGAGCGTCAGAACGAAGTCGTGGAACGATGGCTGCTCCGGCACACTACGATGAACCACGCGCAGGGACGCGACGCCGGCAGGGCTTTTCCCATGTACTTCATTTCGAGCACGGTGCCCATGTGGGACAGCTCCGTTCGCGGCAAATGGATGCTCGAAGTATCCGGTCTCGTCGATCGCCCCCTGCGTTTCACCCTCGAAGATCTCGTTCGGCTACCCGCCCGACGGCAGCGAGTAGACCATTTCTGCGTCGAAGGTTGGAACGCGGTCGCGGAATGGTGGGGGGTGCGCGTGAGCGAGCTCGCGCGCCTCGTGGGTGTGCGCGCCGACGCCAGGTATGTCGACTTCCGGTCATTCGACTCGGATTTTCACGAAAGCTGGGATCTCGAGAGCGCCACTCACCCACAGACAATCATCGCGTACGCCAAGGACGGGAAGTTACTCCCTCCCGCGTACGGAGCACCGGCCCGTCTGCACTCACCCATCAAGCTCGGCTACAAGAACACGAAGTATCTGACGAGTGTCGTCTTCATGGCAAAGCGGAATGGCGGGTACTGGAGCGATCAGGGTTACGAATGGTACGGGGGGACGTAAAGCGTGATACGGATACGTGATACGTGATACGTGAGAAGTGGGACGCACTCGAAATCCCGTGATCTGTGCTCAGTGCTCCCCGATTCGCAATCCGAAATTCGCAAGCCGCAATCCTCCTTCTCATGTCACGCGCATTCGTAAACGATAATGCGGATCAGTGGGGCGACCCTTCACGCCGCTTCAGTCTTCCAGCTCGCGAGGATCCCGGTTTTGATGCCGCTGCCGCCGAAGCGCTGCTCGAGGCGGCGCGCGATGGCGAAACCGGAAGCGCCGAGATGGCTACCGGCTACTATTGGGGTGAGCCACTCCTCCGGCCTCATGTCGAGCGCATTCTGGCGCGTGCGGAAGCTGAGAAGGACGACCGGCTGACTCAACTCGCTGAGCGGTTTCTGCGGTAGCGTCGGCGAAGGCTGGATTTCGGCGCCGGAGTTTCTCCTTGATTCCCCTCCGTTGAGCGTCTAGCTTCTCCCTGCCTGATAGTTCGCACCTGCGCCAGCAACCGCGGTGGCAGCAGCCAAACGCATGTAACCAGGAATGATGCCCTCATTGCCCCGCTCGCGGCGGCTGTTTACAACCGCGCTGACGGTGATGCTTTGCGCGGGGATTGCCGCGTGCTCGACCGAGGTACCCAACTCGACACTCTTTCCAAACAGCCAGTTCGGCCGTGACACCGATCGCCTGTTTGACTGGCTTCTACTCGGCGGCGCGATCGTATTCACGATCGTTGAGGTGGGGGTGCTGTTCACGATCATCCTCTTTCGCCGGCGGGGAAAGGGAGGCAAGCCAAAGCAGGTCTATGGCAACGCTACGCTCGAGATCACCTGGACGCTTATTCCGGCCGCGGTGCTCGCGTTCATCGCGGTGCCTACCGTACGCACGATTTTCAAGTATCGCCCCGAGAACGTTCCCGCGGATGCGATCAAGGTCGAGGTAATCGGGCACCAGTGGTGGTGGGAGTTCCGCTACACGGACCTTGGCGTCACCACGGCTAACGAGCTGGTCCTGCCTGTGGGGCGAACCGCCAACTTCGCGCTCACCAGCAAGGACGTGATCCACTCGTTCTGGATTCCCTCCATGGGAGGCAAGCGCGACGTCATAGCGAACCGCATGAATTACATATACTTCAAGCCCGATTCCGCCTTCGCATGGAACGGCTTCTGCGCAGAATACTGCGGCACTTCGCACGCCAATATGCGCTTCAAGGTGTTCACTGTAAGTCCGGCGGAGTTCGATGCATGGATATCGCACCAAAAGACCGGGCCGCAGTTCGGCGGCGGAGCGGATTCCAGCGCTGTGGGTTCCGGCGCTGCGCCTATGGCGTTAGCGGCATACGCGAACGGCAACCTTCCGGGACATGTGGTCCCGGGCACCCCGACTCCCGAAGGGCTTGCGATCGCGAACGTAAGGGGCGACGCGACACGCGGCGCGCAGCTGTACAAGACTGGCGCCTGCATCGCATGCCACGTGGTTCAGGGTGTGTCCCCGGGCATTGTAGGGCCGAATCTGACGCATTTCGGTAGCCGCACGACGCTCGCAAGCGGCCTTTATCCGAACGATGCGAGGCATCTCGCGCTCTGGATCAAGAACGCGCCGGCGATGAAGCCCGGCAGCCTCATGCCCGCGCTTGGCAGAAGCTCGCGGATGCCGGCCGGCTATACCGACCAACAGGTGGCCGACATCGCAGCCTACCTTCTTGCACTGAAGTGACCGGAGCTTTCTGAATGGCAACAACTCTCGCGGCTCCGGCTCACCTCCACGCTCAGGGTTACGCGCATTCGGGAATCTGGAGCTGGCTCACGACTGTCGATCACAAGCGCATCGGCCAGCTGTATCTGTACACGGCGGTCTTCTGGTTCCTGATCGGAGGCATCGAGGCTGGAATCATCCGAATGCAGCTTGCCAGGCCCAATGGGACGCTGGTGTCAGCGGAAACGTTCAATCAGCTGTTCACAATGCACGGCACGACCATGATCTTCCTCGCGATCATGCCGCTGTCGGCCGCGTTCTTCAATTATCTCATCCCCCTCCAGATCGGCGCGCGCGACGTTGCCTTTCCGAGACTCAATGCCTTCAGCTACTGGGTATTCCTCCTTGGTGGAATCTTTCTCAATGCATCGTGGTTGGTGGCAGCCGCGCCCGACGGCGGTTGGTTCGGCTACACACCGCTGACGACCAAGGCATACTCGCCCGGAATAAGCATCGATTTCTGGGTGCTGGGCCTGCAAATCCTGGGCATTTCGTCCCTGGCGGCCGGCTTCAACTTCCTGACGACCATCATCAACATGCGCGCCCCGGGAATGCATTTCCTGCGCATGCCGATCTTCACATGGGCATCGTTCATCACGCAATTTCTTATCGTTCTCGCATTCCCGATCATCACCGTCGCACTCACGTTCCTGCAGCTCGATCGTTTCTTCGGCACGAACTTCTACACGATCGCCGCGGGCGCCGACCCTCTGCTCTGGCAGCACCTCTTCTGGCTGTTTGGCCACCCCGAGGTGTACATCCTGATTCTGCCGGCCTTCGGGCTCGTGTCAGAAGTCCTGCCGACGTTCTCACGCAAGCCCCTGTTCGGCTATCCGGTGATGGTGTACTCCATCATCCTGATCGCCTTCCTCGGCTTTGGAGTGTGGGCGCACCACATGTTCTCGGTAGGGATGGGGCCCATAGCGGATTCCGTGTTCGGTGTCATGACGATGCTGATCGCCATTCCGACGGGGGTAAAGATCTTCAACTGGCTCGGCACCATGTGGGGAGGTGCCATAAGGCTCACCACCGCGATGCTATTCGCGATCGGGCTCGTCGGACTGTTCACCATCGGCGGAATTTCCGGCGTCATGCACTCATCGCCACCAGCCGACCTGCAGCAGACGGATTCCTATTTTGTCGTAGCGCACTTCCACTACGTGCTCTTCGGCGGCTCGATGATGGGGCTCTTCGCGGGAATGTACTACTACTTTCCCAAAATGAATGGCAGGCTGCTGAACGAGAAGCTTGGCAAGGCTCACTTCTGGCTAACCTTCGTCGGTATGAACCTCACGTTCTTCCCGATGCACTTTGCCGGGCTGAACGGAATGGCGCGCCGCATCTACCGGTACGATTCCAACCAGGGCTGGGATGTCGAGAACATGACATCCACAATCGGGTATGGGGTTCTTGCCGTAGCGATGGTCATTTTTGTCGTGAACTGGTTTATGAGCCTGCGAAACGGGAAACGGGCTGGTGCAGACCCATGGGGAGCGCCGACGATCGAGTGGAGTATTCCGTCGCCACCACCCGAATACAACTACGCTCGTATTCCAGCCATCAAATCGCGCTACCCGTTGTGGGACAAGAAATCACCCGCATTGACGCGGGAGGTTCCGCACACCAAAGAGGGTGAGAAAAGCATCGACGTGAACATTGGGGGTCATCACACCGAGGCACACATCCATACGTCTTCCGACACCGCTCTCAACGCCGAGGACGCGCATCCCTCCGCGCACGCTCTCGGCATTCATATGCCAATCCCTACGATCAAACCGCTCATCGCCGCGATTGGACTCGTTACTCCTTTCGTCGGCCTGATCTGGGACAAGAATCTCATGGTCATGGTGCTCGGCGGCGCGATCTTCGTGCTGGCGCTGTTCAGCTGGCTGCTGAGTCCGGTGGAATGAGCAGACCAGCGGGAAGGGGGAATCGGGAATCGGGAAGCGGGAGGCCGGAGGGGAGAGGCGGCTGGAAGCCACCTGCATCCCTTCTGCTGCGCCTCTATCGCCCCCCTCCCCCCACGCGTTCCCCGATTCCCGCTTC
>JBPCJT010000345.1:0-18796 GCA_051005015.1 Gemmatimonadaceae bacterium | reverse complement strand
TCGACACCATTGGGCCGTGGTGCTCGGGACGCCGAGCCTCCTTCCCCCGTCCTCCCCCCCCCCGCCGGCCGTTGGACCTGTCGAATCGGCCGTCTCCCCGCTGCTGTCCTCCACCACTGTCTCGAGCAGGCGCACGACCCGGATCCCGGGGGCCAATGGCCGCATCAGGACCTGGTGTACTCTGGACATCCCCCGCCCCACCACCATTCACATCTGGTGACGAGCTCGGTGCCAAAGGGCTATCGCGGTAAGGGCTGGAGTCGCCGGAATACTCTTGTGCAGGACTGTGTTGGGGGCGCGGCCCGCGGCCCCGACGAGGCGGGCGTCGACGTTCGTTCATGCAGCGATTGTTGTCATTTGGGTTGGATGCGCGGCGTTCACGCGCTAGGAGCGCTGGGTACGCCGAAAAAATTCGGGAATCTATTCACTTGCTCGAGGTGCAAACGGCCGCTATTAAACAGCTAGCGGAACGCTGGCCGCGGAAAGATCACGCGTGTTCCGTAACGATGCCGAGCGCCACATGCGACTGGCTAACCCGGCTGGTCGTGCCGCGCATTATCTCACAACGCACGCGGCGGCGCCACATTGATTTGAACGGGAATGTATCCCGAAATGAACTAAATGGTAAAGCCGTACGCAATTCAGCGGGCGAAAATTGTGCCGAAACGTTACCTCGGTGCCGGTTCGCCACGCAAGGAGTCCAGTTTGCGGACAACCGCCGCCACCCGCCGGGCCAGCTCAACGATCTGCTCAACCTCTGCGGAATGCTCTTGGGGTAGCCGCTCATCCAGCGCCAGCATCTGAGCTTCGGCGAGCAGCGCGGTTAGCGGATTGTTAATGTCGTGCTGAAGGCGAGCAGCCAGCAACTTCAATCTGGCTAATCGCTCCTTGCAATCGGCCGCCGATTCATCGCTCTCGGAATCTACCATCCAGATCCCCTTTTGTCAGCAGTGCGCCCTTGAATGGTGCGACCGTACAGACATCTTAGGCAATGCAGAAATCAGATTCCAACGTCTCCGCCGACATTAATGCCGCGGTTAGCGACTATCAGTCGGATTCCAATCTGGCCTTGCTCATGGATCGGATTGGCCGCCTTGCGGCGGACACCCCGCCCGCACTACTGGCGGCCGCAGTTGAGCCATTCCTCGGTGTTCCCGAGGTTGCAGGACCCGTTTACGAGTACATCGTTGCCGCCAGGCCCAACGACGCCCGCGCTCTCGTAATCCTGGCGAATGCTTACTGGCTCGCCGGCCGCGGCCCCGACGTAGTCGGAGATCTGGCCAGCCGCGCGATTGCGTCAGACCCCTCGAACCGCGGAGCCTGGCACCTCTGGGCGCTCACCGAGTCCGTGCCCAGAGCGCGGGTTGCGCGCTGGAAGCAGGTCAGCGACCGCTTTCCCGAGGACGACCTGGCCCGTGTAAACCTCGCCGACAACGCCGCCAGCGTGGCCGGCGCGGAACATGACGCTGAAGCGCTTGATCTAGCGATAACCACATACCGTTCTCTGCTTGGCACCGCGAAGCATCCCGGCGAGGTAGCCTCCCTGGAACGCGCGATCGCCGTACTGTCGAACTGGCGTCTATGATCCAGCAGTACCCGGAAAGCGCAGATACCGACCCCGCAACGAAAGCTGCGTAAAGACGGCCTCAGAGAATATATGTTTACAACACTTAGCGCAAGTTTATCGCCTCGCGCGAGAATAGCAACCGCTCATTAGAACAAAAGATACCCCTTTTTGAGCAGCTTGGTGCGGGCAACCACCGAATGTCGTACAGTGATAGCGGGGGACGGGGGACCCAAACCCAGCAATCAGAACAAGAATCTGGTTCCTGGAACGTTGGCTCCTGGTTGCTAGTGCCTGATCCCTGGTCCGGCGGAGACATAACGCGTTCCGGCCCGGTCAAGCAGATCGAGGACGCGTTCCAGTTCATCCCCGGTCACCTGAACGCGTTCGAGGGCGTTGGCGTGAAAGGCCGTATCGGTGGGGCTCGGCACAGGCTTGCCCGCCGCCTTGAGGATGGCGTCGAAATCGTACGCCACTCTTCGACCGCTCCTGGGATCGCGCCACTCACCGCGCGACGCCAATGCGCGGTTCTTCGGCCAGACTCCGAGAGGAAGGGCAAAGGTGCGCACCCGATAGCCCGGTATCACCGAATCGATTGCCAGCACGCCGCGAGCGATTTGTTCCTGCACGAAGGCGTCATCATATTTGCCAAGGTTGGCGTGCCAGAGCGTATGGTTGCAGAGCTCGAATCCTTGCTCGGCGAGCCACTTTACCTTGCGGAAGCGCCACTCCGTCTTCTGCCCTTCTATATCCCTGTTACCGAAAAATGAGCGGCCCGACTTCGCGCCGCTAAGCAGGCAGAAAGTTGCCTGGTTTGACCAACCGGGGTGTGTCCTCGCGAAATCGATCCAGATCCCGACAGCGCTCGTGGAATCTACAACCAGGGTTCCCCCGGTTTCGGTGTAGCGAAACTGGGAAGGAGACGCGTCGTCAAATGTGAAGACCACTGGCGACATACCTTCGGGAAGGTTCAGCTTGCCGTCAACCAGATTGCTCACGCTGACCGGGCGGTACCCACGGCCGTACAACAGCTCCAGGTCTCGTCTGAAGCGGGACTTGTCACGCTGCCAACGCTGCTCGGTGTCGCCAAAGAGGTGGTACGCGAGAATTGGTACGTGGCCCTTCTCGTTTGGCGGTAGCTGTGAAGCCGGGCCCACGGCCGTGCTCGTGCGGTGGCTGTCTGGCTGCTCGACGTTGGGGACAGCGTTGCCATCGCCGCACGCGAGTGACGTAATGAGAAAGACAGAAGTGATATGCGAGCGATGCAGCATCTGAAGTCGGAGGGGGGAGGGGTCAGCGTGATACGTGAATACGTGACACGTGATACGTGTTGCGGATTGGGCTCCTACTTGGGGGATGGACATGGGGCTAGTGGGCTGCCTTTGTCCATCGCGCTCCGCGATCCGCAATCCTTTTATCCACTCTGGCGTACTAACTCATGCGATGACGCTTCGAGAAAGAATTTGGCAACGTGCTCAGCGGCTGCGTGAGCGCATGCGGCGCGATCCGGCACGGCCTGCGCGTGTGTGGGCACGCGATCGGTGGCGTTCGCTCGCGGCGCTTGGTACGGCAGTCCTGTTGGTAGCCGTCTTCGATGCGTGGCTGGCGAGCTGTGGGTTCACGGGATGCCCCTCCGCGGCGGAGATTCGTGCCTTCCGGCCCAGCGAGGGGAGTCGCGTCTTTGATCGCACAGGAAAGTTGCTGGCGCGGCTCACGCACGTACGCCGCGTAAACGTGTCGCTGAGCCAGGTTCCGACGCACGTGCGGCAAGCATTCATCGCGGTGGAAGACCGGCGCTTCTACCGTCACCGTGGCATAGATTGGCGGGCCGTTCCGCGCGCGGCGGTCCGTAACGTGTCTGCCATGGGCGTCCGTGAAGGTTTCAGTACAATCACGATGCAGGTAGCGCGCAATACATTCACGCCAAGGCTCGTGCGCGCCCGATCGATGCGTAAGAAGCTTATCGAGGCCCGTCTGGCTCGGCTCATCGAGCGGAATCTCACAAAAGACGAGATTCTCGCACTGTACCTGAACGTCATTTACCTCGGCAACGGTGTGTATGGCGTGGAGGCGGCGAGCCAGGATCTCTTCGGCAAGAGCATCAAGGATTTGACGCTCGCACAGGGAGCAGTGCTCGCGGCCCTTCCGAAGGGTCCGTCCGCGTACACGCCTCGTGGGCACGCCGAGCGGGCGCGCGCGCGGCGGAACCTCGTGCTCACGCTGATGGCGCGCGAGGGTTACGTGAGCCAGAGCCAGGCGCAGTCGGCGGCGGCGCTTCCTATGAAGATCGCAAAGAACGAGTGGCGCCCGCCGGTGGAGACGTCCTCCGCGGTTGACCCGGTGCGTACTTTGGTGGACTCGGTACTGGGTGAAGGCGCGCTCGAGCGGGGCGATGTGAAGGTCTACACGACAATCGACGGACCGGCGCAGCGCGCGGCGGAGCGTGCCGTGCGTAACCAGTCCGCGCGCATTCAGCGCGAGTACCGGGAGTGGTACGGAGCGAGCAACGACCAGGTGCAGGGCGCCATGGTCGCGCTCGATCCACTTACGGGCGATGTGCGCGCCATCGTCGGCGGACGGAGCATCGAGCGCGGAGGATTCAATCGCGCGACGTCGGCCCGGCGGCAACCGGGATCGGCATTCAAGCCTTTCGTGTATGCGGCGGCTCTGGCCGCGGGCTTCAGTCCGTCGAGCTACGTCGATGACGAACCCGTGGAGGTGGAGCAGGAAGGCAGTGTGTGGACTCCAGCCAACTACGGCGGGGAGTATCTGGGTGAAGTGACGATGCGTCGCGCGCTCATGAGCTCCTCCAATGCTGCAACGGTGCGGGTGAGCCGCTCGGTGGGAGAGGCGCGCGTTGCACAGCTCGCTCGGCGTGCCGGCATCACGAGTCCGCTGCGCGCGGTTCCTTCCATCGCGCTCGGCGCACTCGAGGTAACGCCGCTCGAGCTGGTGACAGCATACGCTCCGTTCGCGAATGGCGGGGAGCGAGTGAAGCCGAGGCTGGTGCGCCGTATCGAGGATAATGACGGCGCGGTCTTGTGGACACGCGAGATTGCGCCGCGCACGCAAGCTATCGATGCGCGCGATGCCTACCAGCTGACGTCGATGCTGCGCGGCGCCGTTGATTACGGCACAGGGCGGGTGGTGCGCTCGTGGGGAGCGCGCGGCGCGATTGCGGGAAAGACCGGGACGACGAACAATGGCGCCGACGTCTGGTTCGTGGGCTACACACCGACGCTCGTGGCGGGGTTCTGGTTCGGCTTCGACAGCCCGAAAGCGCTGTCGGGGGACGCGTCGGGTGGACGGTTGGCGGCGCCGGCGTGGGCGGAATTCTATACGCGCGGGTGGCGTGAGGTTGCCTCGCGCGGAGCATGGAAACCGCCGGCCGGAATGACCGCGAGCGCAATAGATCCCGAGACGGGAGAGCTGGCGGGGGAGTGGTGTCCGCTATCGCAGAAGGAGTGGTACAAACCCGGGACGGAGCCCACGACTTATTGCAGAGAGCATCTCGAGCCCGAGATCGAGGACGAGGGATTCACCGATAGTCTCGTGGACGCTTTCAGAAAGATATTTCGGTATTGACCGGGTGGCGGCCACTTGCCCGGCCGGGGGCCGGAGCAATGACCGCGAGCGCCAGCCGCGCGATCGCGATAAGACGCCAAGGCGGGCGCGAAAGGCGGCTGTTAGGATCTGGCTGCTTCACATAGCACGTTGCGATCGGATGGCGGTGCGGGAAAGTACCCGCGCTTGACAAGCCACCCGACGGAGCCTAACCTGCCTCACATGCACACCTCTCGCTGCTCTGCGTGGTACATCTGGCGCGCCTATTACACGCTCCGCACCCCGGGCCGTGAGAGGGAAGACGTGCGCTAGGCCAAGCTAGCTGCACTTTATTCCCGAGGCCCGTGAATCCCACGGGCCTTTTTTCTTTGCTGGAGGACGCTCCCATGCTGGAAACACCCAATACTGCCCTGGCACCGTCCCCTTTCATCGAGCAGGACTGGGACTCCTACTCCGAAGAAGACCACACCGTCTGGGGCTTGCTTTATGCGCGGCGCATGAGCGATCTCGGGCGTAACGGATCACGTCTCTTCCTCGAGGGCGCGACCGCGATTGGATTGCGCCCTGACCGCGTGCCGGAACTGTCCGAGGTAAACCGGTTGCTCGCCGAGCGCACGGGATGGTGCGCTGTACCAGTATCGGGCTTTCTTCCAGCGCGACAGTTCTTCGACTGTCTCGCGCTGCGAAGATTTCCAACGACGGTAAAGGTGAGGCGCCGAGTCCAGCTCGACTACCTCCCCGAGCCCGACATCTTCCACGATGTGTTCGGGCACGTGCCGCTTCACGCCAACCCGCCGTTCGCAGGCTTTCTGCAGAGGTTCGGCGAGATTGCTGCGGCAAGTACGACGCCCGAGGCTGTAGAGCGAATGGCGCGTCTGTTCTGGTTTACCGTGGAATTCGGTCTCATCCGCGAAGCGGGAAGAATACAGGTCTACGGCAGCGGCCTGATATCGTCGGCGGGCGACTGCGCCAACGCATTGAGCGCGAACTGCGAGCGTCGTCCCTTTTCCCTAGGGGCCGTGATGGCTCAGCCGTATGTTATCCACCATTTGCAGGATGTGTTATTCGTCGTCGACTCATTCCAGCAGTTATTCGACGCGCTGGACGACGCGGGTGGTCTCGCCTCATGATGACCGTCACTCCGAACATTAGCGCTCTATCGAGCCAGGACTACCGATGCTGATCGTAATGAACCACGACGCCACCGCTGCCCAGATCGATGCGGTGAGAGCGCGCATAACCCAACTCGGCTTTCAAGCGCGTCCCATGCCCGGCGAGCAGCGTGTCGCGATAGGTATTGTCGGCAACGACGGGCCGGTGGACGGAGCGCATTTTGAAGGGCTTCCTGGAGTGCTGCAGGTGATCCACGTGGCGTCGCCGTACAAATTGGTGAGCCGAGAGTGGCATCGGGAAGACACCATAGTGCATCTCCCTAACGGCGCGACAATTGGCGGACGTGAGATCTGCGTCATGGCGGGTCCATGCGCAGTGGAGAACCGCGATCAGCTCCTCGAGACCGCCGAAGCAGTAGCCAGAGCGGGAGCAGTAGTGCTGCGGGGGGGCGCCTTCAAGCCTCGAACGAGTCCCTACTCATTTCAGGGGATGGGGGAGCCGGCGCTCGAGTTGCTCGCCGAAGCGCGCGATCGTTTCGGGCTCGCCGTGATCACCGAGGCGATCGACGAGCCGAGTCTCGATCTCGTCGAGCAGTATGCCGACATCATCCAGCTCGGCGCGCGAAGCATGCAGAACTTCGCTCTGCTGAAACGTGCCGGGCGCGCGCGGAAGCCGGTGCTGCTCAAGCGCGGACTCGCAGCCACGATTCGCGAATGGCTCCTGGCGGCGGAGTACATTCTGGCCGAAGGAAACCCGGACGTAATCCTGTGCGAGCGCGGTATCCGATCGTACGATGATGCAACCCGTAACATGCTTGACCTCATAGCGATACCCCTCGTCAAGCAGTTGAGCCACCTTCCCGTTGTTGCTGACCCGAGTCATGGGACGGGTAGGCGTCACCTGGTTGGGGCAGCAAGCCGCGCGGCCATCGCGGCGGATGCGGACGGGCTGCTCATCGAGGTGCACCGGCAGCCGGATCAGGCAATGTCCGACGGCGCTCAGAGCCTCTTTCCCAAACAGTTCGCCGAATTGATGTTGGAGGTACGTGCCGTGGCTTCGGCGATTGGCAAAACCGTGCAATCTTCCGCCGTCGCGGTGCCGTGACGGACGCGGTTGTGGCTGCCGTGATGCCAGATCGCGACACATTCCGCGCGCTCGCGCTGCAAGGAAACGTGATTCCGGTTTGGGTGGATCTTCCGGCGGATGGTGAGTCGCCCGTTTCCTTGTTTCAACGGCTCGACGGCGGCGATGCCGTTTTCCTGCTGGAGAGCGCGGAAGGCGACGGCCAATGGGCGGCGCACTCATTCATTGGAATAAACCCGTGGCTGGTGCTTCGGGCACGTGGAGGGCTCGTTACGATCACTGAGGGGGGACGGACTCGCGCAACGCAAGCGAACTCCCTGAATGCGCTGCACGAAATACTTCGCGCCTATGTCCCGGTTCATTGCGAAGGCCTCCCCCGATTTGCCGGTGGTGCGGTGGGCTATTTCTCGTATGATACGGTGAGAGTGCTCGAGCGCTTGCCCGAGATCGCGTTGGACGACGACGCGGTTCCCGACGCACTGTGGATGCTCCCGGGCGAGATGGTCATTTTCGACAATCGATCGCAACGTGTGAAGCTCGTGCATCTCGCGCGAGTAGCGGAGTGGGATGACCCTGATCTTGCGTATTCCCACGCGGAACAGCGCCTGGGCCAACTGGGGACTCTGATCGCTGCGCCAATGAGCTCGAAGCGGGCGGCTCGCATGGCCGGCGCCGAGTCACTGGACTTTCGCGCCAACTTTACCCGGGCCGGTTTCGAGAGGGCGGTCGAGTCGGTGCAGGAACATATCTGCGCGGGTGACATATTCCAGATGGTTCTGTCGCAGCAATTCACGGTGGAGACGGATGCGGCACCATTCGATGTGTACCGTGCGCTCCGCACGATCAACCCGAGTCCGTACCTCTATTATTTCCGCTTTCCCGAGCTGACGATCATCGGGTCGAGTCCAGAGCTTTTGCTTCGGTTGGAGGGGCGGAGGCTGACGGTGCGCCCGATCGCCGGGACACGTCCCCGCGGGGCGACCGAGACCGAGGATCGCGCGCTCGAGGCAAGCCTCCTTGCAGATCCCAAGGAAATCGCCGAGCACGTCATGTTGATCGATCTCGGCCGCAATGATGTCGGCCGCGTCGCCGAAATCGGTAGCGTTCGTCTCGTGGACCGTATGGCGGTGGAGAGGTACTCGCACGTGATGCATCTCGTGTCATCCGTGACGGGAATGCTCGCGAAAGGACTGGACGCGATCGACGCCTTCCGCGCGACATTTCCGGCTGGCACGCTCACGGGCGCGCCGAAGATCAGGGCGATGGAGTTGATCGAGCGCTTCGAACCTGTACGGCGCGGGTTGTACGGAGGGGCCGTGGGCTACTTCAGCTTCAATGGCGATGCCGATCTGGCGATCGCCATTCGCAGCCTGAGCGCGCGCACCGGCACAGTGACATTCCAGGCCGGGGCGGGAATCGTTTACGACTCTGTACCGGCACGGGAGTACGAGGAGACCCTGCACAAGGCCGGCGCCCTCCGCCGCGCGATCGAAATGGCTCACGCCGGCGACGTCGCGTGATCGCGCTGGCCAAAGGGGCCAAATCTGTCGCCTCGAGACGCGTGCTGGTCATCGACAGCTACGATTCCTTCACGTACAACCTGGTTCAGCAGCTTGGAACCCTGGGTGCCCAGGTGACCGTGGTTCGCAACGACGGTGTCACGCTGGATGAGATTGCCGAGCTAAACCCCTCCGCTCTCGTTTTCTCGCCCGGGCCCGGACGCCCGAGGGAAGCCGGGGTGGTGCTGGGGGCGATCCAGCGATTCGCGGGCGAGATTCCGATGCTGGGCGTGTGTCTCGGTCACCAGGCCATTGGAGAGGCATTCGGCGGAGAGGTCGTAAGCGCCGAGCGGATCATGCACGGCAAGACGTCGCCCGTGCTCCACGATGGTCAGGCACTATTCGATGGTATGGCAAGTCCCATCACTGTAACACGATACCATTCACTGCTCGTCCGGCGTACGACGATTCCGGCTTGCCTGGAGGTAAGCGCGTGGACTACCGAGGGTGAAGTGATGGGATTGCGCCACCGGGAACACCATATCGAGGGAATTCAGTTTCACCCTGAATCATTTCTCACCGAAGAGGGCGACCGAATGATCGCCAACTTTCTCGCGCTGGCTGGGATAGCGTAGTGGCGCGCCTTGCTCTCGCGCCTATGGGTAACCACCCGGACACCGAGGAAGCCTTATTCAGCCGACTGCTCCAAGCGACGAATTCACCCCTCCGGCTTGCTGAACGGCTTGAGATCCCGCACTACGCGAACCTCGTAGCCATCCGTCGTAAACAGCGTCTTCAACAGCTCTTTCGCGCTGCTGTCGGCGTGCGGGAGAATGTCCAGCTCACTCGCCGTTTTCTCGAGCTGCTCACGCACTCGCCGCTGAATCTCGTCCCGGTCAGCTGGACGGAACGGGTTGAGTAGTCCGGAGCTCTCGTCATACGTCTTGAGGTCCGTGATCGTCACAGCGAGTATCTTCGCGGGCGGCAGAACGACGGTGATGCGGCGCTCCGCATGTTCGATTTTTACGTTCGCGCTGTCTGCGGCTCCCGCCAGATCGATGCCGGCGAGAATTTTTCCGGTTACCACCATGAGCGAGCGCTTCGTGGAGCCGAGGCGCCTGTTCTCGTACATGACGACATCGCGCACGGTAGTCTCGCTGGTCACGAGCTTCGCGACCGATTGCACCCGCTGTACTACCACGGACTGCGTGAGCTGCGTCTTTCCCTCCATGCTCGGCAGCCACTTTCCGGGTCGGTTGCGCCAGCAAAATGTTCCGAGCGCGAGCACGACGAGGAAGGTGACGATAAGCCCCCAGGGGGGACGCTTGTCGGGAGGGGGCAGGGGTTCGTGATGCGTCATACGGTTGATCTTAACCTGTGGCGTGCCTGCCTGAAAAGCTCACGCGAGCGCCGTGGGGTCAATCGATAGGCGTTACACCACGCCGAGCCGCGTCCCTTCCTTGAACTTCGGAAAAATTCCTTCCGTCGTGGACGCGCCAAGGTGGCCCGTGACCACCTCCCCGAATACTGATCTGAAATCGGTCGTCATTGCGAGATCGCGACCCTCGTAGAGCTGCTCGGCCGCGAGACCTGGCCACTTTCCGTGCACCTTGTGTCCGCGAACGCTCCCGCCGATCACGAATAGAGCCCCCGCATGGCCGTGGTCGGTGCCGCCGTTCCCGTTCTGCCGCGCCATTCGGCCGAACTCGCTCATCGTCAGAATGACGACGTCATCCATTCGATCGCCGAGGTCGGTGACGAGCGCCGAGAGACCGCGCGAGAAATCGTCCAGCCGGTTGGCGAGCTGTCCGTTTACGGCGCCCTGGTTGACGTGAGTGTCCCATCCGCCCACATCGGCGAAGGCGACCTCGAGTCCCACGTTGGCCCTGATCAGTTGCGCGATCTGCCTGAGACTCTGTCCATACTGCGTGCGCGGATACTCGGCGCCGTTCGATGGAGCGTACCGCTGAGGATTAGCGGCGCGGAGCAGCTTGACTGCCTCGAAAGTGTCCTTACCGGTGCCGTGTATGAGATCGGCGGAACCGGTGCGATACAGCGCCTCGAGCCGTTCGGCGCTCGACCCTGTCGCGCGAACAGTGAAGTCATTGAGACTCGACATGGCTACCGTGGGCGCGGGGCCCTGCAGCATGCGCGGCATCGTCTGCGACAACGCGACGGCGCGGAATGCCGACGGCTGCGTGCACTCCGCGCAGGTGCCTTTCGTGGCGAGGTAGCGGTTGAGCCACCCGTCCGGGGTGCTTTTGACATCGGGGGTGCCACTCTCCATGTAATCCTGCGCATCGAAGTGCGAGCGGGTGCTGCTCGGACTGCCGACAGCGTGGACCGGTGCGAGCAGGCCGCGATCCCAGAGCCGCTTGAGAGACGAAAGCGACGGATGCAGCCCGAAAAACCCATCGAGGTCGATCGCCGTCTCCGCGTTTCCCCGAAGCGGACGCGGGATAGCGATGTTCGGGCGCAGCGCGTAGTACGCGCTCTCACCGTGCGGCACGATCATATTAAGTCCATCGGCCGCACCTCGCTGGAAGATGCAGATGAGAATTTTGCCCTTGGACGTGCGCCGTAGCTCCGTCGCGAAAACGGACCGGCGGAGAAAGCTGGGGTTGAGTCCCATCGTTACCAGCGCGAGGGCTCCTGATTTTAAAAAGACTCTTCGGTGCATTGTCATCGAGTTTGAGTTTGGATCGCAACGAGAACGGTGTTCGGTGCGCGGTGCTCGTTTGGTACTACAGGGTTACCTGGGAACCGGAAACCGATGACCGCGCTTTGCCAACCGCGCACCGGGCACCGAACACCACACCCGTGGCGCGCAGATCCTGGTTAGCCACCGCCTTTTGATAGTTACCGCCGCTGAAACTCAGGTGAGCCAAGCGCCAACCCAACGACTTGCGCGAAGCCCTTCAGGTCCGTAAATGCTCCAAGGGGATCCTGCCGACGTCCCCGGTCTCTTCGGGGTGCGGCGCCATTATCCATCATTGGCTGTGCCTCCTCTGCCCGCATAACATCCGTGCTGTTTGAAACGTCAGGCGCGCGCGCCAGCATGGGATTGCTTCCCGATATCATTATGGACCGGGTATCCGGCGAGGCATCACCGCCAAGGAGCGTCGTGATCACTCCGTCCACTTGTTGCTCACGGGGTGAAGAGGCGAGCTTGTCAGCCTGCGCCCAATTCGTGAGCGAGGCGCCAGGGATACGGCCTCCAGCGAGGGCGAGTCCGAAGTTGATCCGGTTCAGAATCGCGCCCGTGTTGATCCACGACTCGCCTGTCTCCGGGTAGCCGTTCGGCGCCTGGTGCAACCAGAGCGGCTGGCCGAGCCTGGCGACTATAAGCGCAGTGCGCGGCGTGCTGTCGGGCTCCGCCCCAATTGCGCGAAGGGCGCTCACGACAAGCTCGAACGGTGACTTCACCTTGCTCCGGTACGCCGGGCGGGAGAAAAACTCCGGGGATGTGAGAATCGTGCGAACGACTTCCCTGATGTCGCCGTCGGTGCGAGTGAATGTGGCCGCCGCGCGATCGATGAGCGCTGGCGACGGGCTGTCGCTGACGAAGCGGCGAGCGAGCTTGGTGGCAATGTGCCTTGCTGTCGATGGATGGCGCGCGACGATGTCCAGTACCTGCTCCCCATCTTCGATTCCTCGATTGGCCTTCAGAGTCACGCCCAGGATTTTCTTCTCTCCGGCGTCATGCATGAAGGAGCGGAAAACAAACCCGCCGCCCTGGCGCGGGTTCTCCAGCGTCCATCCAGTAAGTGCGCGTGCCACGTTGATCACGTCCTGCTGAGTGTACCCACCGTCCACGCCGAGCGTATGGAGCTCGAGGATCTCGCGTGCGTAGTTCTCATTCAGGCCGCGGGGGCGGCGGCGCGGAGCGGTGGGAGGCGCGCTGTCGCCGGAATCCATCGCGGGGGCCCCCCCCCGAAGAACACGATCGCGTCCACGACCGCGCCTGGCGCCACCCTTTCTACGCGAGGGCAATCCGTTTCGCGCTACCGGTTGCCTTGGACTCTGCAACCGGGGCGCGCCGCTGTCAGCGCTGCTCTGCCAGTTGTCCAGATAGAAAAGCATTGCCGGACTCCTCGCGACGGCGCCGAGCATCTGGCGAAAGTTTCCCAGCGCGTGAGGACGGATAACGTCTCGCTCGTATGAGGTTATGAAGTAACGCGTCGCGCCTTTCTGGGCATATACCGAAAAGTGGTTGGACCAGAAGTCCGTCATCACTTCCTCGAGTTGCCGCTCGCTCGCCACCGCTCGCGCTACCTTTGCAATCTGTGCTTCGGCCAGAACTCCCCTGGATGCCTCGGCTGCCTGGCGGTATCGCACCGAATCTTCGCGCGTGCGTAACGTCATCTCGCGAGCGCTATCAGTTCGTACACCACGAGGCGCCATGGGGGGAGCATCCCTGCCCTGACGCGGCATCTCCGCGCGCTCTTGCGCGCGGATCAACTGAGGGGGCGGAAATCGCTCAACCATTTCGTTCGTGCTGAGCGCCAGAGTAGGGAATTGCGAGAGGAATCGCGTCATATCCCGATCTTCAATGCGTCGGGGCTCGAGCTGCAGGGCGATCCATCTGTCCAGACCGATGGAGCGAACTCTGTCGTAGTCGCCGGGGCGAGCGCCGAAAGCGGCCCGACTGAGCGCGTGCCGAATCTGTTGATCGGCGGTTTGCTCCCGTGGCATCGCATCCGCCGCCATCCCCTCCACGGCGTATACTCCCAGGGAGGGGGCAGGAACGCGGTTCTGGCTGGGAGCACACCCCACGACCGCCCAGGCGACAGCTGTCGAGACAGTGGAAAACTTGCGCATCAGTACTCGCTTTTGATTAGGTCTGCTCGGTAGACGAACGCTGAGTGAAATCGTTAATCGCAGCGCGGGGGGAAGTTCACCAAGACCGTTCTGTATGTTTAACTGGGAAGCAGGGAGGAGGAAGGGCGGAGGAGGAACCGGGGACCAGGGTAAAAAGACCAGGTTGGTGCACCGGTGCACCGCCCGGCGGGTCCTGGTTTCTCTCACCTTCCATTGCCTTTCACTTTCCTACTTCCTGCCCCCCGCTTTCCCCGTCCCTCCACCCTGAGCTAATGCCACCTCCGCGCGTTCCGCCCAGCACCGAACAGCCCCCCTGGCGTGAGCGGCTGAAAGCGATGGGGTATGTCCCCAAGCTCGTGAAGCTCGTTTGGGCGACGCATCGTGGGTACACGGTCTCGATGGCAGTGCTCCGTGTCGCTCGCTCGGCGGTTCCTCTAGCTACGCTCTGGGTTGGCAAGCTCATCGTTGACACCGTCGTCGCGATGCGGAATGGTCCCGCGGATTGGCGGGCGCTCTGGAATCTCGTCGCCATTGAAATCGCGATCGTGCTGACGGGAGAGATTCTTGCGCGGTCGTCCGCTCTCATTGAAAGTCTGCTCGGCGATCTCTTTTCGAACCGGATCAGCGTGCGGCTCATGGAGCACGCTGCTACACTGGATCTGGCCCAGTTCGAGGATCCCGCGTTCTACGATCATCTCGAGCGAGCGCGTCGGCAGACGGTAGGCCGCATAGCGCTCCTTTCCCAGCTCCTAGGAATGGGGCAGGATCTGCTCACGCTGATGACGCTCGGTGCGGCGCTGGTGGCTTACGGTCCATGGCTGCTCGGTCTGCTCATAGCCGCGACTCTCCCCAGCTTCGTCGGCGAGACGCACTTCGCTTCGCTGGGGTATTCCCTGCTCTTCAGGTGGACGCCGGAGCGGCGCCAGCTCGACTATCTCCGTTTCGTGGGAGCGAGCGACAAGACCGCCAAAGAAGTGCAGATGTTCGCGCTAGCGCCCTGGCTCATCGAGCGGTACCGGGTGCTTTCGCAACGCTTCTACGACGACAACAAGGCACTGTCCATCCGGAAAGGAATCGTCAGTACCGCGCTTTCGCTGCTGGGAACACTCGGCTACTACGCCGCGTACGCGCTGATCCTCATGCGCACAGTGCAGGGCTCGATCAGCATTGGGTCGCTCACCTTTCTCGCCGCCAGCTTTTCGCGCAGCCGGGATCTGATTCAGCGGATCCTGCTCGGCGCCAGCGACATCGTGGAGCAGAGTCTCTACCTGCGCGATCTGTTCACGTTCTTCGAGATGCGTCCTGCTATCGCGTCAGCTTCCGGGGCGCGAATGGTTTCTCGCCCCATCACACAGGGCTTTGTCTTCGAAGACGTAGGTTTTACCTATCCCGGGAGCGATCGGTGGGCAGTGCGGCACGTGAGCTTCGAGCTACTCCCCGGAGAGCGGATAGCACTGGTTGGAGAGAATGGTGCCGGCAAGACAACGCTTACCAAGTTGCTCGCCAGACTGTACGAGCCGACCGAAGGACGCATCCTGCTCGACGGGGTGGACCTCCGGGAATACGATCTGACGTCTTTGCGACGCGCGATTGGCGTAATCTTTCAGGATTTTGTGCGTTACGATATGCGCTTCGACGAGAACATCGGCGTTGGCGAAATCGGATCGGTCCGTGACTACCTCGACAACCGTCCGATCACCCTGTTTCGCGACAAGCGTGATATGGTCGCGCGCGGACGCGTTCCCGAAGTCATCAGGAATAAGGAGCCTTCAAAGGCGGAAATTCCACCGTCGCTCCTTGCTGCCGCTGAGAACTCTCTCGCCGCCTCCCTCCTTCCACGCCTTGTGGAAGGATACGGTCAGATGCTGGGCAGGCGTTTCGAGGATGGTGTGGATCTCTCCGGCGGTGAGTGGCAGAAAGTGGCACTTGCGAGAGCATACATGCGAGACGCGCAGGTGCTAATTCTCGACGAGCCAACAGCCGCGCTGGACGCGCGCGCCGAATATGGGGTGTTCGTGCGATTTTCCGAGCTGATGGCCGGCCGAATGGCAGTGCTGATCTCGCATCGTTTCTCGACCGTGCGCATGGCCGACCGCATCATAGTCCTGGAAAGTGGCGAAGTAGTGGAGACTGGCTCACACGCGGATCTCGTGTCACGAGAGGGCGTGTATGCCGAGCTATTCGCGCTTCAGGCGGCGGCGTATCGGTAAAGGACGCGAATTGCGGACTGCGGATTGCCGGCGTTGGACGATCGGGGGACCATTTCACTCCTGTTACTATCCGCAGTTTGGAATTTCTGATTCGTACGCAGTCCGGAGTCCGCAGGCAATCCGCAATCCGCAGTCCCGAGTCCGTAAATCCTTGATTCATCCCCGCGCTTCGGCATCCTTGGCCCCTCTTTTGCCTTGTACGCGGCTCCCGGAGGAGACCATGAAGAGAGCTATTTTTTCGGTGTGGATGGCCAGCGTATTAACAGCGTGCGAAATAATACCCAAGGACAAAACCAAGCAGGACACCACTACCGCCATCGCCGACAGCAACACGCTCGCCGGCTCCCGGCTGCTGGTTGATTCCGCGGATACGTTGCGAGGCGTTCCCGCCGTTCCGTCCGACAGCTCGGCATTGTCCGCGGCTGGGCCGGACACCGGCGTAGTCACCATGTTCCCGGAGACCCCGCGTCGAGGTGGGCTAGTCTGGATCGAGGCGGAAGGCTTGTTTCCGGACGCACCTCATTGCACGTGGAAAGGTACGGCGCTTCCCTGCTATCGCACGAGCTCGGGCGTCCAGGCAATTCTCCCGCTTTCGGCCGACGCTCCCGCTGGGACGTACAGCTTCACCATCGATCGCCCGGCCGGACGCATCGTGCGCCAGATCGCGGTGGCGGATCGCGACTTTGGCCGCGAGCTCATATTCCTCGATTCCATACGCTACGCAATGGTGAAGCGGACGGCGGACATATCGCGAGACTCGCGGGCCCTCCGCCAGGTATTGAGGGGGGAAAGCCCGGAGCGGCGATGGAGCGGAGAATGGCGGTCGCCGCTCGTCCGAGGTAGCAAGAGCTCCGCATATGGGGTTGAGCGCTTCTATTTTCCGGCGTCGGATTCTTCGCGTTCGGTGACGCGAGCGTCTTCGCTCAGAGTGCGCGGCGCCTTCGGCGCCGACACGCTCAACTCCGCCGCGGCGGACGCTCCGGGCTGGCGGCACGCGGGCGTCGACATGGCCATGGCACGCAAGGCGCCTATACGTGCCCCCGCGGCGGGTGTGGTCGCGGATGTGGGCGATTATACGCTTCCAGGGAAGACCCTCGTAATCGACCACGGCCAGGGCGTTCTTTCCGCCTACTTCCACCTCGACACCGTGCTCGTGCGCCGTGGCGAATTGGTCGCAAAAGCCGACCTGATTGCGCGCGCGGGCAGCACGGGCCTTGCCACCGGGCCGCATCTGCACTACGGCATCTATGTGCACGGAGAGGATGTCGACCCTGTGGCCTGGGCGGAGATGCCGAAGTTCGCGCGCGGGGAAGTAAAGCGGCCATGACTGCCAGTTGCGATTGCGGATTGCGAACCTGAAGGGCTTTCTTCGTAGTTCGATGGTCAGTTTGCATTCCGAGATCCTCTCCCATGCGAAACGGCGCACATTTGCGGAATCCGAGAATGTCTGATTGCCCTTGAGCACCAATTACCCGCAAGCTTTCTTTCCCACCGTGCGATTGTCGAGAATGATGGGCGAGCGCGTGCGGATGGGAATGTTCGCGGGTATGGCGGCTGCCGCGGCCACGGCGGGTGTGTTGATCGGCTTTGGTATCGCGCGCGGCGCGCCGTGGAGCCTTATCAACTCCGTTGCCATGATTGCGTTGGGCAACGACGCTCGATTCCACGTCGGCTTCGATGCAGTCACCGCAGTCGGACTCGTCGTTCACGTGCTGTCGATATTGCTTTGGGGGGTGGTCTTTGCGATCGTCGCGTGGCGTCTGCGCCGATGGTGGCTGGCCTTCGCCGGTCTCCTGTTCGCGGGCGTTGTCTACGGCATCGATATCCTCCTCTTACCCAGCCGCATCGCACCAGGGTTCGAGAGCGCGTTAAGTACGCCCGAGCTGACCATAGTATTCGCGACCCTCGGCATGTCACTCGCGGCAGGGGTCGCCCTTGCAGGGCCAGGAAGCGATGAGTCAGCGGCTGGAAGCGAGGCAGGTGGTCTTTCGCATTAGGCGAGAATGCCACGCTGATTGCGGCACTCGCGCAACGATCGACACTCGATAGTGAAAAGCGCCAACGCACGGAACTTTGTCGCTGTCATTGGGTTGCATGGGCTGACAACCCTTGCGCTAAATGGGCCTTGCTCTTGCTTTCCACTAAGGCGCAAGGCGCGTCTGCCGCGATGCCACTCCGGCGTCCGGTATCATGTTTTCTCACAAGGGAGGGGTATATGGATGTCCTCGTGCTGCTCGAGGAAGCCCCCGATCCTTCGCCAGTGTTGGCTCGCGTTGATTCCGTTCCGGGGGCGTTCACATACGAACGCCGCGGTCGCGACGTGGTGACGCTGTACGGTACGCCGAGCACCGAGTCATTGGCGCTGGCGCTGGCCGCCGTGGTGGAATCCCGCCGCGCCGAAGGATATGGACTGGGTGCTTTCCGTCATCTTGGGGTTTGGCCCGGTCGTGGTGCCGTTGGCGATACCGCGTGGCGCGATTCTGTCACCGGCGAGCTTGTGACACGCGACCTCGATATTCCGCTCGCGGTGCTCACCGACATTGCGCTTCGCCTTCGGGATGAATGCGGCCCGCTCCTTCAGCGCCTCGTTGCCGGGCTGCAAATGACCGATTGGCCGGAAGGTATGTGGCGTGGGATTACCATGACCTTTGATCCGGATGAAGTGGGCGCAACGGCCCTTACGCTCGCCGGAATAGACTCGCTGCTCGACAACGTTCGCTTGGCCGATGGACTCTCTTACGAATATGAGGGCGACTGAAACTTACCTAGTCTGCGAAGGTTGCTGCGAAAAACGAATGAGGTGAGTGGTGGCAGGTATTGGGAAGGCGGCGCGGTGTCCGAGTGGTCTGCCACCACACCTTGTTTTTCGTGCCACAACATCCCCGGAAGAAAACTGGGCAATGAGTGTCCAGACTGGTGATGTGGACCGCACGGTGTCATGT
>JBPCJT010000344.1:0-14933 GCA_051005015.1 Gemmatimonadaceae bacterium | reverse complement strand
TCACCACACTGTCCATCCAGATTGTGCCACCGGTGGTGGAGCTCGTGGGATGGCGGTACGCCTTCCCCGCGCTGGCGATTGGTCCGGCACTGGGGATATGGGCGATGACGAAGCTGAGCGGGAAAGGTGGACGGTGATCCGTGGTGCGTGATTGTCAGGCGTGATCACCGGCCACAGCAACGAACACTGCTTCCCGCGAGAAGTCGCCGCGACGAATCGTACTAGCTACCCCGGCTTATTACCTTGCCGAAAGGAGGCGTCCTGTGTTCGCCCTGCTGGTAGATGCACTGTCCGCGCAGCCAGGTGGATTCGACGACGCCGCGCAACGCCATTCCCGCGTACGGCGTGACCTTGTGCCTGTGGTGTAACGCGGCCGGATCGATGCGAAGCTCCGCTTCCGGATTCCAGATCACCAGATTCGCATCGCAGCCTGCCTGAATCATGCCGTTGCGGTCGCTCAGGCCGGCGATGCGGGCCGGACCGCGCGACATCCATTGGGCCACCCGTTCAACCGTGTACCCGCGTTCCCTTGCCTCCGTCCACACTGCAGACAGGCCGAGCTGAAGGGAAGCGATCCCACCCCACGCGCGAGCGAAATCTCCCGTGTCGAGCTGTTTCATCGCAGGCGGGCAGGGTGAGTGATCGGAAGCGATCATGTCGATGATGCCGTCGTCCAATGCACGCCAGAGTCGTTCACGGTTTTCGCGCTCGCGGATCGGCGGGGCGCACTTGTACTGTGTTGCGCCATCCGGGATATCCTCCGCGGCGAAAGTCAGATAGTGCGGGCACGTCTCGACCGTTATCGGCAGACCCTCAGCACGCGCACGCGATAGCATTGGAAGCGCATCGGCCGATGAAAGGTGAACGATATGCACTCGAGTTCGGAACTCTCGGCAAAGGCAAATAACCAGGTCAATGGCTTCCTGTTCCGCGGCGCGAGGCCGTGTGCCAAGGTAAGCCCGATACGGGCGCATCGGCTCGGTATCGAGCTCGGCTGCGGCTGCGGCGGTAGTCCTCGGATGCCGGCCCGACGCGGCGCATATGTGGCCCGGGAGCTCCGCGTGCACCATGAGCGTTGCGCCCAGCCCGGAAAGCACAGGCATTGCCGCGCGGAGGTCTGCTTCGGTGACGTTCGGAAAGTCGTCCACCCCCGAGTGCACCAAAAAGCACTTGAAGGCGAAGACGCCGGCTTCCCAAAGTACCGGTATGTCGGTCGCATTGCCCGGTATAATTCCGCCGAGAAAGCCGACGTCGACCGAGCATTTACCGAGAGCGGCATGGCGTTTGGAGCGCAACGCCTCGAAATTCGTTGTCGCTGGCGTGCTGTTGAGCGGCATGTCCAGCAGAGTCGTAACGCCGCCCGCCGCCGCGGCTCGAGTGCCCGTCTCGAAACCCTCCCACTCCGTTCGGCCGGGCTCGTTCATGTGCACGTGTGTATCCACCAGCCCGGGCATAATGAGTGAGATACCGGCGTCGATCGCCATAGCGGTATCAATCGACTCATTGTAGTCGCCGACGCGCACGATGGCACCGTCCTGGACGAGTAATGACGCCGGCTTGATTCCGCCCGGCGTTACGACGCGCTGGCCCCGGACGACGAAGGAATGGGAGACTGGAGGTGACGTCATCTACGCCGTTTCAACGCGTCATCCCGTCTCCGCCCAGAACCTCCCAAGCAGGTTGGCGGCAACACGCCTTCTATACTCCTCTGTGGAACGCATGTCATCGATGGGAGAAATCTCGTCCATCAGAATTCGCTGAGCTTCTTCTATCGGCGCACCCTCCTCGAGCGCACCCTCCGTCATTGGGAGTCGGATAACGGTCGGTGCGACGCTTCCGAGTGCAATGCTCGGCCTGGATGAGCGCACGGCGGCCATCACGATTTTCGAGATTGCCTGCGCTGCCCGCGTTCCCACCTTCCGAAACCATTGCTTCCCGGTAACAGCGGGAATCTCCAGCGCCACTATGAGCTCATCCGGTCGCAGGACGCTTTGGCGATACCCCGTGTAGAACCGCGTTAATTCCACACGTCGTTCCGCGCCGGCGCTTCGCATGACTACCATGGCATCCGCCGCGGCGAGCACCGGGAGCGTATCTCCCGCTGGCGACCCATTGGCGATATTTCCACCGATCGTTCCCCGGTTGTGGATCTGCACTCCACCAATTTCCCTGGCAGCGGAGATCAGCATCGGGAGTCGCTTCTTCACGAGTTTCGACTGGATGATCGACGCGTAAGTCGCGAGCGCGCCGATGCGCAGCGTGTCGCCGGTCTTCTCGATGGCGCGGAGCTCGTCCACCAGCCAGAGATTTATGAATCTGCGGGGCTCGAGCGTTCCAAAGTTCAGGGCGACGTAGAGATCGGTGCAACCCGCGAGCGGCACGAGCGGACCATCGTCGCGCATGGCGCGCAGCGCCTCGTCCAGCGAGGAGGGCTCGCGCAACTCCAACCCGGCGATGATTCCCCTCACCCTTTTCTAACCGCGCGGTAGATGGCTTCGTAACCGGTGCAGCGGCAGAGATTACCGGCGAGACCTTCGCGCACCCTCTTGAGCGACGGCTTTTCGCCGAGTGCCAGAGCCGCCATGATCATTCCTGGCGTGCAGATTCCGCACTGTGCGCCACCCTCCTCAACGAACGCACGCTGCAGGGGATGATCACCGCCGAGTCCCTCGATGGTGCTGACCTTCGCGCCGCGCACATGCGCGAACGGAACCAGGCAAGCACAGACTGGCGCCTCGTTTATGAGCACCGTGCACGCACCGCACTCCCCTTCCCCGCATCCCTCCTTGGTTCCCGTGAGTCCGCACTCCTCCCGCAGGACGTCGAGCAGCCGTTTCATCGGATGCGCGTTGATGTCGACGGTGGCGGAGTTGAGGAAAAAGATCATGGAGAAGCGGGTCCCGCTTCCCGTCTTCCCTGCCCCCTTCCAATTGCCTTCATGATTACTTCAGGCACGGCGGGAATCTCTCGCAGGTCAATTCCCATGCTGCGTATCGCATTCACTATGGCGGGAGCCGGACCGTCGATTGGGAGCTCGCCGACACCTTTGGCTCCGTGCGGGCCGTAGCGGGATGGATTCTCCACTATCACAACGTCAATGGGCGGTGTGTCGAGCGTCGTCGGGATCGTGTAGTTGGTAAGCTGGGAATTGGCCATGCCACCCTCGCGCATCACGACCTGCTCGATGAGAGCATAGCCGATTCCCTGGGCTGTTCCACCCTCGATTTGTCCGGCGGCGAGCACCGGATGAATTGCTTTCCCAATGTCCTGGACGCAGGTGAGCTTTATTGGCCGGGCCTCGAAAGTGTCCGGATTCACCTCCACCTCGGCGACGTCACACGCCCATGCGTACGCGGAGTATGCGTCTCCGCGGTAGGTGTTGTCGTCCCACTTGATTCCGGAAGGGCCTTCGTACTCACTGGTGACGACCAGAGGTCCATGCACGGCGAAATACTCGGCCGGGGTCATCCCGCCGAGTCTGGTTTTCATATCCTCGGCGCACTGCTGGAGAATGCGTCCCACCACCATGCACGTGCGCGACGCCACGGTGGGGCCTGAATCCGGGACGTTCGCGGTGTCGGGTTGCACCGCCTCCACCTGATCGAAGGGGATGCCGAGCGCGTCGGCGACAATCTGCGCGTGCATGGTGCGAGTGCCTTGTCCTATCTCGGTGCTCGCCACGAGAATTTGAACACCGCGCTGGGTCAGTCCGAGCGACGCTTTCGATGCGAGACGCACCTCGCCGCCACCGGTGAATCCGCTCCCATGATAGAAGAGCGCCAGTCCGATGCCGCGATTCGTGCCCGCGTATCTGCGCTGCTTGGTGCGAAAACCCGAGCGCCGTACGGCACGGCGGAGGACTTCGAGCGCGCTGCAGTCGTTGCCGAGAACCTGCCCGGTGCTGGTCGTGTCGCCTGGGCGAAACGCGTTCATCTCACGGAGCTTGACCGGGTCAATGCCGAGCGTTTCGGCGATGCGCTCCATATGCACTTCGATTGCGAACTGCGTCTGCGGAGCGCCGAATCCGCGAAACGCACCGTTTGGCGGCGTGTTCGTCAGCATCGCGCGGCCCCTGACGCGAACGTGATCGCACCGATATGGTCCCGCGGCGTGGATAGCACCGCGGCTGAGTACGACGGGGCTCAGCGTGACGTAAGCGCCGGCATCCATCACTATGTCGATATCCATGGCTGTGAGGCGTCCGTCCCGCATGACGCCGGTGCGGTGCCGCACGATGGCCGGATGACGCTTGGTGGTGGCCAGCATGTCTTCGCCTCGATCGTAAACGATCTTTACCGGGCGATTGGCCTTGAGCGCGAGAAGCGCGGCGTGGCCGGCGATAAGATTGGGATATTCCTCTTTTCCTCCAAATCCGCCGCCTGTCTCCGTTTGCACTATTCGAATCCGGTCGTCGCTCCAACCGAGCATCGACTTGATGGCCTTGTGGACATAGAACGGGCACTGGATGGAGCCGAGTATTGTGATGCCTCCGTTCTGCGGCACGGCGATGACGCCATTGGTTTCGATGTAGATGTGCTCCTGATGTCCCGTTCGGTATTCTCCTTCGACTATCAAATCCGCGGCGGCCAATCCGTCCTCGATAGCGCCCTTGTCGATGGCGACCGACTTGAACGACGTGGGCGAGCGTTCGGGATCCAGCAGGGGATCCTCGCGCTCATATTCGATTTCGACATGGGCGCGCAGGAGCTCGTCGCGGCTTTCGTGCGCGAGAAGGAAGATGGGCTCTGCCACGTGGCGGATCTCCCTCTCGGCCAGGAATGGCTGATCGTCCTCGATGAGCGCGACTACGTTGCGGCCGGGAATGTCGCGGTGGTCGACGATGGTGTAGCCGCGCTGGTCGAAGTCGAGCCGCGTGCCGGTGATACGTCCGCGCGGAATGGACGAGCGAATGGTGCGGCCGTGAAGCATGCCCGGAAAGACAAGATCATCGACGTACTTGGCCGCGCCCGCGACTTTTTCGGCGCCATCCTTCCGGGGGACATTACGGCCGACCGCGGGCGCTGGGGTGGTCTTCAAAGCATGCATCGGGCGCGAAGATGCGCCGAGGTGCTGGTGAGAGCAAGCCGCCGGCGTGGTGCCTTGGCGATGCGGAGTGACACTTCAAGGCGGTCATAAACCCTCATCTGCAGTCCGCAATCCGCAGTCGCAGTCGGTATCCCATCGCGGCACAGTCGCGCATAACGTATAATATGTTGTGCTCAACGAATCTCTTCGCGCAAAACCAGCGCAGATAGTCCTCGTCGGTATCAATCACACGACGGCGCCTGTGGCTGTGCGTGAGCGGCTCGCTATCGCCCCCACGGCGGTTCCGCACGTGCTGGCGCGTCTCGGATCGACCATCGGCAATGGATTCGTCCTTTCGACGTGCAATCGCGTGGAGGTCTACGCAATCGCGGGCCATGCGGAGTCGGGCGCCAGCATCCTCGCGCGATTTCTCGCGGATAATTCCAGCGTAGCTGTCGAGTCGGTTCTGCCGCATGTCTACACTCATGCGCATGACGCCGCGGTGCGCCATTTATTCCGCGTGGCCGCAGGTCTCGACTCGATGATTCTCGGCGAGGACCAGATACTCTCCCAGGTAAAGGCCGCGCTGGATGAGGCGCGCGCGATGGATACCATCGGGCCGATTCTGCACCGGCTCGGCTCGGCGGCCCTGGCCGTGAGCAAGCGTGTGCGCACGCGAACCGGCATCGGGCGGAGTCCGGTATCCGTCGTGTCAGTCGCGACACGGGCGGCGCGTCGCGAGTTTGGGGATCTTCGCGACAAGGAGGCTCTCATCGTTGGTGCTGGACGCGTGGCTGAGCTGACGTTGAGGCATCTGTCACGCGCCGGTGTAACCAGAATCACGATCGTCAATCGCTCCCTTGAGCGCGCTCGGGAACTGGCCGCGCGCTACGGAGCAGTCGCCCGACCCTGGGCGGAATTGCGTGACGCCATTTCGGCCGCCGATATCATGGCGGCGTGCACGAACTCACCATCGGTTGTCGTGCAGCTTGAAGATCTGGGCGCGGGCCGCAGCGGAGGTCGGCGACTCCTGTGCATTGATCTCGGAGTACCGCGCGACCTGGACCCGCGCATCGTTGATCTGCGCGGGATCGCGGTGTACGACATGGACCGTCTTCAGGCAATGGCTGCGGAAAACCGGGGGCAGCGAGAGAGTGCGCTGCAAGCTGCCGAAGAAATTGTAGCGGAAGGGGTGGAAACCTTCATGGAATGGTGGCGGTCACGGCAAGTCGCGCCCGCTATCGCGCAACTCCGTGCGCACGCGGAAGCCATTCGCGATACGGAAGTGCAGCGGGCACTGGCGCGCATACCGGAGTTGTCGCCGAGAAACGAAGTTATCATTCGCAACATGGCTTCCCGCATCATCGGCAAGCTGTTGCACCTTCCCATGACAACGCTCAAGTCCGATCCCGAGGGGGCGAACATGGCGCAGGTGGTTCAGCAGCTTTTCGGGCTGGAGGATGCGGGCGGGCATTGCCCTGCCGGCCCGATGACCGAGCAGGAGTCACTCAGCATCGGACCCGCCGGCACCACTCACCAAACCTAGTGCGGGAGCTGAAGCACAAATGACGGGGGTAACTGCCGAATCAATCGCGGCAAATTCGCGGTTCGTTCAGTACATAGCTTTTAAAATCGATCCACTCTGGCGCCGTCTTCCACAAAACATTCGAGAGAATGGCCGACGCGAATTCGTGGAAGCGATTGCCGCCATGGAGCCGGATGTGTCGACGGCCGCATATAGCACGCTCGGACTCAAGACGAACGCCGACCTCATGCTCTGGTGGAAGAGCGATTCGGCAGAGCCCGTGCAGGAGGGACTTGGCGCCCTGCTCCAGAGCGGCCTGGGCCAGTACTGTGTGCCGACACACACACTCTTTGGGCTGACAAGGCCTTCGGTGTACACGAAAACGCGCACCAACCAGGAGCAGGCTGTAAACGAGCCTGACAGGCTCAAGTATCTTATCGTCTATCCGTTCACGAAGACGATCGAGTGGTACCTGATGAGCCAGGAGGCCCGGCAGGGGCTGATGAACGAGCACATGCGGGTCGGGCGCGCGTATGTGGATGTGCGCCAGGTGCTGTTGTACACGACGGGGCTGGACGATCAGGAGTTCATCGTGGCGTACGAAACCGACAGCCTGGAGCGGCACCAACAGCTGGTGATCGATCTCCGGTCAACGGAGGCCCGACGGTACACCCAACGGGATACACCTATTATCACAGGCATTTACCGAACGCTCGAAGGAGCGCTGAGGTTGTTGGGATGAGCGCGTCCAATGCCAGGTAGCCTGTTCGTTCGGGCGGCCCGCCGCGAGTCGGTTGAACGCACACCAGTATGGTTCATGCGCCAGGCGGGACGCATCCTCCCCGAGTATCGCGCCCTCCGTGAAAAATGGAGCCTGATCGACATCTGCCGCCAGCCGGAGCTCTGTGCGGAGGTGACGCTGCAACCGATGCGGCGAATGGAACTGGATGCCGCGGTTCTGTTCGCGGACATAATGCTGCCGTTGATAGGCATTGGGGTGGAGCTCGATCTCGTCGACAATGTCGGACCGGTCATCAGGCACCCAATTCGGACCATCGAGCAGGTGCGCGCACTGCGGCCTATCGAGCCGGACGCCGACGTGCCGTTCGTGATGGAGACGATACGTCTCCTCAAGACGGAGCTGGGAGCGCGGCGCGCCGTGATCGGATTTTCCGGAGCGCCGTTCACCCTCGCGTCGTACCTGATCGAGGGAAAGCCATCGCGCGAGTTCCTGCTGACGAAGACGCTCATGAACTCCGAACCGCTGGTATGGCACGAGCTGATGGACCGTTTAACGGAAATCATGATCGCGTATCTTCGGGCGAAGGTGAGCGCGGGGGTGGACGCGCTGCAGCTCTTCGATAGCTGGGTCGGCTGCCTCAGCCCAAACGACTACGCTCGGCATGTAGCGCCATACTCGCGCCGAATTTTCGCCGCACTGGCGCCCGCGGGGGTCCCGTTCATCCACTTTGGAACCAACACCGCCGGTCTTTTGCCGCAGATGAAGGACGATGGGGCCACAGTCATTGGCGTCGACTGGCGTATCCCGCTGGACGTGGCCTGGAAGACGGTGGGCTACAATCTGGGAATTCAGGGAAACCTTGATCCGGCGCTGTTGCTCGCGCCATGGACCGCAATTCAGGGGGCGGCGGAAGATATCCTGCGCAGGGTTGGGACGCGGCCGGGTCACATCTTCAATCTCGGGCACGGTCTGCTACCCGATACACCGCTCGACAATGCGAGACGTCTCGTGGACTTCGTGCACGAGCGCAGCGAAGAGATTCGTACAGAATCAGGCAAACCCTCAGGAATCGCGAACCAGGAACCGGAAACCGGGGAAACGGTTAGACGGGATCCATTGGTTGCGTCGGGATCTTGACCGGCCGGGCACCCGCGCCGGCCGGCGTCCTGCTCATGGCGTACGGAACGCCGGAAAAACCGGAGCAGGTAGAGGCGTACTTCACCCATATCAGGGGCGGTCGCACGCCGTCCCCGCAGTCGGTCGACCGGCTGCGTCGTCGATACGAGCGCGTTGGAGGACGTACGCCACTGCTCGAGATTACGGAGGAGGTCCGCTGCGCGCTCGAGCAGGATCTGAACGGCCGTGATGGTTCAGCTTATCGTGTATACGCGGGAATGAAGCACTGGCATCCATTCATCGGTGATGTAATGCCGCGCATTGCAAAGGACGGTGTCGACCGGGTCATCGCGCTGGCTCTTGCTCCGCATTTTTCGCGCATCAGCATCGGCGGCTACCGCAAGGCAGTGGACGACTCGCACGCGGCGCTTGGCAATCCGATGGACGTGACTTTCGTCGAGAGCTGGCATTTGCAGCCGGAGTTCCTCGATCTGATCGCCATGCTGACCCGGTCGGCGCTCGCGAAGTTCCCCGCGGAAGAGCGCGAGCATGTCGTGGCGGTGTTCAGCGCGCACAGCCTGCCCCAGCGCATCCGCGAGTGGAACGATCCGTACGAGTCGCAGCTTCTGGAGAGTAGCGCCGCAATCGCGCAGCGAGCGGGACTGCGAGACTGGCGGTTTGCGTGGCAGAGCGCGGGAAACACGGGAGAGCCGTGGCTTGGCCCGGACATCGTCGATTACATCGGCACCCTGCATTCCGAAGGGGTGAGGTCGGTCCTGCAGATTCCCGTCGGATTCGTCTCGGATCACCTCGAGATTCTGTACGATCTGGACATCAAGGCACGCGAGAAGGCTGGCGAGCTCGGAATGAGGTACGAGCGCACCGGGATGCCAAACGCGAGGCCGGAGTTCATCCGAACGCTGGCCGCGGTTGTGCATGGCGCGGTGCGAACGTCCGAGGCACCGGTGATCGCGCGAGTTCGTTGATCGTGGCTGGAGCGGCGGGCCGTCCGCTTATCATCGGTACGCGGGGCAGCCCCCTGGCCCTCGCTCAAACCAATCTCATGGCGACAGCGCTGCGCGGGAGGCATGCTGATCTGGCGATCCAGATAGTTCGCATCACCACGAAGGGCGACCTTTTGCGAGACCACCCGCTCTCCAGCATGGGCGGGAAAGGGGTATTCGTGGGCGAGATAGAGGCGGCGCTTCGCGCGAGGGAAATCGACATCGCGGTGCACAGCGCCAAGGATCTTCCATCGCGGCTCGAAACCGACATGCTGATCGCGGCCTTTCCGCCACGAAGCGATGCGCGCGATGTTGTGGTTTCGCGCGCGGGCCGGCTCGCCGAGCTGTCGCCCGGTGCGCGCGTTGGCACAAGCAGCCCGCGACGCACTTGCCAGATTCGAGCGCTACGACCGGATCTGGATGTGGTGGACGTTCGCGGAAATGTCGACACCCGCCTCCGCAAAATGGCTGCCGGCGACTACGACGCGCTCGTGCTGGCCGCGGCCGGGTTGATCAGACTCGGCCGCGATGGCGAGGCGACCGAATGGCTCGCTGCGGAGCGCATGATTCCCGCCGTCGGGCAAGGCGCGCTCGCCATCGAGACGCGGGGCGACAACCACCGCGCGATAGCGCTGGTGCGTGAGCTTGACGATCCGGCAACACGAGTGGCGGTGACTGCCGAACGGTCGTTCCTCGCGCGGTTGGGCGCAGGCTGTAGCACGGCGGCGGGAGCGTATGCCGAGCTCGGGGGTGGCAGTCCTGGAGAAATAAGTAGCAATACGATACTAATAACAGGAATGATCGGAAGCATTGACGGGCGTCTGGTGCGCGGTGTGCGGCGGGGAGCGCGCGAGGAGGCCGGCCAAATCGGTCTGCTGCTGGCAGAGGATCTTCTCGCGCGCGGCGGAACGGAGTTGCTCGCCGATGCGGCGAATGCCAGAGCGATCACGGAGTCGTGATCCGGTGCAAGCGGGCGTGATCGCCGGCAGGCGGATCGTCATCACACGCGCGCGCGAACAATCGCACGTCCTGGTCGCTCGGCTGACGGAGCTTGGCGCCGAGGCTATCGTATGTCCCGCGATCGCGATCGTGCCGCCTGAGTCCTGTGAGGTACTCGACGCCGCGATTCGGAATCTCGCGGGCTACCATTGGATCATCTTCACGAGTGCAAACGCGGTGCGGGCGTTCGCTGAACGACTCGCACTCGCCGGGACACTCCCACACGCTTTCGACCGGCTTCGTATCGCAGCCGTAGGTAGCGCCACGGCGGAAGTGCTGACCAGGCGACTGCGCGCTCCGGATTTGACTCCCGAATTGTATCAGGCGGATGCCATCCTTGCGCGGATCGGAAACGTGCGGTCGCAACGAATCCTTCTCCCCTCCGCCGACATCGCGCGCGACGTACTCGCAAAAGGGCTGCGCGAGCGCGGGGCGCAAGTGGATGTTGTCGTCGCGTACCGCACCGTCGCGGCGCCGGGGGCCACCAAACTTGCCGAAACTGTGCGATCCTGCGCTGCCGATGCTATTGTATTCGCGAGTCCGTCCGCCGTGCGTTATACGTTACAAGCACTGAACGACATTGGCATCACAACGGTATCGCTGTCCGCAAGGTCGGACAGACCTGCATTCATCTGCATTGGCGACGTGACTGCCGCCGCCGCGCGCGAATTGGGCCTTCCGGTGGACGCGACCGCCGCCGAGCATTCGACGGCCGGCCTGGTCGCTGCTATAACTGACTGGTTCTCAGAGAGAGACGAAAATGTGGCGACCTGAGATCGAATTGCGAACGCCGGAACGGCCATCCGTTCGCCTCCGGCGCTTGCGCGCTACCGACACGCTGCGCCGCATGCTGCGCGAAACCGAGCTGACGGTGAATCACCTCGTGCATCCCCTGTTCGTGACCGCGGGATCCCGGATCGTGCGTCCCATCGCCTCGATGCCGGGCCACGCACAGCGCTCCGTCGACAAGCTCAGCCCGGAAATCGACGAGATTCTGGCGGCGCGAATTCCGGCTGTCCTGCTCTTCGGTCTTCCGGACACCAAGAATGCGACAGGAAGCGAGGCGTGGAACCCGGAAGGTCCGGTGCCGTTGGCGATCGCGGAGCTCAAACGCCGTGCGCCAGACACCGTCGTGATTGCCGATGTGTGCCTTTGCGAGTACACGAGTCATGGGCACTGTGGCGTGCTCGATGAGTCCCAGGCCGTGGACAACGACGCTACGCTCCCGTTGCTCACACAGGCAGCCGTGGCATACGCGGAGGCCGGCGCTGATATCGTCGCGCCGAGCGCGATGATGGATGCACAAGTGGCGGCGATTCGTGGGGCCCTCGACTCGGCGGGCCACGGCGGTGTCGCGATTCTCGCGTACGCGGCCAAGTTCGCGTCCGCGTTTTACGGCCCCTTCCGCGAGGCGGCTGGCTCCGCCCCCGCGTTCGGCGACCGGCGATCGTATCAGCTGGACCCCGCGAACAGACGCGAAGCTTTGCGCGAGGTAAGCCTGGACGTGGACGAGGGCGCCGACATGGTAATGGTGAAGCCGGCCGGTCCGTACCTCGATGTCATCAGGCAGGTGCGTGATCGTACGACGCTGCCGGTAGCCGCATATCAGGTGAGCGGCGAGTACGCGATGCTCAAGGCGGCTGCCGAGCGCGGGTGGATCGACGAGCGGCGCGCGGCGATGGAGAGTCTGGTCGGAATACGTCGGGCAGGAGCCGACGTCATTATCACGTACTACGCGAAGGAGGCGGCGCGGTGGCTGGGGGCGCCGTCCCAGGGTCTTGCGCTGTAGGGTGACGCACTTGCTCGTTGGTCGGCGGTGCGTTTTTGAGCCAGGCGTCCGATGCCGATAGCTTCGCCTTGAGTTCCGGTTCGCCGCCGCGCCGATCCTCAGCTTGCTCGGCGGATTTGCTTGCCGCGGCTCGTCGGGTTATTCCCGGCGGAGTAAGCAGTCCCGTTCGCGCGTTCAGGAGTGTTGGGGGAACGCCGCCGTTCATCACCGGTGGCAAGGGCGCGTATATCACCGACGCCGATGGGAATACCTACCTCGACTACGTGCTATCGTGGGGCGCGCTCGCGCTCGGCCACGCGCATCCGGCGGTGGTGGAGGCGATAACGCGTCAGGCGGAGCGCGGTACGTCGTTTGGCGCCCCCACGGAGCTGGAAACGGAGCTGGCGGAGCTGGTGGTGGGCGCGATGCCGGCGGTCGAGATGGTGCGCTTCGTGTCATCCGGCACCGAAGCGGTAATGAGCGCGATTCGCCTTGCCCGCGCGGCGACAGACCGGCGCAAGATCGTCAAGTTCACCGGGTGCTATCATGGGCACGCCGATTCGCTGTTGGTGCAGGCAGGCTCAGGTGTCGCGACGCTTGGCCTTCCCGATAGTCCGGGTGTCACGGAAGGCGCGGTCGCAGATACGCTGACAGCGCCATACAACGATCTCGGCGAAGTCGAGGCGCTCCTCGCTCGGCATACCGGCGCAATCGCGGCGATCATCGTCGAGCCGGTGGCGGGCAACATGGGGCTCGTCCTCCCGCGGCCAGGATTTCTCGAAGGTCTCCGGCGCGTTACGAGCGCGAACGGTGCGCTACTGATTTTCGACGAAGTGATGACGGGCTTTCGCGTCGCCTTTGGTGGCGCCCAGCAGCTCTACGGCATATCGCCCGACCTGACGTGTCTCGGGAAAATCATGGGCGGAGGGCTCCCCGCCGCGGCGTACGGCGGCCGACTCGATCTGATGGAGCAGATAGCACCATCGGGTAAGGTATACCAGGCCGGCACGCTGTCAGGGAATCCGCTGGCGATGGCGGCGGGGATCGCTACGTTGCGCGAGCTGCGCAAGCCTGGCGTGTACGATTCGCTGAGCGGCGCGTCTTCGGAGATGGCCAGCTGCGTTCGCGACGCGTGCCTGCGGGCGGGCATTCCCGTTCAGGCAAACTCCGTTGGCGGGATGTGGGGATTCTTTCTAACCGGGACCGCGGTCACCGACTTCGCGAGCGCAAAAACGGCGGACGCGGCGCTATATGCGCGCGCCTTTCATGCCCTGCTCGATAATGGCGTATACCTGGCGCCGTCACAGTTCGAGGCTGCGTTCGTATCTACCGCGCACGATGCGCAGGTGCTCGAGGCAACCCGCATCGCCATTACCAGGGCGCTCGAGACAGTTAGGAATTGATTCCCCGCTTCGCAGAGTGAAGCGTCTCCTCCTTGTCGGTGGTGGCCACGCGCACCTGGAAGTGCTGCGATCGGCAATCCGCCGTCCGTTGCGAGGCTCCGAACTCGTGCTCGTCTCGCCCTACGCGAGCCAGCATTACTCGTCCATGGTGGCTGGATACCTGCAGGGCACATATGGCGAGCCGGAATTTGCGTTTGACCTGGTGGCGCTCTGCCGGCGCGCAGGAGCACGATTCGTCGAGGCCAGGGCGGAGCGTATCTGCTCCGCCGAATGCTGTGTCGAAGCAGGGGGCGAGCGCATTCCATTTGACGTAGCGTCAATCGATATCGGATCCGATGCCGTGGGAAGGGACACGCCGGGCGTCGCGGAGCACGCGTACTCCGTTCGTCCAATAACGCGCGCCCTGGAGCTAAAGCGCGCTGTCATGACATTGAGCGCGCATCCTTCCGTTTGCATCGTGGGCGGCGGAGCCGGCGGCGTAGAGATCGCGCTTGCGCTTCATCGGATGATTAGTAGAGTACATCTCGAACCCGATGTAACGGTGCTGGAGCGCGATGCGACAATTCTCGCCGAGTATGACGACAGGTCCCGTGCGCGCGCTGTGCATATTCTTCGGAATCGGGGCATGCACATCCGCACGAGCGCGCTCGTCGCGGGCGTGTCGCGCAATGAAATCCTGGTGGGGTCGGGCGAAACGCTCCGCTCCGACCTTACCGTATGGCTCACGGGCTCAGCCGCGCCCGGGCTCCTTGCGCGTTCCGATCTTCCGAGAAACGGCGAGGGATTTCTTCTCGTCGACGGAACTCTTCGCGCTGTGGACGGATCACCGGTTTGGGGAGCGGGAGACTGCGTCACCCTGCGCGATTTTCCCGGCACCCCTAAAACGGGGGTGTATGCCGTGCGCGAGGCTCCGGTGCTCGCTTACAACCTGCGCGCCGCGCTCGAAGGTGAACAGCCCAGGTTGTATACTCCGCAGCGCCACTCGCTCGCTCTACTCAACACAGCAGACGGCAGGGCGCTTTTGCGCTGGCGCTTTCTGACCAGCCACTCGCGCGGTGCCTGGTGGCTCAAGGATTACATCGATCGCGCATTCATGCGGAAATATCAGAGGCTGATACGAGATACGTGATACGTGGTGCCTGATACGTGATGCGTGATACGTGATCCAGTCGGAAATTCTTGCTGGCCGGATCCCAATACAGATGACATTTCCCCAACGTTGATGAACGGTGACGACAGTAATCTGATCAACCTCCACGACATGGAGGGGGCCGCTCGCGAGCGCCTGCCGCCAATGATATTCGGCTACTACGCAAGCGGCGCTCACGATGAGATCACGCTGCGCGAGAGC
>JBPCJT010000343.1:0-4169 GCA_051005015.1 Gemmatimonadaceae bacterium | reverse complement strand
CTCGTACACGGACCCAGCGTCCCGCCGGACACCGGACTCCGTCTTACTCATCTTGCCGCTTAGGCGTTAAACGAGCTGCCGCCGCCGCAACCGCATGTCGCGTTGGGATTCTTGAAGGTGAAACCAGATCCCTGCATGGACGTGACGTAGTCGATGTTGATTCCATTGAGATACTGCGCGGAGAACGGGTCGCAAAATACGCGAACGCCTTCCTGCTCGATGACCAGATCGTCTTCGGCGGCCTTTTCCTCGATGAGGAGACCGTACTTGAAGCCGCTGCAGCCGCCAGGCTGCACGCTAACGCGAAGCCCGCCATCTGCTTCGGACACGCCCTCCGTGGCCATGAACTTCTTCACCTCGACCGCCGCCGTCGGCGTGATGTTGACAATGAGAAGAGGTTGCTGGGTGGAAGCCATGTAAGTACCTCACTGATAAATAAGCCGGATCGTATGCCGCAGATCGATGATCTGAGGTGCGCAGTTGAAATATGAGCGTTATACACCGCTGATACAAGCTCGGTCCGGTTAGAATTTCTGAACTGCAGGCCGCCGGGAGGCAGGTGGCACAGGGGGACTGGACTGTATGAGCAGGACGAAACAGTCTCTCCTTCAAAGCCGCGTCCATCATGTGAATCCGGTTCATCCCCTGACCAGACTCTCTAGTCTCCTCCTACAGGGGCCATTGCCGCCGCCGGCTGTGGAGTGCCAGTCTCCTCACGGAACGACCGCGCGATCCAGAGGAATGCGAGCGCGGCGATTGCCAGCAACCCGATTCCCAATGCAGTGTCGCCAAAGACGACTTTGCCAATTCCGAAAAGGCTGGCATAAACTGCGATAATTCCGGCTATCCAGTTCGCCCATGCGACTGCGCCTCCCGGGATTTTCTCCCGGCCGAACCCAAGCCGGCGAGAAACGTGCTCCCATCCCGGGCCGCCCGGACGCACTCGGGTATAGAAAGAGTCGAGGATCGCGTCCGGTTCGGGTTGCGTCAGGAAGGTCGCGGCGATCCAGGCGATTGTAGTGCAACCGACGGTAATGAGCATTACCACGGCGTCCGCGTTGGCATCACCCGGCGCGAACCAGCCCGGGACTACCCGGAGCGCAGTGATCGATACCACGAAGGAAACTGCCATCGCGCTGATCTCTGACCAGGCGTTGATGCGCCACCAGTACCATCGAAGTATGTAGACGAGTCCCGTTCCCGCGCCCAGCGCGAGGAGGAAGCGCCACGCCTGCTCGATGGAGGAGAGCTGCCATGTGACGACGATCGAGAGCAGGAATAGCAGCACGGTGGCTGCGCGTGACACGGCCACGTAATGGCGCTCGCTTTCGTCGCGTCTCAGAAAGCGCTTGTAGAAATCATTGACGAGGTACGACGCTCCCCAATTCAGCTGGGTTGCCACCGTCGACATGTATGCCGCGGCAAAACCAGCCATCATGAAACCCCTCCACGGAGTCGGTAGCAGATCGACGAACGCGTGCACGTAGCCAGCCTCCTTGTCGACCAGCGTGGGGTAGAGGATCACAGTTGCAAGTCCGGTCACAATCCATGGCCAGGGTCGTATGGCGTAGTGGGCGACCTGGAAGAAGAGTGTCGCGAGTACGCCGTCCCGCTCTGTCTTCGCCGAAAAGATGCGCTGCGCCACGTACCCGCCGCCGCCGGGCTCCGCGCCGGGATACCAGGCCGCCCACCACTGCACAAAGAGAAATACTGAAAGCGCGGTCAACGGCATCCATGCATACGCGCTGATTCCTGCGGAGCCGACCTGAATCGGCAAAACTGAAAGGGCTGCGTCCTCGCTGCCGAAATGAGCCGCCAGTTTCATTGTGAAAGTGTCCATCCCCCCGACCGCTTTCACCGCAAAGACCGCCAGAACGATCACAGCCGTCATTTTGATGATGAACTGAAGCAGGTCGGTCCACAGCACCGCCCACATGCCGGCAGCCACCGAATACGCAACGGTAATGACGAAGCAGATGCCCACCGCGAGATACGGCGACACGCCGAGCGAGATCGTAAGGATCTTGATCATGGCGCGCGTTACCCAGCCGAGTATGATCAGATTGATGAAGATGCCGAGGTAGATGGAGCGGAATCCACGCAGCAGTGCGGCTGGTCTTCCGCTGTAGCGGATCTCCGTGAATTCAATGTCCGTCATAACGTGCGCGCGCCGCCAAAGCCGGGCAAAGAAGAAGACGGTGAGCATTCCGCTCATGACGAAATTCCACCAGAGCCAGTTCCCCGCGACTCCGTTAGCGACCACCAGACCCGTCACCACCAGGGGGGTGTCCGCGGCGAAGGTTGTCGCAACCATCGAAACGCCCGCCAGCCACCACGGTACATTGCGGCCGGAAAGGAAGTACTCGCTTAAGCTCTCTCCACCCTTTTTCGTGAAGTAAAATCCGACGCCAGCCGAGAGAACGAAGTAGGCTATGACGATGGCCCAGTCGATTGCGGTCAGGTTCATGGGGCTTCGGATTGGGTGTTGGAGACAGAAAGCGGCGCCGCATCCACGATGGCGACCACCGCATCCGCGAGAGCGGAGCGCACGGCGCCAATGCGCCGGTTCTCGCGCGTAGGGTTAACGCGATTCGTAAGCAAGATGACGAACAGATCCCGGCTCGGATCTATCCAGAGCGATGTCCCTGTGAATCCGGTGTGCCCGAACGCCGTGCGCGACATAAGACGGCCCGCGGAACTCGCACCGCTGGCGGTCTCCCACCCAAGTGCCCGGTGGGACAGCGAGGAATCCTGTACACGGGTAAACTCCCGCAGCGTCCCGGCGGGCACGATTCGGGCGCTCCTCTTCGGACTTTCTGGCCCCGACCGCACACCTCCTACTCCCCAGTCCCCACCTCCCACTCCCCGTTGCAGAAGCATTCGGGCGAACAGAACCAGATCATGCGCCGAGCTGAACAGCCCGGCGTGTCCCGCCACGCCGCCAAGCGCGAAAGCATTCTCATCATGAACTTCACCCCGCAAGTGGCGCTGTCGCCAGGGATCGAATTCCGTTGGCGCGATTCGGGAAAGATTGGTGCTGCCGGGCTTGTAAAAAGTGGACGACATTCCAAGCGGGCCAAAGACGTTTTCGGCGAGGTACAGATCGAGTCTCTGCTTTGTCACTACCTCCACGATGCGGCCGAGCAGAATGGCGCCAAGATCGCTGTATTCCATGCGCGACCCGGGCACGGTGTCGAGCGGTGTGGCCAGCACGATCGCCAGCGCATTCTCCGGTGAAGTGGCTTCCTTGTACAGAGGGCGCCATGCTGGAAGCCCGGATGAGTGGGTTAGGAGATCGCGCACCTTCACGCGCTGTTTCCCAGCTCCCGCGAATGCCGGCAGATAGCGCCGCACTGGAGCATCGAGATCCACCAGCCCGCGAGAGGTGAGCTGCATCATCGCGGTTGTCATCCCCACAACTTTCGTGAGCGATGCGAGGTCCCAGAGCGTATTTTCGTTCGGCGCCGGCGACGGAACCCAGTCCAGCTGGCCCGCCCCGAGGCTCGCGTAAATAGCTGTGGTGCTGCCCACTACCGCGTACGCGCCCGGGAAAGCGCTGTCCGTGACTGCGCGGGCGAGTAACCGTCGCACGGTGTCGGTCAGTACTTGTTCCAGCTGCCGCTGGGCGAGGAGAGAGCGTCGCATGATGCCATCACCGCTAGAGAAAAAGCCGGGCAGGGAGATGGGCGCATGTCCCGAGAAAGCCGCGTCCGCTGTGAGCGCTCGCGCGGCCGCACGTTCCAGGAGAGGATCGATGCCGTAGGTCAGCACATAGCTCTTGATATTGGGGAAATGCATCACCACATACGGATTACCGTTAGCAACGACGATGACATTCGCTGCGGAAGCCAGGCTGTCGATCCACGCGGTGACATGTTGCGGGATGGCGAAGCTTCCCGCGCCATCGATTGTCCTCACATGGGTCGTGACAACGATGCGGTCGCTTCTAGCGATCGCCGTTGCGAGAGAGTCGAGTTCCGCGCGGGTCGATCCCGGGCCTATGCGGTGCACAGTGGCGTCATTCACCAGCGGGCGCAGCTCAGCAACGAATGCGCGTCCCGCCAAAATCTCGAGATCGGGCGCGTAGCTGACTATTGCAACCTTCGCGGAGCGAGGAATCGGGAGCAGTGACGAGCTGTCACGCAACAGCGTAATGGCGCGCTGCGCGA
>JBPCJT010000342.1:0-5953 GCA_051005015.1 Gemmatimonadaceae bacterium | reverse complement strand
GCCACATGCCCACGGCGGCCGCGCGCGAATAAGCGTGCGGGTTGTAACCACTCTCGATGAGAGCCAGGTACGTCATGTCTTCAGGCAAACCACCCTCGCGGAGCTTTCTGCGGATCATTTCGTTGTAACGCGAGCCGCGCGTCAACCACGCTGAGAAGCGGTCTTTCCCAGCGCCCTTGAAGAGATTCACATAGAATTCGACGCGGGAGTGTGTCTCGTAGGATCGCACATCGATGTCCCAGCTCGGCTCGTCGGGTGCGGCCGCGGAGTCCGGAGCAATTGAATCACCGAATATCCGAACGGCTTCGCTCGTTACCTCGGACTGCGTAAGATCGACCGTATCCTCGGCTAGTGCGCTGTCGGTGCGTTGATGCTCGGCAGGCGCGACTGGAGGCGGTACGGAAGTCCGCGGAGGTGTGACGCCGGCGGTCTGACAGGACGCCGTCGCGAGAGCCAGGACGACAAGCGATGCGCGACCAAAGGCGCCCAGACGAATGCTGAAATTGGGGCCCCTTTTCGCGAGCTCGCTGGGGTCTGCTGAGTTCAATATTCCTCCAGAGCTGCAAAGGCGCCGCGCGGCGCGAGTGTGCCAGCGTTCCAATCTGTTTGGATACTAGCGCGTGGCGAAAAAGTTGCCCAGCACTCTGTTCGTCGCATTGAGCACTGCGAGCGCCGAACCACGTACGAGGTCCTCCTCTACCAGGCATGCGCCGAGAAGGCGCTGAGGACCAAGATTCTGCTTGAGCGACACCGAAACAATAATGACGTTCGCATCGAAGGCCCGAACCGCTTTGACGCCAATCAACTCAAAACCGTAAATGTTGTTTGTGAACGAATCCAGGGCGCGCAGGGCCGCCTCAGCGGAAACGCGCAGGTCGACAGTGGGGCTCGACTGGCCTGACGCCGAGCCGCGGGCACGCGAGCCGTCGGTCCAGTCCAGTCCCACCTGCGCGGAACAGCGGCCGTCCGGCGTGCGGCTGAATTTGAAGTCAGCAAAACGCAGACGCTGACGCTCGCTAGGGGTCACGAGCGCCACGTCATCAAGAAGTGAGCTATTTTTCGGCGGAAGCAAGTGGTCCATGTGAGCGTTACCGCCCCTGGGTGTTGTTCGTGGCTCTCCCAGCATCACGACCGAACCGGGAAAAAGCAACGCAGGACCTGGTACACGCGTTCCTGAATCCATAATTTCCAGTCATGAATCGCACTTTGGTTGCGCTGTTCGTAATGCACGTCACAAACCCGGGAAGTTGGGGAGTGGTTGTCGGGAAGGCGCCGGCTAGCGGACCGGCCCAAATGACATCTGCTCAGGGATTAGCCAGCGACTCACTCGAGTCACAGATCAGGCTGCGCATCCGGGGCATTCCCGGGGCGGCTGTTGGCGTCGCCTATGCCAATCTGTCGCTCTCGCGGTCACTCTACATTAACGCGGATTCGTCGTTTCATGCCGCCAGTACGATGAAGGTGCCCGTAATGATAGAGATTTTTCGCCTCGTCGATGCGGGACAGATCGCGCTCGACCAGGGAATTCTTCTGGTAAACCAGTTCGGCTCGATAGTGGACGGATCACCGTATTCTCTTGACCCGGTCGAAGATTCGGACAGCGCAATGTATGACCGCGTTGGAAAGCGCGTGTTGCTGCGCGAGCTGCTGGAGCGGATGATCGTGCGCTCCAGCAATCTGGCCACGAATGCGATTATCGCGCTCGCTGGTGGCGACCAGGTAACGGCAACGATGCGAAAGCTCGGAGCGGGCGCTATTCAGGTGCGGCGTGGCGTGGAGGATGGCAAGGCCTACGATCTGGGTCTCAACAACACTACGACCGCACGCGATCTCGCCACGATCATGGCGTCCATAGAGAACGGTAAGGCAGCGTCACCGACCAGCTGCGCGGCGATGCGGGACATCCTTTCGCGCCAGGAGTTCAACGACGAAATTCCGGCGGGGGTTCCGGGGGGAGTGAAGGTCGCTCACAAGACTGGACAGATTACGGCGACGCTCCACGACGCGGCAATTATTTATTCGGACAAGGGGGGCACGTATGTTCTGGTTGTGCTGACAGGAGGAATCAGCGACGAGAAGGTGGCACGGTCGTTGATAGTAGATATCTCCAGGATGGTGTGGTTGTATAACGCAGATCTGCAGCGGGCCCGTTCGCGGGCGGACGGGGACGGGAACCAGCGGCGCGGGATCGAATAGCGCGTCGCGCACCGATAGCCAACCGGGGAGGTTGCACATGGACTTTTTAACATGGATTATCGTCGGACTGGTGGCGGGCTTGCTGGCGTCGTTCGTCATGGGCGGCATCGGGTACGGCATCATCGGCGACATCGTCGTAGGGATTGTCGGCGCATTCATTGGGGGTTGGCTCTTCAGCCGCATGGGGTGGGCATCTCCCATGGGTGGGCTCGCCGGGACGATTTTTGTGGCGTTCATCGGGGCGGTGCTACTGCTCTTTCTGTTGCGGCTATTGAACCGCGGGCGAGGAGGAAGGCTGTAATAGCCGTGAAATCGCCTCTGACAGTACCTTTATCCCGCCCTCGCCAGCATTAGCAATAGTTCAGTATTCGTAATTGCATGCAGTGCGCTCGGCGATCGGCGGATTTCGGCCCTCACGCCGCGCGTCACGCACCTGAAGATGAGAGCACGCGGCCTGGCCCGGCGGCGCCTGTCCAGCGACTGGCGCACAATGCCCACCTCTCGTACTACCCAATGTCGTCCGAGACCGTCGCTGATTCGGCGCACGATCGTGCAGCCGAGTTCGCGCCGGCTAAGCGTGGCACCCTCCAAACGCGGACTCGCTCCCCTGACTGGCGTGATCTGCCTCACACCCGTGCGTGCGTGCGTTAGCACGCTTCTCAGCATCGCATCCCGCCCCTGTGTCGGACTTTTTCTGAGGATCATCTCCTCCTCCTGAGCTATGCCTGTTGTGTACGGCACATGAAGCTTGCAGGAAGAGGGTGACGAAAAACCCACGAGGCCGTACCGTGGACGTAACGAAGGAATCGCCATTTGACTTGCCACGGCAGAGTCGCAAAGCGCGACTCAACCCGTTTCACCAAGGGAATCGATCGCCGCGTGCAGTGTGAGGCGGTGGAGATCCACGAGTGCCGCCTTTTCCAGACGGCCCCCTGTGTAACCGCCGGCCAGAACGAATGCGACGGGAATGTTTCGCTCCCGGCACCATTCGAACACGATCCGCTCCCGGCTTGCAAGCATATCGCGCGTAACGCCCTGCATACCACCTATGTCACAATCTTCGTGTGAGTCCATGCCGGCATTATAGAGGCACAGATCGAACCGCGGTGCCCCGAGCTCGAGTTCTGCCAGCCTTTTCTCGATCGTCGGCAGGTACCGCTCCGCATCGTGGACGATATCCAGCGTCGTGCGCTCGGATGGACGGTAGCAGTCGTAGCTGGCGACTGAAACATCGAGGTGCCAGATTCCTGGGTTGTTGGCGACGAGAGAGAACGTTCCGCCACCGCAGTGTGCATCGAGATCCAGGATGAGTACGAACCTGTCGCCCGAAGCAAGCGCGGTGTGGGCCGCGATCACCAGCCCATTGAACGTGCAGAACCCGGCCCCCGTCTCACGGCGTGCGTGATGCAAGCCGCTCGAAAAGGAACCGGCAATTTTACTTTGCATCGCCGAGATCGCGGCAGATGCTGCTCCGCCATTGGACGCCATCACCATCGGCCACAGTTCAGCATCCCACCGAAAGCCTTGCGACTCCGCCAGGTCTCTTGGATCTCCGGATTTTACGGCTTGGATGTACCGGGGATCATGAACCTCGGAAAGCCGCGACTCGTCGAGCGGCTCTGGAGCTCGAAGCTCCACGCCTGGAATCGGTGTAACTTTCAGCGAATCGGCCAGCCACTCCGACTTTCGCGTTGTGTCGAAGGCGTAACCGGAGCTGGCGTAAAGGGGGCTGTAGAAAACGGTAACCATGCGCGCGCAGAGTGCCCATGTGGGGATGACCCGGGCGGGTCTCGAACCCGCGACCTACGGATTAAAAGTCCGTTGCTCTACCAGCTGAGCTACCGGGTCAAAGTGTAGCCACGATACGAACTTAACAACAGTCGCAAGTATCACCCCGCACGCCATTCTAGGCAAGAACGTAGGCAAGAGGCGTGCGGTACCGCCCATCATGCCCTCCGAAGCTCGGTCTTGGATTCCGTAGGCGGGGACGACGCAACAGGACCGTGCATCGCCAACTCGATGCGCGTCGCATCCTCAGCAAAGTAGTTTTCCGGACAGTGCGCGGCATACCGGAGCGTCATGATTGCGCTCGCGTGGCCAAGCAGACGTTGCAGCCTTGGAATAGGCACACTCGACTGGATAGCGTGCACAGCATAGGTGTGACGAAGATCATGGCGCCTCGCGGGCTTGATCTCCGCTGCCACACAGTAGGCTGCGAACGCCCTGCGAATCGCCGCGTAGCGGTAGTGAGTTCTCGGGAACACCGGGTCGCATGGTCGGGACGGCACCGCCCGCGCGTGCGCCACCAGCGCCGCCGCAAGCGTTTCGCTGAAGGGCACGCTTCGGTATGAGGCCTCCGTCTTGACGCGTCCGCTCGCACCGATGGTGATTCGGCTGTCTGCCATGTAGACATCACCCCACGAGAGTCCGAGCGCCTCGCCGACGCGCATTCTCGTATCGAGGAGCGTTAGGAAGCAGGGATACCAGACGTCCGAGACTTTTGGGAGCCATGCGTCCAGCTCTTCGCGCGTGAGCCAGCGAACGCGGGCCGCGTTCTCTCGCTCCTTCGGCATACTGAAATCGGCGAATCGCAGTCCCTTGTTGTCGGCGCACCAGCGGCGCAGGGCCTGAAGAGCGGAGAGGTCTCGGTTTATGCTCGATCCTGTCACGTCCTTCCGACGCGCATCGCGAAAGGCCAGCAGCGCTCCGCGCGTTAGCTCGGTGGTGCGCGTTTCCCGGCCGCTAGGCAGTGTCGCGAAGATGCCATTCAGTGATACGCGATACCGCTCCACGGCGCGCGGTGCATACGGACGACGGGTGCGCGGGCTCAGCGCGCCGGCGGTCTCGATCCACGCGAGCCATTCATCTGCGAGGGCGCCGAGCGCGGGGGCATCGGCCCGCGCTAGCGTATGCATGATACGGGACTCCTTGCGCGAACGTGCGTTGACAACGAAGTTACAGAAGGTAACAATTTACATTAAATGTAAATTATAGTCTCCCTCAGCCCACGTCAAGTGCGATTCGATCCCGGCACGCTCGGCCAACGGATCTTCTTCTGCCGAACGGTTCTCATGGCCGACTACGGCAGTTCCCCCTTGGAAGGTCGGCTGGGGCAGCGAACTGTGTTGACGGATCGAGACAACCCGACGCAGACCGAGTTCGGGTTAGTGCTCGCTCACAGACTCCGACGAGAGCGACCCATCCCAGCCGCCACGGTTTCTCGCTGGGAGTCCGACTCGGCGCTGCCAGATCTCACGACTCTTCGCGCTATCGGCCAAGTCGCCCGCGTGGACCCAGGATGGCTCGCGTTCGGCGCGGACTCCTTAGCTCCCACACCGCTCGATCGCCTACCTGAGCCGCGTCGAAAGTACATACTTGCCCTCGCTGAGTTCGCGAAGATGGACCTAGAGGCAGAGAATCAAGCGCTGGAGATTCGGCGCGAAATGAAAGCGCGGACTCGCGAGCTGCGACAGGCGCTCCCACTCCCGAGGAAGCGCCGCAAGGCGAAGTAGCCGGCGCGGAAGGTGACGGTATGCTCTGGGACAGTTTCCTGCTCATCGAGAATCTTGCAAAACAGCAAATTTTCAATCTTTAGGGCCGAATAGTTCAGGCGCTTTCTCCGCAACCTTTTTCGCGGCTGACGCTTGCTTGAATGTCCGATCACTCTTGCCAACGTGCGGGTACTCAATCGCTTGCCATTCAACAGCTCCGCGATAGGGAGGAGCCGAATCTTGGGAAACTTCCCCCACCACGAATT
>JBPCJT010000341.1:0-34040 GCA_051005015.1 Gemmatimonadaceae bacterium | reverse complement strand
GGTTCTACAGAAGATGAGGGTCACATCCAGGCAATGGTTTCTCGACCCGGAAATAATGATCAAGGCGCACTACATGGGAATTCGGGTGCTGGAGCTGAACGTTTTCGCCCGAATGAGGGGCGGCGGTCTTTCGCATGTGCGCCCGAGCACTTGTTGGGAATTCTTCCGCAACCTGCTCATCTTTCGCTTCTCGCCAGGAATTAGAGCCTGGCGGCTGGAGGCAACCACACCAGCGCCTTTACCCAATGCGGAAGTCTCCGCGAATCGCTGATCCGCTTTCGGTGATCCGTGATGCGTACGCTGAGCAATTTCGTAGAATCGGGCGCGCCGGAGACTCATGCTGCGTGTAGCACTGGCAGCCGATCGACTCGCGTTTCCAATCCACCAACTCCTGGCTTCCTCTTGAATACCAGTGCTTTGATCGATTCCGCCGGCCCCTCAGTTCACCATCTCCGTGCCGACTGCCGCGCGTGCGGCTCGGGGCAGCTGCGGAAGTTTCTGGAGCTTGGCCCTCAACCGCTCGCGAACTCCTTTCTCAGTTCGGAAGGCGAGTTCGGCGCCGAAAAGCGTTACCCCCTTGACGTCTACTTCTGTGAGGGGTGCACTCTCGTCCAGCTCCTCGATGTCATCGATCCCGAAGTGCTTTTCCGTGACTACATCTATGTGACGGGCACTTCCGACACGATAGCTGCGCACAACGCCACGTATGCGCAAACCGTGGTCGAGCTTCTCGGGCTTACACGCGATGATCTCGTGGTAGAGATCGCGAGCAACGACGGGAGTCTCCTCGGCTGCTTCCAGCAACACGGCGTACGCACTCTTGGAGTTGAACCCGCAACGAACATCGCCGAGATCGCCAGCGCGCGTGGGATTGAGACGGTAAATCGCTTTTTCGACGCGGACGCCGCGCCCGATATTCGTGAGTCGTTCGGGGGGGCCAAGGCGGTAATCGGCAACAACGTGTTTGCGCACGTCGATGACTCGCGCGGATTTCTCCGCGGTTGCCGCGAGCTGCTCGATGACGATGGCCTCGTTATCATCGAGGTGCCCTATCTGCGCGAGATGATCGATAAGCTGGAGTACGACACCGTATACCACGAGCACCTCTGCTATTTCTCGGTAGCGGCGCTGCTGGCGCTCTGCGAGAGCGCTGCTCTCTCCCTGATCCGCGTCGACCGGGTACCAGTCCACGGTGGCTCTATCCGGATTTATGCTGGCCGGCGCGAGCATTACGGGGATCACGCTCCCGCTGTCGTCGCCATGATTGAAGAGGAGCGGGAACTGGGACTTACGAACTTCGCCCGCTTCGAACAATTCGCGGCTGACGTCGAGGCGAACCGCCGTGACATTCTCGGTCTTCTCGATTCGCTCGCGCGTAGCGGAAGCACGATGGCGGGCTACGGCGCGCCGGCGAAGGGCAACACGCTCTTGAACTACTGCAACATCAGCACTGGCACCCTTCCATACACGGTGGACAAGAGTCCGCTCAAGGTCGGAAAGTACACGCCCGGAATGCATCTCCCGGTTCGGCCCACCTCGACGCTCCTGGATGATCAGCCCGACTACGTAATGATCCTCGCGTGGAATTTCGCCGGCGAGATCATGCGGCAGCAGCAGGAGTACGCCAGCCGTGGCGGACGGTTTATCATACCGATCCCGTCGCCGGGGATCGTTTGACGAAGGTCATAATCCTCGCTGGGGGCCGCGGAACGCGGCTCGCCGAGGAAACGTCGACCCGCCCCAAGCCGATGGTTGAGATCGGCGGAAAGCCCATGATCTGGCACATCATGAGCATTTATGCGGCGCACGGGTTCAACGAGTTCTTCGTGGCCTGCGGATACAAGGGTGACTTGATCAAGGAATACTTCCGCAATGCCTTCATCCACAGCACCGACTTCATCATCGATCTCCGTGACGGAGCGCTCACCGTGATGAACGGCAGTCCCATCGATTGGAAGATCGGACTCGTCGACACCGGCCTCGACACGATGACCGGCGGACGCATCCGCCGTTTAAAAAAATGGATCGGCGAAGAAACGTTCATGGCGACGTATGGCGACGGATTGGGAAGCGTGAACATCCGCGCTCTGATGGAGTTCCACCGGGGGCACGGCAAGCTCGCGACGGTGACTGCCGTTCGTCCTCCCGCGCGCTTCGGCGGCCTTCTGCTCAACAAGGATGCGGTAGGTACTTTCTCCGAAAAACCGCAGACGGGCGAGGGATGGATAAATGGCGGATTTTTTGTCTTCGAGCCACGAGTGTTCGATTATCTTGATGACGATGAAACCATCCTCGAACGCGACCCTCTGGAGCGCATCGCGGCCGAGGGGGAGTTGATGGCGTTTCGGCACGAGGGCTTCTGGCAACCCATGGACACGATCAGGGAGAAGGAGCTGCTCGAGTCGCTCTGGGCAGCAGGGAAGGCACCGTGGAAGACATGGAAATGAATTCCTTCTGGGAAGGGCGCAACGTATTCATCACGGGTGCGTCCGGCTTGCTCGGCTCCTGGCTTACGGAGGAGGTGGTTCGGCGAGGCGCCCGTGTCACCTGCCTCGTACGCGACTGGGTTCCGGACAGCCGGCTCATGGATCCGGTCGCGCTCGCGCACGTGCGCATGGTACGAGGAGAGCTCGAGGACTATGCATGCCTGCTTCGCGCCCTGAACGAGTACGAAATCGACACAGTATTCCACCTCGGGGCTCAAACAATCGTGGGTACGGCGGCACGCTCCGCCCTATCCACGTTCGAATCCAACATCCGCGGCACCTGGAATCTGCTCGAGGCGTGCAAGGCCTGCGGAAAGCTCATCCAGCGCGTGCTCGTCGCGTCGAGCGACAAGGCGTACGGGTCGCACGATATCCTGCCGTACACGGAAGATGCGCCACTCCAGGGACGCTTTCCCTATGACGTGTCGAAGAGCTGCACTGATCTCATCTCCTTCTCGTATTTCCACACCTACCGAACACCTGTGGCGGTCACGCGGTGCGGGAATCTGTTCGGCGGAGGCGACCTCAATTTCAACCGGCTCATTCCCGGCACCATTCGTTCAGCGCTGCTGAACGAGAGGCCCATTATCCGGAGCGACGGTACGTTCATTCGCGACTATTTTTACGTTCGGGACGCCGTGGAGGCCTACCTGCAGCTCGCCGAACGCCTGCCGGAAGAACAGTTTGTGGGCCAGGCCTTCAACTTCGGCACGGAGACTCCCGTCTCGGTGCTTGATCTTGTCGCCCGGATTCTGGCGCTCATGGGAAAAACACATCTCGAACCCCGGATACTGAACGAAGCGAACCATGAAATTTCGAAACAGTATCTGGACTGCAGCAAGGCCCGACGCATGATGGAATGGCGGCCGTCATTCACGATGGATGACGGGCTGCTCGAGGCGGCCGAGTGGTACCAGGAGTGGTTAACCAGGAACGCAGCGCAGAAGGCGAGCTCGGGAGGGTTGTCGGCAATGCGGTAGCTCTTCGCGTCCGGTCTGGCGAAGTGCAACGAACTGCCCGACGTCGCTAGGCAGTTCCAGGAAGCCGCCGAGCCGCCAGCTCAATTCCCTCGTGTAGCGACCTCGATGGCACCCACCCCAGCATCGCCCGCAACTTCTCCACGGACACGGGGTCGTGCTGCATCTCTTCCGCGCGCGTCGGAAGGGCGCCGAACTTGAGTCGCGAGCTGCTGATACCGACCGCCCGGGCAGTTTCTTCCACGAAGCTCCTCACTGGCGTTAACCGGCCGGTTGCCAGATTCACGATCTCTCCCGAACCCGCAGATCGCACGAGCCCGAGGCGGAGCAACCCTTCCGCCACATCCTCCACATAAGTGAAATCGCGTCGTTGTTCACCTGCGCTCAAGGCGATCGGTTTTTCATCACACACCGCCGCGATCAGAGTCGGCAAGAGCCGCTGCGCGTGCTCTCCATCGCCATACACCGTAAAAAGGCGCGCGGTAATCCCGCGAACACCGAGCTCGCCGCAGGCTCGCATCACCGCTAAAGTACCAGCAAGCTTCGACTGACCGTAGAGCGTCGTCGGATTCGGAACAGAGGTCTCCGAGAGGTTGCCGTCGATCTCTCCGTATTCCAACGCGGAGCCCACGTGTACTAGCTGCTGGCCACCCCAGGTAGAATCGCGTTGTTCAGCGAGCGCTTCAACTATGCGCTCCGGAAGCTCGGCGTTTATCACGTATGCCGCGTGTTCGTCGCGCTCGCCCCGGTCCACGCCGTAGCCCGCGAGGTTGAACACGACCGCAGGACGTGAGCTAGCGATCACTTCCCGGACCGCATTGTCGCGCGAGAGATCAGCTCGCACGACGGTGCCTTGCGCGCCGTCACCAAGGCCCGCGTCGGCTGCAGACGATGCGCTGCGCACCACCAGCACCACCTTGGCGTCACGCGCCACGAGGGCGCGGACAACCCACCGGCCGATGAAACCCGAGGCCCCCAAGACAGCCGCGGTGACGCCACGATATGAGGGAGCCGAACTACCTTTTTCCGCCACTCGCGTCCTCCGCGGCACTCCCCTTCCAGTTTACCGCTTCCTGAGCAGACAGGGGACCCGCCGCCACCCTGAATCCGTCACCGGTGACGCTGGGGCCGTCAATGATCCACACCGGCCGATTCGCATACGCTCTCAGTGCCGCGCCGCGTACCGATTCGTCCTTGTCCCACGCATAAACGGGCATCGCAGCTCGAAGATCGAGCGGATTATATATGCCCGCAGACATGTAGTCCGGGTGTCGTCTCCCGCGAACCAGCACGAGACTTTCACCGAAACCATGCCTTCGCGCAAGCCACTCCACCCCGGGCTCCATGCGCCGATAGTGATAGTACTTGTCAACCGCACGCCAGGGCATGAAAGCGGCAACGGAAATTGCGCAAAGCCCGAGCGCGCCGAGCGTAACGCGATAATCGCGGGGGCCGGCGTGCGGTGCGCCAGGGGAGGTCGTCGTTGGTGCCCCAACCCGCGAGCCCAGGAGCCCCTCTAGCGTCTCGATTCCCCGCGCCGCTAGCGCTATGCACGGTACGATGACCAGGTACCAGTAGCGGGCGCCGAAGTCGGGACCTCCGCTGAACCAGTAGAAGCTGTGGAGCCCGGCCACGACCGCGATAGCGGCTAGCATCCACCAGTCCTGCCGGAGCACTCGACGGGAAAATAGCAGCAGCCCGATCACCAGCAGTGATCCGATGCTCCATCCAAGCAGCTCGACATTCAGTTGGAATGCATTCAGGGCCGCATTTATTACGACGTCGGCGGGTCCATGGCCGGGAAAGGGATCCAAACCGGGCCAACCAATTCCTCGATTGGCTCCGAAACCGAGATCATTGACTCCCTCACCATACGTCGCGTCCGCATACGCCATGATTGGGAAGGTGGTCGAGCTCCCAGTCATGACCTTGTTGTACGGCAGCACCGCGGCTCCGACGATCGTGCTCCCTGCGGCCAGCACTGCCACGGGGGCGAACCGGAACCGTTTGCCTCGCGCAGCGAGAGCCCAAAAACCGAGCAGCATCGCGACGGCCAACCCCTCGAGCGGACGGACAATGCTCACGACCCCGATCGCGGCGCCACCGAGCACCGCCCACCAGAGACTTCCGCCGCGCCGCAACCGAGCGGTTGATATCGCGGCGAGCAGCGTACAAGCAAGAGAGAACGTGTGCGTCATGAAGTTCATCCCCATGAATACGAACCACGGAGATGTTGCGATCAGGATACCTGCCCAACGCGCCGTGCGCCGCCCATATACATCGCTGAGAAGGAGATACGCCAGCAGAACGTTCGCGCCATTCAGAATGGGGTTCACGAGCCACGCTACGCCGCCCAGAACGCCGAGCGACAGCACAGCTGGCCACCCGGGGGGAACCGGAGAGTACCAGCGCGACGGTTCATACATCATGAGGTCGAGATCGAATGCCGCCCGAACCGGAGGCGCCGCCATGGCGATCAGGCCATGAGCGAAATATCGTGCCTGGTAGAGGTACGACACCTCATCCGGAACGTGCGGATGCCTTTCGTACGACAGGAAGGCGAACAGCGCGCAGACGAGCACCACCCACGCGGCGGTCATGAGAGCGAAGCGGTCGATGCCGCTCGCGTTGTCCTGGTTCTCGGGAAGCAGCCGGCGCACCCGCTCAGTGAGCGCGTTGAGCGTATTGGCAGGCAAGGCTGCCGCCGCCAGAACGATGGTGGCGAGCGCTATTCCCTGTATGAGGGAGGCGAGCAAGAGCTCGGTGGCGAAAACCGCGGGGCTCTTCGACAGCGTAGCGGCGAACGCAAAAGAGAGTGCGGCCACCGCCGCGGCTCGCCAACCGGGATACGCGGTGCCGAGCCATTCGCCTATCCGCAGCCCCATCCTCGCAATGCCCGCAATGGCGAGCACCCCCTGCATCACAACGATGGTCGCCGCGACCGGAGCCTCGGCGAACAGTTCACCCGCCTTTTTATAATGCTGATATCCCACCAGAGGCCCGGCGTCCACGAGCTGGAGGCGAGCGATCTCGCCGATCATCGCGAGTGCCCACCACCCGATTGCGCTGCCCATGCCGTGGAGGGTCCGCTGTTCAGTCACCGAAATGTCCTGCCGCCCTGTTGAGAGAGCCGTCACCGCCGGGCTCCGGAACCCGGGCCCGTCACAGGTTTCGCAAAGACGGTAATTACGCCCGCAGAAGGAATACTCGCGGAGAGAATTGCTCCAGCGGCGACAGCGTGCTCGGTGACATGAGACGTGTCAGCGGTCGTGTACGAAATCCCATATACGCCGGGAGGCAAATTTCTTACCTTGAAAGGTCCGCCCTCGTCTGCTTTGACAACCAGCACATAGCGGCCGTCGGCGTTCACGAATGCAAGCGGATGGAACTGCCTGGCATCACTCCTTGCACCGAGCCGAACCGCACCACGGCGGATGTAACGAAAGTATTGGCGCAGGTATCTCGACGGATTGCCAAGGCGAATTACCGGATTCAGGGTATCGCTGATGTTCGGGACAACGTAGGCTCCCCCATTCTGCTTGTCGGGGCCAACAGAGGGAAATGCCAGGGTGTATTGCTGCCACGCCGAGTTGAATCCTGTTTCCAGGTCCTCATGCAGGTCATCGTGTCCGCTTCCTATGTGCTCGAGCATTGCGGCGCGGAGGCCATAGCGCTGTGTGGTGGCGGCAATCGCGCGCAGATTCTCTTTCGACACGCCCCCATACCGATGATAGGAGAACTCCGTGACCTGCTCAATGGCGCCCGGTACTTTCGCCATATCGCTGATATACGGGACCGCAGCCGACATCCGCTTCGTGGATGGCGCGATTATCTCCAGCTCGAAGCCGGCGGAGCTTAAACGCCGGGTCACCGCTACTATTGCATGACCGATGATTGTACCACTTTGCCAATGTCGGGTGTTGTCGGGCTCCAGAATGATCTCGAGCCCGTCGGGTATCAAGCCGTATTTCGCATGGAGGTGGGTTACCGCGGCTAGGATGAACTCCGCGTACTCTTCGGGATTCTGATGATCATACGCCTTTCCTGCACACATCCTCTTCGCGAATGCTACATAGTTCAGGTTCAGGTACAACCGCTCGCCATTGGCTTCGATGCGCCGCTTCACGGGCAGCACTACCTGCTCTACCTTGTAATCCAGCGCTGCCCACTGGAAGCCCGCTTCGTTTATGTGATTAGGGTCGTCGTCGTCGTTGACCGTTGCGTAACGATTGCACTGCCATTCCTCCCTGGTAATCGCGCCGGAATTGAAGAGAGTCTGGTAGTCAGTGGCATTCTCCGTCCCGCTTCGCAACTCCAGCCGAAGCCGGTTGATTCCAAGGTCGTCGACCGCGAGAACAAAGGCGGAGTCGCGGACGCGGGAGAATCCGGGTTGTTCCTCCCCTGCCTGAGCAGTCGCCTCCCAACCAACTATGGTCTGGAAGCGCTGGCTGGAGTCCAGTGTAATCTCAGCCGCTCCGGCTCCGACGCCGCTGTCACTACGGCAGCCAAGCCCGAGGAGGGCAGTAACGACGGCGAGTGCCGTAATATTCATTGTAGACACGGACATCCGTGTGACGCACGAATCGTCCCGCGCGGAGTTCCGACATTTCCGCAACTCTGCTCACCGTTCGCTACGGTTGGACTATGGTTCTCTGTGGAGTTCATGCCACATACCCGCATCAAAGAGACGAGGGCGCAGTGGCTTCACGCAGGCGAAGGAACGCGCTTATCTACCTTGTAGACAATACATTACGACTCACCAAAGGCCACGCTAGTGATGGGCACTGCGCTTGCCTTTGACCAAGCCGGTGATCTACTCCCACACAACAACCCCGATACTCGATTCCATCCCGCTTCCGCGCAAGTGGATGCTCACACGCCTCGTCCTGGCCGGTACCCTGGCCGCTGCGGCGATCCTGCTTCCACCTCGAGAACTGGCTCTCGCACTCACCGGCGGGCGTGAGGAGCTTGTGTCACACGCCTTTACAGGCGCATGGATTTTCAAGGCGCTGCTCGCCATCCACGCGGCGATGCTCCTGCTCCTGGGAAGCATGCAGCCACTTCACCCCACCGCTGTTCCGCTGGTAGCGCCCCTCGAGGATCGCGCGAAGACGTCGAGGTTGGAATGGTCGATCCTCATGGCGATTCTAGTCGTCGGTGCCGCGTTCCGCCTGAACGCCCTTGGCGAAGGCCTGTGGCATGACGAAATAGCGGCTCTGGTGAATTATATGCGATTGCCAGCCGGGGTTATCGTCACAACGTTCGACAGTCAGAACCAGCATATGCTGTATTCGCTTCTCGGACGAATGAGTCTCTTGCTGTTCGGCGAGAGCGCCTGGGCAATGCGGCTTCCGGCAGCTCTCTTCGGTGTCGCAAGCTTGTGGGCTGCGTATTGGTTTGGTACGCACATAACCGCACGGCGCGAAGCGTTGATCGCGGCCGCCATGCTCGCGGCTTCCTATCACCACGTATGGTTTTCTCAGAACGCTCGTGGCTACTCCGCCCTGCTATTCTGGACGCTGGTTTCCAGCGGCTTGTTTTTGAGAATGCTCCGCCGCCGCGAGGCGTACGGGTGGGCAACGTTCCTTCCATACGCCGTGGTCACGGCGCTCGCCATCTACACCCAGATGTTAGCCGTCTTCGTGACGGCGGCGCACTTTTTCATCTGGATCTGGTTGATCCTGCGCCAACGGCGGCGAGAGTCCGGGGCCTTCTCCTGGATGCCGCTTGCCGCCTTCGTGTTGGCGACGACGCTAACGCTGCAGCTTTACGCTTTGGCTCTACCTCAGTTTTTCCAAATGCTGGCAATGCCTCAGGGCGCGGGCATGGCTACCGAGTGGAAGAACCCGGTGTGGTTCGTTTCGGAAATGCTGCGTGGCCTGAGCGGCGGACTTGCCGGTGGAGCCCTGCTTCTCGCCGCAGCGGTAGTCGTAGGTGCAACCGGGATTGCGAGTTACTGGCGGCGAAGCGGCACTGTCGTCGCGGTGATGCTGCTGCCCGGTCTTATCACGGTCGTGGCCATGGTGGCGACATCGCACAATCTCTGGCCCAGGCTATTCTTTTTCTGCGCGGGCTTTGCGGTGCTGATCGCCATTCGTGGAGTGTTCGCGATCGCGTCATTTGCCATGGCTTCCCGCGCGCCAGCCCTCGCCACGGCGGCGCTGACCTTGCTGGTGATTGCCAGCGCGGCAACGATTCCGAAGGCTTGGCGGCCCAAGCAGGATTTCGGCGGTGCGCTCGCGTTTGTCGAGCGCGTGCGCGGAGCCGGCGATGCGGTGGTCGTTGTCGACATGAGCCGCTTTCCGTATGAGCGCTATATTGACAGCGGATGGACGCCAGTCGAAAGCCCGGCAGAACTCGATTCGATAGAGCAGAGCCACCATAAAACCTGGGTCGTGTACACTTTTCCGGCACGCCTGTCCGCATTTGAGCCGGAGATCTGGAAGCGTCTCGAAAACAGCTACGCTCCCGCAGCCCGATTTCCCGGTACGGTCGGCGGTGGCACAGTAGTCGTTAAAGTCTTTGAAAACAACGGTCTGGAACCTGGCTCCAGGGATCAGCCACGCCAGGGAGCGAAGGTGAACACACCGACAAATGGTGTCGCATGATGGGAACGCAGATCGAGCAGCTAGGGACGATCGAGGACATTGTCGAAGTGAACGACCGTGTGCTCGAGGAAGCAGTTTCAGTGGTTATCCCTGCATTCAACGAAGCGGGGCACGTGGCGGAGCAGATCATCGCGCTGCGCCACGTGCTGGAACAGTCCGGCTGGGACTTCGAGATCATCGTTGTCGACGATGGATCAGTAGACGGGACCGCAGAACGCGCCATCGATGTAGGTGGGGTGCGCGTGCTGAGGCACCGGAAGAATCGCGGCTATGGGGCGGCGCTCAAGCAGGGGATACGGGTCGCTCGCTTCGACTGGATCCTCATAACGGACGCGGCCGGGACGTATCCGGTGGAATCCATACCCAGGTTGCTTGCCCTGAGCAGCCGTAACGCGATGGTCGTGGGCGCCCGCACTGGGGAAACGGTCCAAATTCCCGCCCTTCGCCGTCCAGCCAAGGCTTTCCTGCGCTGGCTTGCTAGCTATCTGGCCGGCCAGTCACTCCCCGATATCAATTCGGGGCTTCGGCTCATGCGGAAGGATCTGATCGAGCGGTACCTCCACATTCTTCCTTCCGGCTTTTCCTTCACCACCACCATTACGCTGGCGTCGGTCACCAACGATCACCCGGTGGACTATGTGCCGATCGACTACCTGACACGGCTTGGTGAATCCGAGATACGACCGAGGCACGCCTATGATTTCACGATCCTGATCCTGCGAACGATTGTGTTCTTCAATCCGCTCAAGGTCTTCATTCCTCTGGGAGGATATCTGGCGCTTGCCGGTATCGCGAAGTTCATCTACGACGTCTACCGGGATAATCTCTCGGAAAGCGCGGTTCTGGCCCTGCTCGGCGCCCTGATAATCTGGGCGGTAGGATTGCTGGCAGATCAGAACTCCCGAATCGCGATGCATCGCAGAACATGAGCACTTCAGTGCGAGAGGAACGAGAGCGCAGACGGCGCAGGTTTTTACTGAAGTTGTCTGTGAGCGGGGGTTTGCTCGCTCTCCTTTTCATACTGCTTCCCTGGAGTGAGGTCCGGGATGCGGCAACGCGCCTTTCGCCACGCGTCTGGCTCACCGTGTTCGCACTCTTTGTCGTCGGGCATCAGATTGGGGTCATCAAGTGGCGTGCGCTCGTCAATGCGTCCAACGCAAAGCTCAGCGTCTTTGATGCGACGCGCGCATATTTCGCCGGGTTGTTTGCGAATCTGTATTTACCCAGCATAGTCGGCGGCGACGTGCTGCGCGGGACGATCGTGGGCCGCTCGACCGGTCGGCCCGAAGCAGCGATTCTCGGCGGGGTCGCGGACCGGGTTCTGGACATCGCCACAATGGGTGTGCTAATCACCGGCGGAGCTATCGCTCTGCGTGGCGCGCTGCCGGAGTGGGGTTCGCAGGTGCTGACGATTCTGCTCATCGCGGGCCTGCTCGCGTCAGCAATCTTTTTGCCGCTCCTGCTACGCCGCCCACTGGCGCAGTGGCCCAGGCGCTTCCGCCGTCCGATCGCTCGAAGCCTCGTGGCGCTGCGCCGCTTGGCGAAGAGCCCCGGAAGTGCCGCACTGGCGCTCACACTCTCGCTCGTGATTCAAAGTCTGTTCGTCGTGTTGAACGCCTGGATGGGCCGGGTAATTGGCGTGGACGTTCCGCTCGCGGTCTGGTTTGTAGTCTGGCCGCTCGCCAAGATAGCGGGGTTGATGCCGATAAGTCTTGGAGGAATCGCAGTTCGCGACGCGGCCCTCGCGGGCCTGCTTGCGCCATTCGGCGTTGAGCTCGCGATTGGGGCCGTGGCCGGTCTCCTCTGGCAAACAGTCAACATGGCTGGCGGACTTTTCGGCGGTCTCGTCTGGTGGATCATGAGCCGAAGCGCGAAGCGGGTTCCCGGGCACGGCCGGCTTACGGATATCTACACGCCCGCTCAACCGGCCAGGCCGCGTGGCTGAGCCGCACGTTGTTATCCTCGGCGCCGGTCCCGCAGGGGTCGGTGCCGCGCACCGGTTGCGCCAAACCGGCCGCGCACGCGTTACTGTTATCGAGCAGAGCCAGGCCGTTGGAGGAAACTCCGGTAGCTTCGAGGCGGGAGGCCAGCATCTGGACTATGGCAGCCATCGCCTGCATCCCGCCTGCAACCCCGAGATTCTCGCCGATATTCGGGGGCTGCTTGGCGATGACCTGCTTGATCGGCCGCGGCACGGACGTATCCATCTCCGTGGCAAGCTCATTCACTTTCCGCTCAAGCCCGTGGATCTGCTGCTGCGCCTGGACAAAGGCTTCGCTCTGGGCACAATGCGGGATATGGTCGCCAAGACCGTGTCGAAGCGCGATGATGGCGACTCGTTCGCATCCGTACTCATGGCGAATCTCGGCCCCACCATCTGCCGAGACTTCTATTTTCCGTACGCCGAGAAAATCTGGGGTCGCGCGCCGGGCGAGCTCTCGGCAATCCAGGCTAGACGGCGTGTTTCGGCGGGATCCTTCGCGAAGCTCGTCAAAAAGGTGGTGACGGCGATTCCGGGACTCAAGCCGGCTGGGGGAGGACGTTTTTTCTATCCGCGCCGAGGCTTCGGACAAATCAGCGAGGCTTACGCTCGCGCTGCTCGGAATGGCGGAGCGGATATCAGGCTCGGCTGGACGGTGAAGACACTCGAGCCCGCCGCCGGTAACGGCGACGGCGGATGGACCGTAGCTGTCGAGCGCGGCGGGGAGCGCCAAACGATCGAGGCGGATTACGTCTGGTCCACCGTGCCGATCAGCCTTCTTGCGCGGATGGTGGTACCCGCTGCTCCGGCTCCCGTGCTGCAGGCGTCGGTGGAGATAGAATATCGCGCCATGCTGCTGATATATCTGCAGCTGGACGTGGAACGCTTCACCGAGTACGACGCGCACTACTTCCCAAGCGCTGGAATCGCAATTACGCGTCTGTCCGAGCCAAAAAACTATTCAGCATCAAGCGAACCGGCCGGATCGACGACGCTCTGCGCCGAGCTTCCATGCTCGGTGGACGATCGCTACTGGAAGATGAGCGATGAGCAGCTCAGTAAGCAGGTGGCTTCCGATCTTTCCCGGGCCGGCCTTGCGCTCCACAGGCCACCAGTGGCTGTTAGAGTTCGACGACTTCGGCACGCGTACCCGATTTACACGAAGGGGTACGAGCACCCTTTTCGTGTGCTCGATCAGTGGGCCGAAGGGCTGCCGCGCATTCTGACATATGGGCGTCAGGGACTCTTCGCGCACGACAACACGCACCATGCCCTTTACATGGCGTACCGCGCGGTAGACTGTTTGCGCGACGGCAAGTTCGACGCTGCGGAGTGGGCACGACACCGCAAGGTTTTCGACACGCATGTGGTGGAAGACTAGGGAGTTGGGAGTGGGGATTGGGGAGTCGTTGGCTCCGCGAGCGAGCGAGCCTCTGAAGGCGGACTTACCGTCCGATTTTCGTCAGCGTTCGGATTTCTCCACTCCCTGCTCCCCACGGCCCGCTGTCGCTTTTCGTCTCTTTTTCACCGTCTTTCTCATCTACGCGGCGCACTTCGCGTCCAATGTTGTACGCGAGACCTACCTCGCCATGTCGCTCGGCGAGCGTATGTCCGTGCGCGTCGATGAGTACATGGGCCTGCATCCGGATCTTTTTGAGATTCCGGAACGCGGGGCATATATCAATAACAACCCCGGGGCATCAATTCTCGCTGCGCTGCCTTACGCGGTCGCGCGTCCGGCAATTTCGACGGTGCTTCGGCTAAAGCCCGACCTCGCCCGCCCGAAGCCGGCGGCGCGTTACGACGATCCGCGGCCGAACCGGAACAAGTTCATGAACGAAGCGCGCGCGCGCGGGCTGGATATCAAGCTCGCGCTGGCGGCGGCGAGTATGCAGGTGGGGCTCATGGCTCCGCTGGGCGGCCTGGCCGCGGTGGTGATGTTCCTCTTTCTGCGCGCGCGCCTTGGCGATGAACGCATCGCGCTCTGGATGGCGCTTCTTTACGCGTTCGCAACGCCGATTTTCTTTCGCTCGGCTTTTCTCAATCAGAACGCGCTGGTAGCGCATTGTGTGCTGTTTGGGTTCGTGTTGCTCGCGGGCAAAGGGGCGGCGCCGGCATGCGGGGCGGTCGAGACGGTAGACAGGGAGAACGGAGGCGTTGTACCGCGATCGCTCGCCGGTGCTGGCGCCCTCGCGGGCACGGCGGTTCTTATCGACTACAGCGGTGCACCGCTCCTGCTCGCGTTCGGCTTATGGGCGTTCGCGGGGGGATGGGCTCGAGGCGGTATGAGGGCGGCGTTGCGCACCAGCTTGTGGTTTACGCTCGGAGCGGCGGTGCCGTTGGTCATCCTGCTTGCGTATCAAACGTCGGCTTTCGGAAATCCGCTCTTCCCCGCTCAACGTTACATGCCCGCGACGCGTTACAGCGTGCACGGCTGGAACGGTCTCTCGGTTCCGACGCTCGAGCTACTCTGGCGAAACCTCGCCGATCCGCGCTACGGCCTCTTCGCGTTCTGCCCAATGCTGATCGCCGCGATCGTAGCGCCCTTCCTGAAATCCGGGTTTTGGAGCCCGGGCCGCAGGGAGCTCGCATTCATCTTCGGCGCCACTGGCGCGCTATACCTTTTCAACAGCGCCAACCAGTTCGCGCTGCTGCAGTGGAATACCGGTGTGCGCTACATGGTCCCGGCAGTTCCGCTGCTTTTCATTGCGCTCGTTCCTGTGTTGCTCCGCGCGCCTGGCTGGCTCGCCTGGGTTCTCATCATCCCGACTCTCACGATTTCATGGAGCGTCTCCATGGCGCGGGAGAGCGTGCCGGAGTCGCTAGCGCGCATTTTCACAGGTGGATTCGAGCTGCCATGGCTTACGGTGCTCGAAAAAACCGCCGAATCGTACGCGCCATTCCTCGCGGGAGGTACGTCCCCGCTTCCAGTCTTTGCTTTGCTGGGAGCTATACTCTGGGTGATATGGCGCCGCGCGCCTGAGAGCGATGTGAAAACGTTCTGAAGGACTACGCCAGGCCCTGCATGCAGTCTAGCAGTCTGAGCCCGCTAAACTCGCGTCGCGAATAAAACTCTCGTTTCCCCCTTGAGCGGCTCGTCCTCCAACTGAAAGCCGGCAGCACGCAGGCGATCCACTGAACCGCGGTGCAGTTCAGGTCCATGCGTTTCCATGGCGATGCGCCTGGTGCGCGCCAGGGTCTCGGGAGCGCCATCAAGGACGTCCAGTTCCATGCCTTCCGTGTCGATCTTGAGAAAGGCGACCCTATGGATCCCCGCCTCGCGCGTAAGCTCGTCGAGAGTTACCACCTCGAAGCGCTCCTCGTGCGTCTCCACTCCACGCGGTAGAGCGGAAGCCATTGCGCCGTGTTTGTCTACGCTCAGAGTCACGGAAGAACGTTCCCGTCCGACACCAACGCGGTGTACCACGGCGGATGGTGCATTTAGCGGGATCAGCCTCGCGTTGCCTGACAGCGGCTCGTAACAGTGAAGCTGCTTTGCCGGATTATGGTGCGCCGCCCATGCGGCAAACAATCCGATGTTCGCTCCCACATCGAGAATAACTCCTTCATCAGCGACACTCGTAACACGATAGACCCCGCGAACGAACAGGTCCGGCAAATTGGTTACGTCCCCGAAGTTGTCGCGAAGCGTGACCGTCCCGTATCGCGTGCGTAAGCGGTACGTCTCGTCGGGGTGATGCGCGCCGATGCCCGCTTGCACGCGAATGTTCTTGGTGAAGCGCCAGAACATCGCGAGCTTGTCGCGCGCACTAACACCCAACGCCAGCGCGGTGCTGGTAAACTCGCCCAATTTGCGCAGATGCTGCCGCATCAGGCTGTCCCTGCATTCGCCCGGGCACCGTCAGGCAAACCCTTCTCGCTCACCACGCTGAACTTGGGACCCAGTAGCCGTAACATGTGCCGAGTGCCAGGTAGCCTGGACGCGGCGTGATACGCCCCCACCAGAGCATTTACATGCGCCGGAAGCTGGGCGCGCTGTCCGGGGGGAAAAACCGGCAGCGACAGTCGTGTACGCATGAAGCCAGATCTCCTCAAGAGTTGCGCTACGCCCCGAGCGGAGAGCAGCAGTCGTTTTGGCGGCAGCGCTCCCTGCCGCCGGACACGCGCTTCTACCCAACGGCGGGGAAGAAAGCCAGTCATCCACATTCCGATCTGTGGGTCGGGGCCGACACTGAAGCGATTGGCCGTGGCGATGAACAGGCGACCGCCGGGCCGAAGCACGCGATACGCCTCCGACATCGTTCGCGACTGATCGCTCACATTCTCGATCACCGAATCCGCGACCACGCGATCGAAGGAATCCGGGGCGAACGGAAGGGCTTCCGCGCACGCGCAGATCAGCGGGATATCGAGTCCTGCCTCCATCAGTCGTTTTTTACCCACCATGAGCCAGCGAAGCGCTATGTCGATTCCGACTTGCTCGTTATAGCGGCGCGCTGCAGCGATCAGGAGCGGGGCGGTACCGCACCCGATCTCGAGCAATCGTGTGGCCGCCGGTTCGGAAGGAGCGGCCCCCTCCCACTGTTCCAGCGCCGACTCGGCACGTGGAACGGCGCCGATGAGGCCGCGTGTGAATGACTCCGCCTGACCACGTGTGACTACGGACGTCGTTCGGTAGTAGTACTCGACCAGGCCCTTGAAATCGAACTCACCGAAACGTTCGGCGAGAGCGCGAGCCTTGTCGCGATCGGCCTCCATGTCTATGTACGGGTCGGGAAAGACACGCAAATCGGGAATGCCAAGAATAACCGGGAAGTGACGGGTGCAACGCGCGCATGCAATTTCTTCGTCCTTGTGCAGCAGTTCGCCGTGGCAGACGGGACAAAGAAGGTCTACACCAGCGACTCTCACGCGCTTGACCCGGACAGGGGAGACGGCGTGCCGGGATTTCTGGTGACGTAGCCCACAAGCTCTCCACATGACCACGCAACCGCCATACCGGCGAGCGACGGCAGCGCACCGAAGAATCGGCCGATGTGCCGCCGCTTTCTTGTCACGACGACGGCAACCCGAAGGATCAGCAACGCTGGAAGTATGACGGATCCGGAAGCAAGGGCCATCCGCGTAGCCATTCCTGCATTAGCGGCGCGCGCGGTTGCGTACATGCGCGCGTGCTGAAAGCGCTCGCGTAGCAAGGGGACTATCCGCACCGCGCGACGATGCCGCACAACCAGCATTGGTGACAACCAGAGCGAGCCACCGCGTTCCCGAAGGGCCTCATGCACCGCGTTTTCGTGAAACGCCTCCACCCAGGTTGCCTGTACCGCCATGAGCGCCTCCCGTTTATACGAGACGTTGACGTCGCTGAGTGATGCTGCCGGCCCCTCTGCCGCCGGTTTCATGTAGCGGCCGTAGTCGGCGAGATAGACAGCCCATTCCGCGGCTGAGTCAGCGTCATCCTTTTCCACTACGCCGCCGACCACCCCCGTCAATCGCGAATGGGCCCCAAGAATCGCCGCGCACCAGCCCACGTCCGGCGTACATTGCGCTTCGGTGAGCGCGATAATCTGCCCGGTTGCGGAACGGCACCCGAGCGCCCGCAACGCGGGATGTCCATCGCTTGTCGCTGGTCCCACGAAGAGGACATCAGGAAATCTTTCAGCAATGGCGTGCTGGCTGTGAAAGCTTTCCGGCCAGGGTACGACGATCTCAGTGGCAGTCGCGTTCACCTGTGCTTCCAGAGCGCTTAGGCAGCGATCGAGATTCTCCAGCCCCCCGAACGGGACCACGACTACCGAAAGCGCTGGACCAGCAGTTGTGCTCGAGCGCGCACTGTCGATCACGTTGGATGCTTTCATCCGCAATCCGCTGCCCGCTTCTGGTTGCCTGCATCAATCACTACCGCCTCCACGTCGCGACTGCGAGTCAAGCGATGCGTTGTATCGTACTACAGCGTCCTGCCTCGAGCGCACCAATGCCGGCCGGGCGCGTCATGGCATGTCGGTGCTATTGGGCAAGGCTGAGACCTGCCACTCCGGAATAAGCAGCACCCATACAAGGGCGAACGCGTACATGGCGATGGTCGCGTGCGGGATCGTCCGTGCCCCGTATGTCGTCCACATAACCATTGCGAACGGCGCCGCCACTGAGACGCCTAGCATCCAGCGTGCCCACAATGAGAAAGGAACCAGTGCGGCCGAGGCGATTCCCCAGAGGAAAAACCAGGGCCAAATATGCCCCAACACCCCGAAGAATATTCCTGTAAATACGGCCATAATGGCGAGACGAAACTCCTGTGCGGAACTCCTGTGCCAATAGCGAATGATTCCTGATACCGCCACCATGAGGAAGAATATCAGCACCAGCGCCGCTCCTCCGATTATCAGGAGTCCCGGGGCCGACACAAAGGAAGGTTTTATCCCGAACCAACCGCCGAGCGCTGCAATGGCATCCCTTGGCGTGTAGAAATGCCAATTTCTCATGGAGGAAGCCGCAGAGAAGAAATCCGGCGAGCGGTAAAATGCACCGATCAGCACGACCGCCATACCAGCAGCCACGAGCACGTGCGGGAAATACTCCTTCCATGGTCGTTTCCGGCCACGATACAAATGCAGAAAATCCAGCAGGAAAAGAGGCGCCGTCACGTACTTCACGAGCACTGATCCCGCGAGGGCCATTGTCGCGAACACTGGCCGGTCGTGTTCGATGGCGAAAAGCCAGAGCAGGACAAGCAGAACGACGGCGACATCGTTGTGGCCGTCTCCCATCGTATGCACAATGCTTAAGGGCAGCCAGCCGAAAACGGCGATCCCCGCGCACTGGTGCCACGGCGAGGATCTCCGGAGCAGCTTCTGGACGAGCCGCAGGGACACGAGCCAGAAGCCCAGAAGGACCGCCTTGAACAATAGCCCCGCGAGAATAGCGCTATTACCGGCAATCATCATCAGGGCACCTGATGCCACGGCCCACAGTGGCCCGTAAGTCATCCGCTGGCCCGAAAAGATATCGAGCGGCAGTCCGCGAGTGATGCTGGTGGTGAGATCGGTGTGATAGGGGTTTATCCCGTTCGCCACCATGCGCCCCCAGGCCGGCGACAGCCAGAAGTCCTCTACCAACACCGGCGCCGCGAACGTCACGACAACGGCAAACGCCGTGGCCCATCCCATCACGCTCCGGATTGCGCGGTCGTCCAGCTCGGACCGATGACGCGCCAGCAAGGCGAGCAGTCCAACCAGGGCCGCGCTCGACACGATGAACGGCAGCATGTACGCCATCAGGAAGACATCCTGCTGCGCGAGCGCGCTTTCACCGCGCAGCACCGCCTGCACCGCGGCGCCGAGCGGCGCGACCGACTCGGCGAACTGCCGGTACACCTCCGCTTTCACCGGCCGGTCCACCACGAACGGTGCCACCGCCGTCATGCCGTAGGACAGGAGCGTATACGCGAGGAAGCTCATGACGTTCACCGCGCCGAGCAGCGCAAGCCGGCGCTCGAACCGCGAGCGCATCCCTATCCACATCAGTACGGCCTGCCAGTGCGCGACGAGTCGGCCGCCGTCGCCAACGGTGTTTGTCGGCGTACCGCACTGCCACGATCCGTCCGATCCGAAATGTGCGTAGCGTATTTCGCGATCGCCCGTGCGCGCTCCAGAACCGTCGCGTTCCGGCCAGCCGGAACCAGGTCGCTCAACTCATCAGGATCGTTTCGCAGGTCGTACAGCTCTTCCCGCCCATCGCCGTTGTGAATGTAATGCATCCCGTCCGTAATCACGGAGCGCATGTCGCCCTTTGCAATGGGATGATGCTTGCTTGGGTTGATTCCGCGTCTTACCTCGGAGAGCAGGGGATCCGCTGATGTCGGCGCTCCATTCCAATGCCCCGTCAGGGAGTGGCCGGGAATCTCCGCATCAGAGGCGCCGGTGAAGTCGAGCGCTGTGGCGGGGAGCGACCGAAGAGTCACGGGCTCCGCGATGCGCCCGCCGGCGGGTACTCGTCCCGGGAACGACATCACGAGCGGGACGTGAAGCAGCGGCATGTACAAACTGTTCGCGTGCGCGAAAAGCCCATGCTCCCCGAGCAGCTCGCCATGATCGGATGCGATGATCAAAAGGGTGTTCTTCAGCGCTCCCCGGCGTTCGAGCTCGTCGAACAGCACGCCGAGATGATGATCGAGATACGCTATCGTCGCGTCATATGCCTTGACGTTATAGCCCGACTTTCGCTCTTCCGGCCGAAGGTTGCGCTCTTCCTTGCGACGACGAGACAGTCCCTTTGGCGGTGCGGTTACCCCGAACGCGCGCTTGAAGTCAGCGGTCGGCGTATACGGCCAGTGCGCGTCTATGTAGTTCAGAAAGGCGAAGTAGGGCCGATCCTCCTTCCTGTCGAGCCACGCCAGGAAATCGGCGTTGACATGTGGAGCTTTCTTGCGGCCCAGATACTCGTAATTGTCAATAATGCGCCGGAATATGTTGCTGCTGAAGCCCGCCCGACCTGCAAAAATAAGGGAGCCGAGCGATGCCGAGTTCATCACTTGCCCCGGAGTGATTCTGTAGTCCTCGTAGTGAGTGAACCCGCGATCCAGACCGTGCTCGTAGTCCGCGTAGAAGGTGTTAGCCGCGAAGCCGGCGGTGAGATAGCCACGCGCGCCAAGAACTTCGGCGAGCGTGCGGGTGGTATCGTCGAAAGGCACACGCCAATTAGCAGAGAACTCGTGTGGGTACCTGCCCGTAAACATGCTTACGTGCGACGGCAGCGTCCAAGGTGCCGTCGACACCGCATTGTCGAACACCACACCGCGTTTCGCGATCCGCTCCAGATTGGGCGTTGTTGGACGCTCGTAACCATACAGGCTCATGCTCGCGGCCCGAACGGTATCGAGGATGATCAGCAGAACGTTGGGCGCGAGCGCGTCCGCCGGAGGGAGCGACGCGAGCGCCTCGCGCTCCGACCACCAACGCGTTCCTCCCACCGCGGAACCCATCGCCGTTATGAGCACCGCTATCCAGACCGTTGTCCTCGCCGCCAGTTTCCGGAAGCCGGATGGGTGCGCGGCAACGATGCGCGCCACCTGAATGGCCACGCCGGCCGCGAGAACCAGCATGGCGAGGCGATGCAGCCGCGGGTACATGAAGAGCAAGCCCAGCGCTCCGAGAAACGTGAACACTCCGGTTACACGCGGTAGTGTCACGAGCATGGGCCACCGCCAGGCCAGCAGGGAAAGTCCGCTCGCTGGCACCGCATAAAGGAGCAGATTGCCGAGAGGCGTCATCCAGACGAAATGCCGGCTCAATCCGATTGCCTGGCCAAGCGCCTGTTGCCGTATGGCCAGAACGACTACCTCGGCCAGTCCCGCGACGAGCGCAAACCACGCCGCGGAGATCCAGATATCCCGCCCTCTCAATCGTACATCCATTACGAGATGTATCCGAGCCCGCTGAGCCGCTGGCGAATAATTTCTTCACCCTCCGCCGTCATCCCGCTGTCGGAGGGGTCGGCCAGGCCGCGTCCAGCGATAAGCGAACGTCCCTGCATCGTTGGCGCAACGTCGTAACCGCCCAGCTCCAGCAGCGTGGGGGCAATGTCGAGCAAATGCGCTCCCTGAATCTCCCCTTGCAGCGGACTGTTGGACGACGCAAGTATGAACGCGCCGATCTGAGCGTGGTTGCAATCATCCGGGCCGGTGTCGTTCTCCTGAATGTGGAGAGTCGGGTAACCCACACCGCCAATCGATCGCCACGCCAGGCCGGCGAAATGCACGATGAGATCGGGGGCGACGTTGCGGACCGTCTTGTAGACTTCCTCCGGCTTGAACACGAGCGTACCCAGCAGCTTGCCGTGATCGTCTGTTGTCTGCTCGAGCATCGCCTTTACTTCATCGCGAAAGCGCTCGTAGTCGCTCCGCTCGATCACACCGTTTGGCTCGCGCCCCTTGACGTTGAAGAAAACACGCGCGTAGTAGCCGCCCTCACTCCAGACCGTGGTCTTTTCCCAATTCACGTCGAGCTTTCCAAACGGCGTTACTTCCCTGGGGTAGGTGTTCAACACGAGCAAGCCCTGCTGCACCAGCCACTCATTCACACAGAAGCCACCATCCAGCGCTCGTGCGCCGTGATCGGAAACGACGAGAATCGCCGTGTCCTCGTCCAGCACCTCGAAGATTCGTCCCAGCTCGTGATCCAGGTACAGATAGTAATCCCTGATCACAGCTTCATAGGGATTGCCCGCCACATACTGAAGGTGCTTGGGATCGCAGTACTTCCAGAAGCCGTGGTGCAATCTGTCCAGTCCGATCTCCACGAACTGGAAGTAGTCCCAATCGCTGTTTTGCAGATAGTGGCGAATGACCTCGAAGTGCTTCCGCGTCATCTCGTAGATCTCATCCTTGAGCCAGTCCTTGCTCGGGGTGCGAAAGCCTTTCACATCCACCGGATAATCCCCCACCAACCGGGCGATCTCGTCCTTTATTCCCGCGGGATGCGTGTACACGTCGGTGGCCGTATTCGGCGTGAGAAAACAGCCAACCGAAATTCCATTCACCTTGCGTGGCGGATAGGATGGCGGTACGCCGATGATGACCGAGCGCTTTCCCTCCATCGCGACCTGATCCCACATCGCGACCGCCTTGATGGACTTGGAGTTTACGGTCGACAGGGCGTCGTACGAGTGATCTGCGCGGTTCCGAAAGCCATACACCCCCAGCGACCCCGGGTCCTGGCTTGTTGACATGCACATCCACGCGGGAACGGTGATTGGCGGGATGATGCTTTCCAACCCACCATAGCACCCTCCTTCCATCAAGCGGCGGAAGTTCACCAGGCGTTCATCCGTGAACAGAAGCTCGGGTGCCGCGCAGTCCAGTCCGATGACGAGTATTTTCATAGGTCCAGTCAAATCTCCTGTCGCCAGCGTTGTCGCTTCACGGAGCGTCCTTGTGGATTCCGAAAGCTTCGCCATCGGTCACGCTCAATGCTTCCTTCAGCCTGGACCTGAATGCGCCGGCATCGTTCTCCCGCAAAACGTTCGTACGGGCTCCAGGATCCGTTTCCAGGTCGAAAAGCTCTTCCTGGCGCGTCGCTGGCGTGCTGATGTATTGCCACTTGTTCCAGACAACAGACTCGATGTCGCGCTGGCCGTAATGGAGCGTCGAAAGGACTACCGCGTCAGCAGGCCCACCCGCTGCGTTCGCCAACGGCAGTGACGGCCCAAATGGCGACTCAGCGAGCCCTAGCGCGGCGGCTATCGTCGCGGGAATGGCTCTGATGCTCACCGTCTCTTTCACGCGTGCCCCTGCAGCCACACGCCCAGGAAACACGATAAACAGTGGCACCCCGATTTGCTCAGGATACAGGCTGGTTCCATGCCCTTTCGGATCGTGATCGCCGGTCTCCGCACCGAAGGATTCGCCATGGTCCGATGTCACGATGACCATGGTGTTCCCGAGCACTCCGCGCGCTTCCAGCTCGCCGAACAGCGACCCGATTCGCGCATCCAGCTCACGGAGGCCTCCGTCGTATGCGGCGCGTACCTCCCTGGGTGAAGGCTTCCTTTCCCAGAAGGCATGATTCAGGCTGGCATTGTGAAAGCGCTGATTCACGTCCATGTAGCACAGATAAGCCAGGAAAGGCCGGCCAGGGTAGTCACTCACGAAGTCGAGAAACTCCTCACTGAGCCGAGACGCTTTTTTACCGCGCCCGGCGTAGTGCCATCCAAGGGGCTCAACCAGTCGGCTGATCACGCGTCCGTAGCTCGTGCGGCGCGCCAGATCCTCCAGACGGTACACCTTGAATCGCAGATACCCTCTCCCCAGATGCTCCGGCGTCACCCATGAAGCGTTACCCGAAAAAGCACCCGCCTTGTATCCGCGAGCCGCAAAAAATTCCGCCAATGTCGGAACGTTGGCGCTGAGCTTGATCCCAGGCCAGTCCGCGCCGTGTCTGTGAGCATACGCACCGGTCATGACCGTGGCCTGCGCCGGCAGGGACCACGACGATGACGACCATGCGTTCTCGTATGTGGTCCCCGCCGCAGCAAAGCGATCGAGATTGGGCGTTTCCGTGCCGGCATCGAAGCTGTCGCGGCGAACCGTGTCGAGCACTATCACGAGAACGTTGAAGGCTCGTTCAGCCGCTGGAGGTAATTGGCGGAAGAGCCACATTTCGCGCACGCGGTCGTATCCAGCCACCCCCAGGCCAATCGCGACCGCGAAGGGCGGCAGGATCATCGCAAAGCGGAGGCTCCGGGCCACACCGGCCGCGGTCCCATTGACCTTGCGGGCGATCGCTAAAGCCCCTCCCAGTGCCAGAAGCGCCGCGCTGGGGATGTGAATGACGCCCGGCGCGGAAAGGACCGCGAAGAGCCCGAGAAAGACAAAAACTCCATAGACCGAACGAAGATGAGAGGCACCATGCGACCTCCATACCATCCGCGAAACGGCAATCACTACTCCAGCCGCAGAGAGAAAGAGCACCAGGTCCACCAACGGCGCCACCCAGAGAATATGCGGCGAAACCTTGTATGGTGCGCGCAAGGCCGGAAATGCGCGCGTGATGCACAGTACCACGCCCTCGAGCAGACCGAAGCCCACGGCGCTCCAAACCGCGATTGCGAACACGTCAGCCGAGCGAATTGTTTTGCCCGTGATGGCCTGCTGCGCGCTTCGCCGTGTCATCGAGTCTGCTTGTCCAGTGCCGGCACCTTCACGTCGTGTTTCGGTCGATCATGCGCGGTGCCATTCGGCTCCAGCACCACCACTTCCGAAATAAGGTGCGCCGGCCACCAGCGGTTAATGCCACGTACGGCGGGAATGCGTCCGACTATGTGATAGTTCCCTAGAATGGCCGCCTTCACGCCGGAACCGCGATCCTGAAAGTCGTACCAGCTCTCTTCGGTATCGATCTGCCGCGCAAGGATCCTGTCGTACAGGCGTTCCTCGATCCGCCCGATCGTGGCGGCTAGCGCCTTTCGGTTGATCTCGCGCTGGTTGCTCCCAACATGGAGCGACACGGGCGCGGATCGATCCTTCATAACCAGATTCGCCGGAAGATACAGCCACGACCCAGCATCGATGAGGACGCGATTTAGCGGAATGTCACCAACCTCCGCTTCGATCTGTCTCACGTAACGGGAAAAATCAGCCGGAATTGGATTCCTGGGCTCCCGCACCATTCCCTGCGAGCCAAAGAGGAGCACGATGATCGCCGCCGCCACCAGCCCATCGGCGTACGTTCGCCATCTCGGAGCGCCGGAGCTCGTCCAGGGCCACACCTTGACCATGGCCACGAGAAACCAGCAGATCGCGGCTACCACGCTGGGACCCATGTGATTTGCCTGAAAGCCAATTCCACTCGTGTAAGTGCCGAGTCCGAATACCACCACCCAGCAAAACCAGACCATTGTACTCTCGCGCGAGCGATGCCGAAGCGCGATCGCCCACCCACCAAAAAGTCCCATGGCGCCGTACACTCCTGCCTCCAGCAGGTGAATCATGCTCCTGGCGAACGACACCTGCTTGTCGCCGAGCGCTTCGAAGATCCAGAACCGAAACGGCTCCCCCCACACAGCCAGACATCCCCCCACTACCGCAACCACGCCGGCGGTTGTGGCCAGAAAAAACCAGAGGAACTGGCGCCATGGCAAACCCGTGGCAAGCAGATACAGTGCGAATACGCCTGCCCACAGAAGCTGATTCTGTTTGATGAAAAACCCAATCGCGGGCAAGATCGCCATGGCCGCGATGATCCAGGTGCGCGGCGCCAGGGCATATCTGGCGATCAGCCAGAACGCTACCATCGACACCAGTAGCGCCAGGCCGTCGTTGTGCAGGGAGTGGATGTAGAGATTGAAGCGCGGTTCAGTGACCGCGAGCACGAGCAGCGGCAACCAGGCCCCCAGCCAGAGCGCCCTGTAACGGTACTCACGCGCCGTCAAAAAGAGTCGCGCCAGAAGATCGCACAGACTGGTCGCCACTATCGCCGCCAACAGCACATACGTGAACTGAACCGCACGCAAGGTGGGAATCGAGCCGCCATCTCCGACCGCGGCAGCCAGCAGCCAGGTAAGCATCGGCGCACCTGGTGTGTACGGATAGGAGCTGTTGTCCTGCGCCGGCGTGTAAATCGGAGCACCTGTGCGAAACTTGATGATGTCGTTGACAAAGGAGCTTTCAGCGAAGCTCAGCAGGTCCACAGGCAGCGCTATATATGCCGCCATCTGGTTCAGGGTGAGCAGCGCGACAAGAACGCCAACCGCCGTCAGCATCACGATGGGAAAGACATCGTTGGGAACAGGCAGCCTCCTGGCCGGCTGTCCCAAGCCAGCCGCATGCGCGGCACCTGCAGACAACACAATGACAACCAGGATGGCTGCCCAGCTCGGAACCGGAAGAGCTAGGTGAAAAACCTGGCTGCTAGCGAGAAAGCCGAGAGCGCCCGCAACCACAGCGGCGAGGATGCACGCCACAGCCGAGCGTGTCGGTAGAGGTGACGTCGAAGTGGCGTACTGGGCTCCCTGGTCGCGCAACCCGTTCACGTAATTAAAGACGCCCCTTCCATCGCTTCACCCTTCGGCACTCCGAGCGCTGCGAGAATAGTCGGAGCCAGATCGATCAAACCAGGTGCGCGCTCGCCGCCAAATTCGCGGCTCATGAAAAGCACGCCCGGAACCAATGCAGGATCTATTATGTGATCCCCTCCCCACCGCTTCACGTTGTCCTCAAAGTGTCCCGACGGCATTCCTCCTAACGCCGTGGCCCAACTCACACGGTATCCCCCCGCGAAGTTCACGACCATGTCCGGCGATTCTGACGCGTAGGCGCCGGCATACACCTGCTCCCGGGTAACCACCCCCCGAACGGCTTCGACACCGCGACTTGAGTCTCTGAGCCCCGTGAGGGCTGAGGTGATCTCCTGGGTCACTCGCCGAGCATCGCTCGCCGGAACGATCCCCTGTGCCTCCCGCCCCTGTAAATTCAGATACATGCTCCCCAAGCCAAGGGCGTAGGCCCTCGTGCGGCTCCAATCCACGTGCTTGAAGAAGTCGCCGGCCTCTTCGCCAGTCTTCGCGCCAGCCTTTAGTGCGAGAAATCCGTTGTCGTGCAGCCAGGTATTGATGTGCACTCCCCGTTGGAAACTGTTGAAGCCGTGGTCGCTCAGCGCCACGAAGAGCGTATCGCTGTCCGCATGCGCCATCGCCTTCCCCACGATGTCATCGCACTTCCTGTAATGCTCTTCTATAATGCGCACGAAATCGGATGGGGTCTCCTCGCCGCCGTTGGCGGGATGCCCGGGCTCGCGAAAGCGCCAGAACATGTGCTGGAGCCGGTCCGGCGTGTCGAAGAGACAGAAGAAGAACCCCTCGCTCATCCGGCCGAGCTCGTAGAGCATCATGCGCTCCCGCTCGCGTAGCACCTGCTCGCACTGATCGAGATAGGCGTTCTCGTCGATGCGCCCGTTCGTAAGCCCCGTATGATCCTCAACCATCCCGGTCGTATAAAACGTTCCAACCTCGCGCTGCAACTCGGCGCCGTATTCCCACGGCGAGGAGATCGGAAAGAGAGGTGCGCCTGGATCGAAATTCAGCGGGGATGCATATAACTCGAGCACCGGAGACGTTCGCACCAGGATGAATCGCACCATCCCGCTCACCGACTGCAGCATGCCGGTCTTGAATTTTACCTTGAGCCAGTCACTCCACTTTCCCTCATGGACCTCCAGCGCTTTTGGCTGGCCGTCGGTACGTACAACGACCATACGCCTGGCCACGTCGATATCGAGTGTGGCCTCAAGATGAATGTCCGCGTTCGTCTTGGGGTTGCGCGGGCCAATGAGGTGAGTCTTTACCGTTCCACGGCCATCCGGTTTGACCGAGATGACATTCTCGCTCTCCCCCGGTTTCACCCCGTCGGCCGAACTGTAGAACGTCGCGGTTCCCAGACCACCGCGTAGATCGGGCACGCCCATCCCCGACAGAATCCTGCCCTTGATGTTGTCCGGAGGATACGTACACGGACATCTCACCACCACCGACGGAATGCCAGCCGCGGAAAGCAGCTCCCACACGGGTGTACCGCGACGGAGATTCACTGCCTTCGGAGGCAGAAAGGCGCTCTTCTGCTCGTACCGGTTAAGCGCCAGATCCGGCAGATAAGTACGCGGATCGCGGCGGATGAAGTCGAAGATTCCGTGACCACCAGGGTTGACACCCGTCGCGAATGTGGACCAGGCCACGGGTGTTTGAGCCGGAAATGTCGTGCGGCACCGGGAATAACCACCCGAAGCCCGAAGACGTGCAAGGTTCGGAAGCTCCCCATGTGCAAGCATGGGCTCGACGATTTTCGGCTCGAGCCCATCCAATCCAATGACGATAACCTTTTTAGCGACGGCCATGACTGCGACGGCCAAATGCAATCATCATCTCCAGTATCACTCCACTATCGCTTGCCGAACCGTTGCGCGAGAATCTGCGACGTCGAGCGCACTGCCACCGCAGTTCGACGCCAGAACATCAGCACAACTCCAGCGATCGCGGCGAACGCCGAGGCCACCGGCATGAGGGTATCCGGTCCGATATACATCCTGGAACTCCTGTAGTAGAGAGGGAAAAATAGACTTTCATCTGAAAGCGTCTGAGCGACAATCCGATACCAGTTGCTGTAGGGCTTGAGGCCCCGCCATGAGAGGATGCGCTCGACTAAACCTGCTTGCCGCGCATTTTGGAGATCCTTTGTCCGAGAAGCTGAGCTCCCATCCGAAACATTCCAACGATCCGTCGCCAGAACATCAATAGCATTCCCGCGATGGCCGCCAGCGCAGATGCCACCGGCATTAAAGTATCGGGCCCGATATACATTTCTTAGCGACGCCTCCAGAATGATCTTGCTGAAAAACACGAGGTTCGTTCTGCTGGAACCACGCGCGCGAATGAACACGTCCTTCTAGTCAAGGACGGGGCCGACTGACTTTCGATTGCCGGCAGGATCCCAAGTAGTGGCTGGGTAAATCGTTACGCATACCACGCGAGGGTCTGGAAGCAGACGTGATAGCATGCGTTGTAGCGCCTCAATTGTAGCGCCCTCGCCACAAATATGGTATATCGCTGGTGCGAGCAGCAACCGTCACACGTTTCGCCTTTCTTTAAGGAGCAACCCTCTCGCGTCTCGGCTTCATTGAAGGGATAGTGTGTTGTTGTCGAAGTGACCTGTGATCACTTTGGGCGTAGAAATTGCCCGATTCACGGTGAAAGGCCCCTGCGCTCCTTCGCCTCTCAGCCGCTGGGACAGGTGATCGATGCGGCATTAAGCGAGCCGTGGCTCTGGCAATACCAAGCTACATCCGATTGTGGAAACTCGGCGGCGAGCACCCATCATGAATAAAATTGAGGATTAAATGACAAAAGGCGTGACCCTGTGGTTCACCGGTCTGTCCGGCTCTGGCAAAACGACAATCGCCAAGCGGGTTGAAGCGATGCTTCGCGAGCGCGGCGTGCATGTCGAACGGCTGGACGGCGACGTCGTGCGACAGAGTCTCACCCGTGACCTGGGGTTTTCCAAGGAAGACCGGGACAAGAACATTGAGCGCGTTACCTTCGTCGCCAAATTGCTGACGCGAAACGACGTGGTGGTCCTCTCTTCGTTCATCTCGCCCTACCAGGCGCAACGCGATGCGAGCCGGCGCGAGATAGGCGAGTTTCTGGAAGTCTACGTCCGCACGCCGCTGCAAGTTCTGGTCGAACGCGATTTAAAAGGTCTCTACAAGAAAGCCATGGCTGGGGAGTTGCTGGGTTTCACTGGCGTCAATGACCCCTACGAGGAGCCACAGACGCCCGATCTCGTATGCGACACGGACAAGGAGTCTGTGGAAGAAAGCTCGGACAAGGTAATCAAGCTGCTGGAGGACCGCGGCTACGTTGCCGGTGCTGGAACCGAAGGCGTGCAGACGAAGCGGGGGCAGCGCGCGAAGACACCGGGCCCCAGCACCCCACACGGAGGGACGCTCGTAAACAGAGAGCTCACGGGAAAGGAGCGCGCGGAAGCGAAGGACAGAGCCGCCAAGCTGACCAGGGTGGACCTCGGCGAGCGCGAGTTGAGCGATCTCGAGATGATTGGCGTGGGCGCGCTCAGCCCGCTCACTGGATTCATGCGCAAGCTGGATTACGAGTGCGTCGTCGACAGCATGCGGCTTTCGGACGGTCTTGTCTGGGCGCTTCCCGTAACACTTGCAGTGTCGAAGGAAAAGGCAGCCGAGATAACGGAAGGTGGAGAAATCGCGCTGGCAGACAGCGAAGGCAATATCGTCGGCATTATGCAGGTCACGGAAAAGTACGCCTACGACAGGAAGCGCGAAGCACAGAATTGCTTTGGTACAACTGATGTCGCCCATCCGGGCGTTGCGCGCGTGTACGACCAGGGCGATGTCCTGCTCGGCGGACCCGTCTGGGTAATTGAACGGCCCGCGCAAGAGGATTTCGCCGAGTTTCGTATGACCCCGCTGGAGTTGCGTGAGCGCTTCGACGAGCTGGGGTGGAAGACGGTTGTCGCCTTCCAGACACGCAATCCAGTGCACCGCGCTCACGAATATTTACAGAAAGTGGCGATGGAGGGAGTCGACGGGCTTCTCCTGCACCCGCTGGTGGGCGCCACCAAAAGCGATGACGTTCCAGCCGACGTGCGAATGCGCACCTACCAGGAGATCCTCGGCTCGTACTACCCGAAGAACCGTGCAGTGCTGAGCGTTTTCCCCGCAGCGATGCGCTACGCCGGTCCACGCGAGGCAGTTTGGCACGCCATCTGTCGCAAGAACTACGGCTGCACGCACTTTATTGTGGGACGCGACCACGCAGGAGTGGGCAATTACTATGGCACGTACGACGCTCAGGAAATGATCGATCGCTTCTCATTCGAGGAGCTGGGCATCATTCCTCTCAAATTCGAGCACTCGTTCTTTTGCCGCGCCTGCGGGAGCATGGCGACGCCCAAAACATGCCCGCACGGCAAAGAGAGCCACGTTCAACTGAGCGGCACCAAGGTCCGCGAAATGTTGACCAATGGCGAGCTGCCGCCACCGGAGTTTACCCGCCCCGAAGTCGCCAAAATTCTGATCGAAGCCTATCAGGCCCAGGCTGAAGAGGTGGGAGCAGCGAAATAGGGAGTAGGGAGTGGGGACCAACACTCCCTACTCCGTCTCTCGGGCTCGCCGGGTTTCCAACTCCTACTCCTCCCACACCCGCTCTTTTCACTTCTCCACTTCCCAGTCCCACTCCTCCTTGTCTCGCACCGCCGACCTGCACCTGCACTCCACCGCCTCCGATGGCTCTGATCCTCCGGCGGTTGTCGTACGCCGCGCCGCGGAGATGGGCTTTGCTGCAATGGCATTGGCGGATCACGATACCATGGCAGGCATCCCCGAAGCGATGGCGGAAGCGGCGCTGGTGGGAATCGAGATGATACCGGCTGTCGAGTATTCCACGCTCGACGGTGAGCGTGAGATACACATGCTTGGCTACGGTCTCGATCCGGCCGATCCAGTGCTGGAACGGGAACTCGGACGGCTGTGCGCGGGACGCTTCAACCGGGCGCAGCTCATGGTCGAAAAACTCAACGACATGGGTGTGCTGGTACGCTGGGAGAGGGTGCAGGAGATCGCGGGTGACGATAACGTCGGCCGTCCGCACGTCGCGCGCGCCATGCAGGAGGCCGGATACATTAAGGAGTTGAAGGACGCGTTCACTCAGAAGTACATCGCTTCCGGCGGCCGCGCGTATGTAGAGCGCGTCAAGATCACGCCGGAGGAGTCAATCGCGCAGATCCGCGCGGCAGGCGGCGTCGCGGTGCTGGCGCATCCCGGACGCTTTCGGGGAGACGATGACCAGATCGGCGATGAGGTAATCGAACGCTACATTGACGCTGGGCTCGAGGGCATCGAAATTTTCTATCCGCGTCACACCGAGGCAATGATTGCCCACTACCGCGCAATGGCGGAACGGCACAACCTGGTGGCCACCGGCGGTTCGGACGATCACGGCATGAACGCCGAAGCGGCGCTTATTGGACGGACGAGGCTCCCGTACGAGTACGTCGACATTCTCAAGACCGCGATGGTAGCATCGCAGCACCGCCGAGTGGCTTATGCCGGTAACGCCGGCCGTTAGCCAGCCTCCCGCGAGGGATTTGCCCCCCTTGGGCCAGCCGGGATTTCTCTGGCCCGACGACCGTCCGGATGAGAAAGAAGTTGAACGTGCACCCTCCAGGATTCCGCGAACCTGGCAGGAGTGGGTTACAGTACTGTTGGTAGTGTTCGGCGTCGCCGCATCGCTGCTGATCTACCTGGCCCCTCTGCCGGACGGACTCACCCACGCCGGCAAGGCAGCGGGCGCTGTTTTCCTGCTATGCACGATGCTGTGGGTCACGAACGTTCTTCCCATCGGCATTACCGGGCTTCTCGCCATCGCCCTCCTCGGCCTTGGTGGCGCGATGACGCCCGCCGATGCGTTCGCCGCGTTTGGAAACTCGGCTGTCTTCTTCATTCTCGGGGTTTTTATCATTGCCGCCGCGTTGGTGAGGTCGGGGCTGAGCAAACGCTGGGCACTCCTTTTTCTCGTCCGCTTCGGGCGGTCTCCCTATGTGTTCGCTACGGGAATGATGCTGACTTCCGCGATCGCCACCGTTTTCATGCCTGCTCAGGCGACAACCGCAATGCTCTTTCCAATCGCATTCGAGGTCGCCCGCGCGATGAAGCTGCGCCCGGGTGTGAGTGCTTACGGCAAGGTACTCTTTCTGTCACTCGCGTGGGGCGCGATGGTCGGGTCCAACGCAAGCTTTCTCGGCAGCACGCGCGCCGCCCTCGCACTCGGTATGCTTTTTAAGGCTCACGGCATCACGGTCACCTTTACACAGTGGATGTTTGCATCGATCCCGCTGGTTGTGCTCGGCATCATTGCCATTCCGCTGATTCTGCGAGTGTCGTTTCCGCGAGAAGACGTGGACTTCCAGGGAGCGCGCAAGGTTCTGGAGTCGGCAGTTACGAGTCTGGGGGGTATTCAGTGGCCCCAGGTCAAGGTGGGAGGGCTGATGCTGCTCACCATCTTCGCCTGGGTCTTTCTGGCGGGACGAGTAGAGCTTGCCATTATAGCGCTGCTGTCGGCTACGGCGATGTTCGCATTCGGCGCGCTCAAATGGGAGGATCTCGAGGGGCGCATCTACTGGAGCGTTATTCTCATGTACGGCGGAGCAATCGCACTCGGGGTGGCCCTCGACAAAACGGGTGCCGCGCAATGGGTGGTCACACGCGGTTTGGGAGAGGTCCGCATATCGCCGTTCTTTGCGATTGCCGGCATTGCCGTGGCGACGCTGATCGTGTCGGAGTTCATGAGTAACGCCGCCGCGGTAGCGGTCATGCTTCCGTTAGGATTTACTTTCGGTGAACAGCTGGGTGCCGCCCCGGTTGCGATCATGCTAGCCACCTCCTTCGGTGCCGGGCTCGACTTCGCGCTTCCGATAAGCTCCGCTCCCAATACAATTGCGTTCGCCAGCGGCTACATTAGGATGACGGACTTTCTGAAGGCCGGCGCGATAATGACTCTGGTGTCGATAGCGATCATGCTGCTGGTTGCGAAGGTCTGGTGGCCCCTGATTGGCCTGGTTCCTGGTCCCTGATCGCTGATCCCTGATGTCCGCCGGCGCTACCCTGTGGTTCACCGGGCTGCCATCCTCTGGCAAGTCCACCATTGCGCGCGAAGTCGAGGCGATCCTGCTTAGGCGCGACCTCAGAGTCGAGCTTCTGGACGGGCCCGAAGTTCGGCAGAGCCTGTCCCGCGGACTCGGCTTTTCGCGCGAGGACCGCGAAGAGAATTTGCGCCGAATAGGATATGTCGCGAAGCTGCTCTCCCGTAATGGCGTGATAGCAATTTGCGCATCCGTGTCGCCTTACCGCGCAACCCGTAACGAGATTCGCGAGCGGGTCACAAACTTCATCGAGATTTTCGTGGACGTAAGTCCGGCGGTCGCAGAGCGTCGTGACAGCGAAGGACTCTACGC
>JBPCJT010000340.1:0-12028 GCA_051005015.1 Gemmatimonadaceae bacterium | reverse complement strand
CGATCTCGATCACGCGAGCGATGCCGTCGTTTGTCGGGACATCATCATCGAGCAGCGTCCGAAGCACGAACACCGCCGCAGCGCGCGTGACGGCAAGGGGACAATTCACGTTCCCAGCTACTGCCGGCGACGTACCAGTGAAGTCAATGTGGAGGAGATCGCCGCGGAGGCTTACGCGTGCGGCCACCATGATGTCTTCGTCCGTTACGCCATCGCCTTCCAGTACGTCCGTCGCCCGACCGCTGCGGTCGCCGAGTACGGCGATTGCCGCTCTGGAACGCCGTTCGGTATAATCGAGCAGCGCCTTCCCAGCGGCATCAATGCGCGCGGCGCCTTCACGAGCTCGCAGTGCTCGCCACTCAGCGGCGCCTGCCGCGCACGCTCCCATCTGCGCTCGAAGATCACCGCGCCGCTCCTCAGGTGTGCGCACGTTGGCGAGAATGAGCTCCAGCATCTCCCCATCCACCACGCCACCGCGCGCCAGTCGAACGGGCGGCAGGACGAGTCCTTCCTGCACGAGCTCGGTCGCCCCTTGCGGCATGCTCCCCGGACTCATTCCACCGACGTCGGCGTGGTGCGCGCGAACGGCCGCGTAACCTACAGTCTCGCCACCATCCTCGATGGCTTCCACTAGAGTGAGATCCGGTAGGTGAGACCCGCCGTTGTAAGGATCGTTGAGAATATAGAGGTCACCCGGTTGCGGGCGCCGGCTCCTGACGGCGCGCACAGCTTCCGGCATGGCGCCCAGATGCACGGGAATGTGCGCAGCCTGCGCGATCATCGCACCGCGCGCATCGAAGAGCGCCGCGGAGGAATCCCGCCTTTCCCGAATATTGGGCGAAAGCGCACCGCGCACCAGAATGCTGCCCATCTCCTCCGCGATGGCCGCAAAAGAGTGGGACATTACTTCGAGGTCCAGGGAATCGAAAAGGGGCATGAGACAGTTTGCGAATTGCCGAGAACGGAGAACGGATCAGGACGTATTAGTCGGCCGTGGCCCGCAGGCCGATATCCTTCTCTATGACCCAACCACCGATAGGTAAGGCGCGTGCCGTCCATTCCTCCGCTACGAGCAGCGATGAGTCCGGAAGGGTGATTACCGCCGGACCTTCTATCCGCACATCCAGTGGCGCACCGGTGTCCAGCTTTCCGTGTCTGCTCCACTCGGACGTTCCTGCCCGACGAAGACGCGGCTCGCGCGCCGACCCGATCACTGCGTAACGCGAGCTTACTATTTCAACGGGTCGGTCCAGCGAGAATCCCAGATGTTCGTGATGCTTCTCGGTAAAACGCCGCGCAATCGTGGCGCCGTCGTCTCCAGGTGCAAAAGTGACGTCCAACTCGTGACCCTGACCCACGTATCGCGTGCGGGCCCACCACTCGCGAGTGCTACCGCTGCCAGCCACATCTCCAGCACGCCCGGATAACTCCCGCGCCAGTGCATTGACGGCACTGGTGTCGAGCGCCTCCGTCCGGCGCATCACGCTCGCCATGGCTTCGCGCCTTTCCGAAGCCATGGCGAGGCCGAGCGCGCTAAGCACGCCGGCAAACGGAGGAATGAGAATTGTCCGGATTGCCAGCTTGTCGGCCAGCCCACATGCATGCAATCCGCCACCCCCGCCGAACGCGACGAGCACGCACCGGCGGGGATCGACGCCACGCTCCACGCTCACGCGCCGCAATGCGCGAGCCATGGCGGCGTCGGCGGCCGCGATCATTGCTGTCGCGGTCCGGTCGGCCGCCGCTCCGAGCCCGCGTGCGAGAGCTTCAACTGCTCGTCGCGCCGCGTCGACATCAAGCTGGACCCCTCCACTCATTCGCCTTGCATGTACTCTGCCGAGCACGACTTGAGCGTCCGTGACGGTAGCGTCCGATCCGCCGAGGCCGAACGCGGCAGGTCCCGGCCGCGCGCCCGCGCTCCTCGGCCCGACACGCAACGCACCTCCGTCGTCAATCCAGCCGATGCTGCCGCCACCCGCCGATACTGTGTCGATGAGCACCCGAGGAAGCGCGATAGGGACACCGGCTACATCGCCACCGCTCTCGACTAGCGGCGCTCCGCCAACAATAAGACCTGCGTCGGCGCTCGTGCCGCCAATGTCGATGGTAAGCGCATCAGTGAATCCGGCGAGCCGTAGCACTGCCGCTGCACCCACCACTCCGCCCGCGGGCCCTGACAGGGCGAGCGACGCGGCACTCCGTACCGCTTGGCTCGCACTGCGCATTCCGCCGGCGGACGTCATGACGGCTGGCGATGGCAGTCCGTCCGCATCCAGACGGGCGGCCAGTTGCTGCAGGTAGCGCGCGACGCGGGGACGAAGATACGCCTCGGCTACTGTCGTGGCGGTGCGCTCGTATTCGCGGATCTCCGGAAGCACATCCGATGAAAGGATGACATTCACCCCGGCGAGAGACCCACGCAGCACATTCGCGAGCAGGCGCTCGTGAGACGGATCGCGATACGAATGCAGCAGCTACACCGCAACACACTCCGGTTCGAGCTCGCTTACGTGGTCTGCCACGCAACGAGCTCCATCGATCGTAAGGGCGCGCACCACACCTCGCGCATCCAGTCTTTCCGGGACAGCGATGCACCGCTCCAGTGGCACGAGCGCGGCAGGATGATGGCGCGCCAGATCGTACAGTGATGCTCTCTCCTGACGGCGGAGCTCCAGGAGATCAGTAGTGCCCTCTGTTGCGCAGAGCACCACCCTCGCCCCATTGCGCTCGAGTAACGTATTTGTCGCGAGCGTAGTGCCGTGCACGATGCGCGCGCACTCCCCTGCCGGCAGCGCAAGCGCCCGCACCCCGGAGATCACGCCATCGCTCTGGTCAGCGGGAGTGCTGAGCACTTTCCGGGCGATGACATACCCGTTACCGTCGATCGAGACGACGTCGGTGAACGTGCCACCCACATCGACCCCGACCGAAGAACCGCTCACGCCTGCTTCGGGATCCGGCGTCGCCGCACCAGCACGAGTCCGACCAGAGTTCCCGCGGCCGACGCTGAGCCGAGCCAGTCGCCGGCGAGCAGGTACGGCGTTCGCGCGTCTGTCGTCTGAGCTACCCAGGTCCGTGTCTCACGCGTGAAAAGCGGCGTCGCGCCATGCACCCGGCCAAGCGGATCGACGTACTCGGAAATCCCGGTATTCGCTGATCGTATGATTCCCAGGCGATTCTCGATGGCACGGAGCGCGAGATGCGACTCGTGCTGATAGGGCGCGATGGATTTACCGAACCACGCGTCATTAGTAATGTTGACGAGGATATCGGCGCCACCCTTCCGGTATTCGCGCGACAGTTGCGGGTAGATCGACTCGTAGCAGATGAGGACACCGAATTTCCCAAACGGAAGCTTATACGGCGATTGATCCGCGCCTCTGCCATAGCCGCCGAAGTACTTGAGCGATGCGAACCAGTCGGGATTCACGAAGGGCACACGCTCGACGATCGGAACCAGGTACTCCTTGTGGTACGCTGGCTGCCTGTCCACGGCACCGGACGAATCCGCGAGCATCGCCGCATTGAAGTAGCTGAAGTCGTCGCGCGTACGGTAGACGATATCCAGAACTCCGAACAGGATGGGGGTTTGGTCGATCGCGCTAAGTGCGTTGAGTGTATCGCGCCATTCCGGGTGCTCGCTTAGAAATCCCGGGAGCGCGACCTCCGGCCAAACGACGAGCTCCGCGTTGCTTTCCAGCATGACCGCTCGCGTCTGCTCGGAGAGAATTCCGACGATGCGATTCCGATTCTCCTCCTGCCACTTCTCTTCCTGCGGGATGTTCGGCTGCACTACCGCGATCGGTGCGACGTTACGCATGATGATCGCGCTCATGCGCCACGCACCATAGAGTGCGACCAAAGCTGCCACCCCCGCGATCGCCACGACGCGAACAAGCACTGCTCGCCGCTCGGCTTTCATGAGCCATGCATCAGCCAGAAGTCCGTTGGTCGCCGCAATCCAGAAGCTAACCCCGCGCACACCGCTAAGCTCGGCTATCTGCGCGAGGACAGGGATGCGCGCTACCGAGAGTCCTAGGGGCAGCCAGGGAAACGACAAGTCGGACAGGTAGTTGAGCGTGAGCTCGAGCGCGACCCACGCAGCGGGCAAAAGGATCGCCATGGGCCACCGGCTTCCGCGTCGCAACGCGAATAGCGCGGCCGCAAAAAGCGCGACAAACGGCGCAAGCCAGATAAGTGACGCGATGTAGCCCAGTATGGCGAGCTTCGTGTATAGCGAAAGCGCGATCGCAATCCAGTAAAGATTGCAGGCATAGCCCAGGAAGCCGAACCAGAATCCGATTCCAGCCGCGGCGCGCGTTGAGCCGCCATTGTCAGCCAGACGTGCGATGGACACGGCCAGCGGGGCAAGGCAGATGAACGCGGGTACCACGAATGGAAAGGGCGGGAACGCGATCGCGAATAGCGCGGCCGAAAAAAGAGCAGGGACCAGGGACCAGGGACCAGGGACCAGGGAACTGAGGGAAAACCCTCGAATACTCCTTCCTCCCTCCTCCCTCCTGCTTCCTCCCTGCTCCCTGGCCCCTGGTCTCTTTGTCTTCACAATCGAACTTCTTTTCCCTCCTCCGCCGACCGGTAGATCGCCTCCATGATCCGGTGAACGATCACCTGGTCGGTGGGAGGTTCATAGCTCGCCTCGTCGCGAAGTACTGCGAGAAAGTGCGCCAGCTCGGCGCGGTAAGACTGCGTGAATGCGCTCTCGCGCGCGGCGGCACCTGTGGGCGACACATCCATCGGTTTGGCGTTCAGCTCCTTCACGACACGCAGGGGACCGAGCTGCGCGCCGCCGCGCGACGCAAGCACCTCGAACCACCAGCGCTCAGCTATTCCCACATAGGACCATGACACGTCGAACGCGAATGTGATGCCCTGCGCGCATTCGAGGTTCACGAGCATTGAGTCCTCCACCGCGCTTGCGCCCTTGCCGCGCTGCATATGCGCGGTGACTCGAATGGGCTCCGGAAAGTCGGCGAGCCAGAGCGCCAGATCCAACAGCGGAAACCCGTGTTCCAGAAAGGACCCTCCGCCGGCCTCGGCTCGCCGAAAACGCCAGCCTTCCTGCACCCGGCGTGGCTGGTAGGCGCCTGCGCGCACTCCCGTGAGATGCCCGAGCTCACCCCCGCGCAGAAATCCGCTCAGCGCCTGGACGTCAGAGCGAAATCGATGGTTGTTAGCCACGGCGACCTTACGGTCAGCGCGTTGCGCGGCAGCGAGTATCCGCTCCACGCCCTTGGATGTCAGCGACAGCGGCCGCTCGCACAGGACATCTACTCCGGCCGCCAGAGCGCTCAGTACGTGCGGCTCGTGCAGATGGTTGGGCGTCCCGACTATAACGGCGTCCACTTCATCGAGCTCGAGAAGATCCTGCATGTCCGTAAAGACGTCGGGCACCTCAAACCTGTCCGCTAATGAGCGTGCCTTGAGGGCATCATTGTCGCACAGTGCGACTATTTGCGCGCCACGCATCTTGGAAAGAACCGGAAGGTGCGCAACCTGTGTTATGGCGCCGACGCCTACGACTCCGAATCGAACAACCGGCTTCACGGGGAGCGCAGCGGATGGCGGACGTTGAAGTGATAGCTTCCGCCAGCGCGGAGCGTAAGGAAGGGAGTATTGCTCAGCAGGGTGTAGCGGCCCTGCACTCCGAGAGTCAGGGCGCGTATTGGAGCGATGTCCAGCCCGGCCAACCCCGCTATTCCTGCGGCAATGTTGTCCAGGGCGCTCTCAACGAACGTGTCCGCAATAAAAGGCGATTCGGCATTGATCACGTGCGCGCCGAACGCGCCGCCCAGATATGGCCGGAGAAACGAGAGCGGACGTGGGGACCATCGCATGTCCGTCTCGAGGGAGATGTCAGATAGGGTAATACGTCCTATGCGGAGGGTGTCGTCACCAGCCGGATCCGTCATCGTGTCCAGAAGCCGCTGTTCGAACGTCTCCACTACCTCCCTCTCGAACTCGGATCCCCAGTACGAGACCGTGAATACCACACGCCAGTGACGCGCAATTTCGCCGTAGTCCGCCTGCACGGCGTATGCTTGTGTCGACACTACTCGCGATGAGTAGACCGGACCGGACATCGCTCCGACGGCCGTGAGCCGGAGCTGGTCGAGGTTCAATCGCTCGAACAGAGTTCCCCTGTTCTGGCCGAGCGCTGTTTCTACCCCGGCTGGTACCAGAGCGAGGCAGACAGCGCACAACCGAACAAACGGACTAGTCCACCGTCGCAACGGTAGTTCCAGGATAGTAGGTTCCGAGGATGGCACGAAAATCCTGCCCTGCGCGCGCACGGCCAATCGCACCCCACTGGCACATCCCGATTCCGTGCCCATTGCCCACTCCGCGTAACGTCAGCCTGGACACGGCGCCGGCTGCATCGTGTTCGGTGTGCACGGTAAAATACGTGCTGTTCAGAATCTCGCCACCCGGAGTTCGCAGGGCAAAACGAATGTCATTGCCGTGCAGGGCGTACCGTCGTCCGTCCGCTAGGATGCCGAGTGTTCGCACGCGGCCAGAAGGCGTAATGCCATCGACGGTCACGTTCCGCGCTGTTCCCACACCCTGTGTCGGGATCGGGACATACGCGCTCAGGTACTTGTCCAGCGTTGCGGATAGGGCAGGCTTGTCGAAGGTTCGCGTCCAGTTGAAACGGGGTGACACACCACAGTAGTAGCGTTCCGTTCCTGGAATTCGATCGGTGACCGGCCGGAGGAATGGCTCGTCCGGCGACCGCTGCCAAACTTCCGACGCAGCCGCTGTGCTTCCGCCGCAGGTGGAATGATACGGGGTGTTGACCACTCGCCCGCGATAAGTGAGAACGAGCCCACGCGTCGCGGATACCGCCCTGTCAGCGAGTGGCGTCTCCGCGTCGGCCCCACCGTACACCTGATCGAATACGGTCGCAAGAAGATCAAACGGACGCACGCGCAAGCCGCCGAGCCGAATATAGGTGTAGCTTCGCGCGGCAATCGCCTGCGCCGCTACCGCCGCCTCCTCGCCTGCCACCCTGCGCGTCCCGATCTCGAGTGGCACCACGCCGCGGAGATAGCTCTCGACGTGAAGCTGGTTCACAACCAGCATGCCGCTGTCAGTCGGCATGATCGCAATCTCACCACGATACCGCTTTCCGTTGACGTTGATAAGCGAACTCGAATCCAGGGTCCGCGCTGTAAAAGGCCCAGGCCGGGAGCCCGTGGGCATGGCGTCCGCGCGAATGGCGCGGAGAAGAAGCGGTCCGGCCGGCTCCACAATCCAGGCATCGTCAGCACCCGCGCGCATGACAGTGTTTACGCCGCCGTTGTCAGACAGAACCCACGCTCCGCTCGCTGAGAGAGAAACGCGGCGCGCGTTGGTCTGAAGCGCGACGCGAACTTCTCGCAGCTGGTGGCGTTCGAGTGAACCACTATCCGTGGCGTGAGTGGGCTGGGCGACGCAACTTGCTACGAATAACACCAGGAGGGACGCGGTGAAGCGCAACCAGGCAGCGAGATAATTTGTGGTTGCGCCTTTTTCCGCGCTGCTCACCGACCGTAGCTCCCCGCTGTAGCCGCGAGCATCGGCAGGTGGCGCGAGAGGCGGGGGCGCGGCCGATGGACGGGCACGGCGGACGTCACGGACGCCTGGAAGTCGTAGTCATCGACAACCGCATCGATGCGTGCGTCCACAAAGGTGCCAGTCTCCGCACGAGCACCCATGAGCCAGGTGACCCCATCTACATCATCCGCTTGCCACGGGCAGCGAGCCTGCGCCGCTGCCGTATCGGTCGCTTGGCGGTCGACAATCAGCCGCACCGAATTTCCGACGCGTTCCTCGTAGCGCTCCGCTGTAAGGGCCAGCTGAAGCTCAGGCAAGCGCTCGAGTCGTTCTCGCTTTATCGCGTCCGGAACATCATCGGTATAGCCGTACGCACGCGTCCCTTCCTGCGGGGAGTAGGCAAACGCTCCCACACGTTCAAAGCGAACTTCCTCGAGAAAGCTGAGCAGCTGCTGGAAGTCTTCGTTGGTCTCTCCCGGGAATCCTACGATGCATGTGGTCCGAATAGCTACTCCGGGCACCGCATCGCGATAGCGCGCGACCTTTTCGCGAATGCTGCGTGCGCGCTCGGGGCGACGCATGCGCGTGAGTACGGAGTTCGAGGCGTGCTGCATCGGCATGTCGAGATATCGCAGGATTCGGGGCTCCCGCGCCACGACTTCAAGCAGACGCTGAGTGATGCCGGCGGAATACAGGTACAGCATTCTTATCCAGGGAATGGACGTTTCCGCCACAAGTGCCTCAAGCAGCTCGGGGAGACCACCCCCGCTTTGCCTGTCACGGCCGTAATGCGCCAGGTCCTGCGCAACAAGATTCACCTCCAGGGCGCCCTGAGCTTCGAGAAGCTGCGCCTCGGCGATCATCTCCTCGAGCGCGAATGAACGATGCCGGCCCCGCATCAGCGGGATGGCGCAGAACGCACAACCATGATCGCACCCTTCGCTGACCTTCAGATACCGCACGTGTGGAAGGTCGCCCGCATACTGCCGCACTCCAGGATGAGGCGATGGGGCATCCGCGAGAAGCCCGCGCTCGGCGAGCTCCGGAATGAGGCGGCCTATTTCGGACGCGCCGATGAACAGATCCACCTCGGGAAGCGCCTCGATGAGCTCATTCTTGTGTCGTTCGACCATGCAGCCGATCGCGACTACTGCCTGGCAAGCACCATCGATCTTCAGCCGTCCCGCCTCCACAAGCGCATCGATCGACTCCCTCTTGGCCGCATCGATGAACCCGCAGGTGTTCACGACTATGACGTCAGCTTCCTCGAGCACCGGCGTGTGTGTAGCGCCGTAGTCAGCGAGCTGCGAGAGGTAGCGCTCGCTATCTACCGTATTCTTGTCGCAACCGAGGGTGATGAGGCCGATCTTCATGAAGCAGGCAACGGGGAAGCGGGAGGAGGAAAGCGAAACCGCTGATCAGAGGCGCAGAATCAAGTTAGGCAGGCGATTGAGGATGTCCAAGCTCGTGTTGCGGTGCCATTGTCCATGCTCTCTGGTCCCGGTTGTCAGATCGTGCTCCCCCCTCCGACCTGCCTCACCCCCGCTTCAGCGATAGTTGCCGAACTTCAGCTCCACGCCAAAATCCTTTGTCTTTAACAGCGCCATCGCGCCCTGCAGGTCGTCCTTGGAGGGTGAAGTCACGCGCACCTGATCACCTTGAATGGCAGCCTGCACCTTCTTGAGCTTCGCGTCCTTGATGGCTGCCGCTACCTGCTTCGCGGTGTCGCCATCGAGCGCCATCTTCAGCTTGATGTCTCGTCTAACCATGTCACCGCCTATCGCCTTTTGTTCGCCAATATCGAGATTCCTAACCGGAACGCTTCGGCGAATCAGCTTCGACTGCAACACATCCAGCAGCGCCCGCATCTTGTAGTCGTCATCAGCGAGAAGAACGAGGATGCTTTCCCTCCGGTTAAACTCGATACTCGATTTGGAGCCCTTGAAGTCATATCGCTGAGCGATTTCCTTCTGGGCCTGATTCACGGCATTGTCTACTTCCTGAAGGTCGACGCCCGTGGTTACGTCGAATGAGCTCTGTTGAACCATGGTGGGGAGTTGGGGGTAGGTGAGCGGGGTGGGCGGAAGTACTAACCGACGCTCGACGCTGTCGGCGTCGGTTTCTAAAATTGGCGCTTCGCCGCGAGTCGGCCAAGTCGGACTGTCGCCAGCACCGAAGCCGCTAGTGCGCCTCACTCCGGAATGCGCAAGCAGCGCCATCCCCTGTGGCGCGTAACAGCGGTTATGCGTCTTGGCTTCAATTCGGCTGCCTGTTCCTGTTCCATGGTTTCGAGTATGCTGAACGGTTGATAGCAATTATCAGATCGGACTTTCGAGTAGTTCCCTAGCCTTCCCTGGATCGTCTAGAATTGGACGGAAGCTGGCTTGGTGCTCCACAAGTCGATTTGCCAGTACCGGCGTCATGTATATCAGCAATGCTCCAGACGGGATGCAAGACAAGACCAATCATAACAGCCATGCGCCAATGCCGGCGTCATGTACATCTGATGAGCGTACGCGAATGAGCGGGTTTCGATTCTTTGAGGAATATGCGGATTCGGCTCGTGCGGAGAGCACCGGCAACGTTATAGCCGTGCAGCTCGGGCTCGACTCGTTTGTGCAAGCCGGCCGCATCTGCTTCCAGGCAGTCTGTGCGCCCGCGGAAACACGCATTCCCAACAGCGTAGTCACCACGACCTACTTCAACGTCGAATACCTCGGGAAGAAGTGTCGGCGCGTCTCCGAAGCCCGCGCCCGATTCATTCATCCTCGGCTGTTCGAGTACCTGGATCTGCTGTCGTAACTGCGGCTTGCGGGAATGCGAACTGCGAAGAAGTTTAACTCGAGAATCGCAGCGCAAGCCGTGAGTTTGGAGATGCCGATAACGTGGCAACTTCCGCTTCTGGATTGACGGTACCGAGCTTCGCGGTCACCGATGCGCAGGTCGCCGTTCGCAGTTTCGTCAAGCAGCAATCCTGTCCCTATCCCAGAAACGATTCGAGCGAGCGCGCACGAGAAACGTGGCGGAGCCTTGACAGCGCCTTCTCCTTGATCTGGCGCACTCGTTCTCTCGTAATTCCGAGGAGCGAGCCAATCTGCTCCAGGGTCATCGGTTCCTGATCATCCAGCCCGAAGTACAGCCGCAGGATTTTGCTCTCCCGCTCGCGCAGCGATGATAGGGCTTCCTCGACGGATTCCGTGAGCGCTTTTCCGAAGGTAAGCTCGTCCGGGGTGGGGTTTAGGTTATCAGGCAGATAGTCAAGAAGCTTGTTATCCTCTCCGGGCGTCATGGGCGCGTCCAGGGACAGGTGCGTCTGTGAGATGGAGATTGTCCTGGAGACTTCCTCCTCCGTCAAATCCAGATCTTCGGCGATTTCCCCATGGGTTGGCTCGCGACCCAGCTCCTGAAGGAGCGCGTTGGCACGCTTCCCGATACGGTGCAGGGTTCCCGCGCGATTGAGTGGTACTCGCACGATGCGCGACTGCTCCGCGAGGGCCTGCAAAATGGCCTGGCGTATCCACCACACGGCGTAGGAGATGAACTTGATCCCCTTGGATTCGTCGAATTTATGCGCGGCGCGGATCAGCCCCAGATTTCCCTCATTTATCAGATCGGACAGCGCCACACCCTGGTTCTGATACTTTTTCGCAACGGAAACGACGAACCGAAGATTGGAACGCACCAGCTTGTCGAGAGCCGCGGGATCGTCAGCTCGTATAAGCCGCGCGAGATTGGCTTCCTCATTCCGGTCGATGAGCGGATAAGCACTGATGTCGCGGAGATACTGGTCCAGCGAGCCGTCATCGTACGACGACTTTCGGTGGGGACGCGCGGCGGTGGGCATGCGGGCGGATGCTCCTGGGTGCAGCGGTGCGAGACCACCCTCGTCGGCGTGGCTCGGTATATCATTTTCAGTCGAGCGAGTACTAGCGGATTCGTTCACCAAGCCGAGTCCAACGGATGTTCGTGAGCCAGGGAAATCGGTGCGTGATGTCTCGGGCGTAGCTGTAATACACGACAAGAGGTCTCCCCTTCACAAGGGAGTCAGGCACAAATCCCCAGTAACGGCTGTCGTATGAATTGTCCCGATTGTCACCAAGCATGAAGTAGTTCCGCTCCGGAACAATCAGGGGCCCCCAATTGTCACGTGAGGGATAGCTCATGCTCGCCGCGGCCGAACGCACGAGGTAATCGCGTTGCCAGCGAAACTCTTCACGAGAAGGATCACTTCCAGGCTCGGTATGAACAACATATGGCTCGTTGAGCATTCTGCCATTGAGACGAACGGCACCGTCTCGCATCTCGACCGTGTCGCCCGGCATGCCGATCAGACGCTTGACGAAGTCCTTGGAAAGATCGCCGGGCCACTCAAAAACCACGACATCCCCACGTTCGGGCCGCTCGATCGCCGGAAGATGCTTGCCTGTAAATGGAACTTCGGCACCATACACAGCCTTGTTGACCAGAAGAAAGT
>JBPCJT010000339.1:0-4456 GCA_051005015.1 Gemmatimonadaceae bacterium | reverse complement strand
GTCCAGCGCGCCGAGGTCCGTGATGTGGCCGAAGCCAAGGCGAAGGAAGGTCAGGAGCTCCGACATACGATCAGCCGCCTGACGCGCTGAAGAAAAACGCGGGCGCGCCCGGGGATCGCCCCGCGAGGAGCGTGGAGCGATCCTTAATGGAATCCAGCACGGCGCGCGCAGTGCGCACGCTGGAACGCGAGAAATACTTGTTGATTTCGAGTGCGCGCGTCAAGTGCTTGCGAGCGGCCTCCGGGTCCCCCATTGCACGCTCGATCATTCCCGCGTGGTAGTACAGCATGGCATCACGTGTCGCTAGCCGAAGAGCGTACCGCATCTGGTGACGCGCCTCCGCGTATTCTCCGCGCTTGTAGAGCGCCCACGCCAGAAGATCGTATCCATAAATATCCTTGCGTGATGCGATCTCCTCCCTCGCCTTGGCCAGCACCTCGTCAGTGGCCCGGTCGTGATCGAGAAGAAACAGGCTCCATGCGCGATGAAAAGCGCCCGGCTGTCTCACCACGGCAATCTGCATTGTGCGATAGTATTCTTCGGCCTTGACGCTGTCTTTCCGTGCTGCGTACGCCTCTCCAATCACGCCAAGTATCGCTGGGTCGAGCGTTATCGCCATCGAGCGTTCGCCATAGGCAATGGCCCGCCTGGGACGGTTACGAGCCAGCTCCAGCCGAGCCATCGCGCCCAGCAGCCGGTAGTCATTTGGCCACTGATCCAGTCCAGCGCGGTATGCGTTTTTCGCCTCGGCCAGCCGGCCTTCCTTGAGCTCGATGTCTCCCCGGCGAAGGTAGAACCACGCCACCTGTTCGCTGGGAAGATCGGATCGGCGCAGCATGTCCTGGAGCGTGACATTCAGGATGGCGCGCGCGTCCTCAGTCCGCCCCTCGATTTCCGCCCAGCGGGCCAGTCGTGCCGCAACCGACGGAACGGTTCGATCTCCCGAGAGCGACCGGAAAGTAGAGCGCGCTTCGTCGTAGTCGCCGAGCTCAAGCTGGACCTCTCCGAGCATCGCCCGGTACGCGGGAATGTCGGGATCGTATGCGACGACAGCGCGCGAAACTTCCAGGGCTTCGCTGAAGCGATGCTGTGCCAGCAGGCTCGACGCCAGCGTCAGATAGGTTTTGCCGTTGCGGTTGGTGCGCAATGCCAGCGACTGGCGGGCCGCCTGCTCCGCGCGGAGTATGTCTTCGTACTGCGCGGTCTCGCGGCCACGCTGCAGGTAGAGCCCCGCGAGCTGTGCGAGGTCCAGTGCGCTTTCCGGCTCTTCCTTTAGGCGGCGCTCGTACAAAGCGATTTCGAAGGTGCGCTGATCGGCTTCGGCCACCGCGGCGGAATCCGGCTCCAGTGAGCCGGCGAGCGGCTCGTAAGCGGCGAGCCCGGAGCCGGCCTGCCATGCCACAATGGCCATGAATCCCAGCGCTACAGCGCCGATGGCGACTTTGCGAGCATTCATGTGATTGACTCCGATGGTGCGCCTCCACGCCTGCTTCAGCGGGAGGCGCACCCACGGATTATGGTGCGGCCAGGTACGGGAAAGCTGCGAGAAACGGCTTGTCGTTGGCAGCGACATTGTCGCTTGTGAGACCGGCCACTGAACCGGCGCTCGGGTCGAGAGCGGTTCCGAACACCGCCATCAGTCCCACATCCACGACGTCATCGGTGAGCTTCCGTCCACCATACCCTACGTTGGGCTGCAGCGCCCAGCTGAGCCAGCTGGCTGTGCTGGGGCTCCGGTTGGGGAACACCAGCAGCATGTCCGGGGCGAGCACAGCAGCAAGCGTGTTCTGAATCGCTGCGCTGCGGCCGAACTGCGCCACAAAGCTCCGGATCTTCTCGCGCGCGCCCACTCCGCCATTCTCTACAGTGACGGTGTCTTCCGCGGGCGTTTTCGTGTTGTGCAGGCCGTGGTCACGCTTGAGGAAAAACACTTCCGAGACCAGCGGATTCCCGAGTCGCTCAATCTGTGTGTAGACGCGGGTCGTGCTCGGGGCAAGCGGGTTGCCGCCGTCTTCGTCGTCGTCATCGCAGCCGGCCACGCTGAACGCCAGGCCCATTGCCGCGATAACCATCCAGGACTTCCCTTTCATTGCATAGCTCCTTGTAGTCTGAAGACTGATTGTCTGGTTTACGGCTGTTTAACGGCTGATGGTGCCCCACACCCCGAACTTCGCATCCGCCGCGGTCGAGCTGACGAGCGAGCTCTTGGGCAGCTCGACTACGATTGCGAGGGCATTGAAGCCGCGCAGGAAGTCGATTCCGGGATTCCGGAAGGCGCACGTAGGAAAGTTTGCGCACGGGCCAAGCGCCACCGAAGACGAGGGAGCGCCCAGGGGACCCGTGGAGGGCCGGCGGTCAGGCAGAATCTTGAAGAACTGATCCAGGTCTATGAAGAAAGGATCGTCGCGCAGTCCCGCGAACACCTGTATTCCGTTCGGGCCGCTCAGCGTCTGGCCGACCGCGCCACTCACGGCTGCTGAAGTGCCTACCAGAGAGCTGCGCATTCCCTGTGTCGTTGGTGCCACCGGTCCACGAACGAACACCGTCTGCCCGTCGTCGGAGAATGTCGCTTGAATGACGAGGTCTTCTTTCGCGTCTCCGCTATTGTCGATCTTGAGCTGATACAGCAGGTTTGGGTCGAACGTTGCGCTGGTGCCGGCGATAGGCGAAGACGTGGTCATTACCAGTACCACCCTGTCCGCGGCTGAGCCGGGGAACGCGTACACATCGTTGATGTCCATGCGCGGGTTCAGCTCAACCTCGGGCGTGTCCTGGTGGTCAGATGCCGTCACCGATCGAACGACGGCACCAACTCCAATGCAGCTCGCCGCGATGAGCGCCACTAGCGCCGTTTTCCGTGTTACTGCCTTCTTGTCCATATGGCCTCCGAAAGATGCGAACATGAGGGAGACGTTCTATTCCCCCTCGCCGGTGCTGCGTATGTTGTACGCTCAGGCGGGTAGCGGCGGATTCATCGGAGTTTGCCTTATCGTGCGACTGGCCGCGGCGCTCTACGCGCTTGCATGCGAAACAACTCGTCGCCGACCTTGCATTTCCGGGGGCGGAAAGAGCACCTGCGCAGGCAGTTCTGCCCGAGGTGGATCGGTCGTGAATCGAGCAGCCCTCCCTGGATCAGATCATCTGCGCCACGACCGCGGAGTCCTTACCGATCAGGGGGATAGTCTCCCCGAGGGGCGCTGGCGTTGCCGCGGGACGGCTGTTCGTGCCGCAGTAGTAATCGGCAGGATGGGCAAGGGGGATGCGAATTGGTTTCCGCATCCCCCTTTACTACCTCATCCCACCCTCAGTTCAGGTGCAGGCGATGTCGGAGTGTGAGGAGGCGACGATGACGTCGGCGACGCCGGTAACCCTGACGTGGACCGCGTTCACCGTGATCGCTCCGTATTTCGCCGTGTTGACCTTGATCTGCTCGTTGAACGTCACGCTCCCGACCAGCCCGAGTGGCACCTTCTGATTGGGGGCGCCCGTAATAGTGACGGCGGTGCCGTTAACTACCACGTTCGCCAGGTTCGTTGACCCGCTTACCTTCGGGGGACGACCGAGGCAGAAGGCGTACGACGTAGCCTTCGATGTCGAGCCGATAACGTCCGCGGTAATGACCTGCCCTGAGACGAGGATGGTTGCCGTTAGCACTGAGGACTTGGAGGTGGCCGCGTCAATACTGCCGCGCGTCTCGGCGGTTCCCACAGTCCCGTAAAAGAGAGGGCGCCTGTCTACTACCGCGAGAGACCTCTGTATCAGGCCGCCGCACGCCGGGAGCGGGCCGGTGTTCACGGCGTTCGTAACCACGCCGAGCACGTTGGACTTGAGCACGAACGCGTTACCGCTGTACGTGCGCGGGTAGCAGGTGGCAGCAGCTGTAATGTGGGCACTCGGCGTTGCGGAACTGGTGGGGCCGGTGGTGTCGCCGCCGCAGGCAGCGGCCAAGGAGAGCGTGGCGAGCAGGGGCGAATACTTTGTGGCGTATCTCATGGCTTGTTCCAGGGTGCGGGTGGTGTTTGGTCGAACGTGAACGGCTACCGGTTGGCAAGTCGATAGTAGAGGCTTGCCTACACATTCGTATACAGGCTCCCTTGCGTGGCGCTCGCCTAACCTCCTTTTGGCGGCTCGTGGCCAACGAGATGCTCCTCGTTGCTGTGACAGCTGTCACACGGTTTTAGTGAAAAAACTGTTTTGCACAGGATGTTTATTCAAGAAAGGAGCCAGTTACCTGTAGGCCTGGAGGAGCCATTTCCAGCCTCTTCATCCTCTGGCAACCAGGTGCTGAGTCTCTGGAGAATCTTATTACCGCACTTAACCTTACACCGTTTCGAAACGCTTCGGTATTTGCCCCGAAGTGACTCGGTCCGTGAGGCGGCCGAAGCTCGTGGTGAAGCGTTCGCTGCGCGTATGTAACAATTGTTACACCACTTCTGTTGCGCTGTGACGACAGCAC
>JBPCJT010000338.1:0-10285 GCA_051005015.1 Gemmatimonadaceae bacterium | reverse complement strand
GAAGCCATAACCAGCTACATCAACCGGCGAAACGAAAATCCAACTCCCTTCGTCTGGACTGCAACCGTTAGGCAGATCATGAAGAAGGTTAACAAAGCCAATGAAACTTTGGCGACACTACACTAGTACGATTCGTCGCGGCGACTTCTCGCGGGAAGCAGTGTTCGTTGCTGTGGCCGGTGATCGCGCCTGACAATCACGCACCACGGATCACCGTCCACCTTTCCCGCTCAGCCTCGTCATCGCCCATATCCCCAGTGCCGGACCAATCGCCAGCGCTGGGAAGGCGTACCGCCATCCCACGAGCTCCACCACCGGCGGCACAATCTGGATGGACAGTGTGGTGAGCAGAAACCCGACCGACGTCTGGAGCGTCAACGCCGTCCCGACCGCATGGGGAGGAACAGCGCGCGTCACGAGTGTCGAGAACTGTGCGCTGTCCGCGATCACCGTCATTCCCCATACCAGAACGACGGGAGCGAGCAGGAACATGGACCGTCCGAACACCAGAGGAGTTAGTAGCGCGCAACTCCCGCTTGCCGCCAAGGCGAGGATCACGAGGCGGGCGTGCCCGATGCGATCGGCGACCACACCGCCCCAGACGCAGCCAATTGCCCCAACCGCGATCACGGCGAAGGCCAGTACCCAAACAGCCGAGTCGGACGCGTTTTGCCGGGCGGCGCTCGCGGCAAGAAACGCGGGAATCCAGACCCAGCAGGCATACAGCTCCAGCATGTGCCCACAGTAGCCGCCCAACACCAGCCGGTACTCCCTGACTCGCAGCACGCTTCCCGCAAGCGCCCATGAGAAGGGCCGCCGTGGAAAGGATACCGGACCATCATAGTAGCATAGTGCGACTAATACAGCAGCGAGGAGCGATCCCACTGATGCGGCAAGCACAATCGCCTGCCACGAAACTCCCGGTACCGCATGGATGAGGTATGGCATCGCTTTGCCCACCGTCAAAGCGCCGATGAGCGTGCCGATGGCGAGTCCCCGGCTTCGCTCAAACCACGTCGAGATCATCTTCATCGCGGGTGGGTATACCCCGGCGAGGCAAACTCCCGTCAAAGCCCGGAGCACGAGCGCCGCTGGATAATCGGTGACTGCCACCAGAGCCGCGTTGGTTCCGGCCGCAAGAAGCGAAGAGCCCGCGAAATACCACCGGGACGGCAGGATATCAGGAAGATTGAGCAGGGCGGCTAGAGCGGTACCGGCGACGAAGCCGAGTTGGACCGCCGTGCTGAGCCATCCGGACTCGCTCGCGGAAAGACCCCACAATTCGGCGAGCTGAGGCGCTACGGCGCTCGCGGAAAACCACGCCGCCATGCCGAACAACTCGGCAGTGCCGAGAATCGCGAGCATCTGCCAGCGAGATCTGGCAAGCTTGTCCGAGCCGGTGTATGTCACGCTCTCACCTGACCTGCGTGACGGAAGCGCTCACCAAACCCCGAGCATTGCGGCCCCGACCGCGGTGCGGTCGTGCGACACCTCCCTGAGAGACCCAGCGAACATCACAACTATACGGCTGGCGAGCGCAAGCAGCTCGTCCAGATCGGCCGAGTGAAAAACGACTGCTGCTCCCCCGGAAGCTACCTCCCTGAGATGCGCGTGAACAGCGGTGGTAGCAGCGATGTCCAAACCTCGTGTCGGATTCTCGGCGACGATAAGCGTTGGGTTCCCCCAAAGTTCGCGCGCAAGCACCAGCTTTTGCTGATTCCCGCCCGACAGAGTCGATGCCGCGGACCACGGACTGGCTGCACTCACGCCGAAGCTATCCAGGCGTTCTTTGGCTGCCTCGGCGGAAATCCGGCGTTGCGGCGCCGTGCCGGACCCTGCCGCGCCCTTGAGCGCCAGATTCTCGATCAGCGACATCTCCAGTACAAGTCCCTCACGCTGAGATAGTTCCGGGATGAAAGCGATCCTTTCGGGAAGCTCCAGCAGTCCCTCCGCCGGAGCGGTGATACCGGCGAGCGCCCGGAGCACTTCCCGGTAGCCTGCCCCTTCCACTCCGGCAACACCAACCAGTTCTCCAGCACGGATGGTGAATGACACTTCACGGACAGAAGGGACGCCGAGTTCGCCGGTGATGCTGAGCTTGTGCGCGCGCGCGATTATGGTCGCGTTGGATTGATGCCGCTCGGCGCTGTCCCAGGCGCTCACCACTGTCCCGGACTTCGAAGCTTCCAAGGTCAAGGCGCCCACGTCCCCCAGCATCGCTCGGGCCAGCAGCGACTCAGTTGCTGCTGCCTGTGAAACAGTTGAAACTGTCCGCCCGGCGCGCAGGACAGTCACTTCATCAGCGATCCCGATAGCCTCGCGCAGCTTGTGAGTAATCAGCACTACGGCTCCACCGCCATCAGCGTAGCCCCGAAGAAACCGCATCAAATCTTCCACCTCAGCCGGAGCGAGCACGGCAGTTGGTTCGTCCAGAATCAGCGTCCGCGCGCCATGCGCAAGCGCTTTGACGATTTCCAGCCTCTGCTGTGCGCTCGCGGGCAAGCTACCAGCCACTACCTCCGGTTGGAGAACAAGGCCCATCTCGCGGCCGATACCGCGAACACGGTCTGCCGCAGCCACCGAGCGAAAGCTGCCGCTTCCTCCCAGCGCCACATTCTCAGCCACGGTCATCGCTCCAACGATGGTGAAGCGCTGATGCACCATACCAAGGCCGCTCCGGATAGCCTGCCGTGGAGACGACGGCGCCGTCGCCAGGCCGTCAATAAATATCCTGCCGGAGTCGGGCCGCACCATCCCGAAGGCGACTCGCATCAGCGTAGTCTTCCCGGCCCCATTCTCACCGAGCAACGCGTGCACGCTACCGCGCAGAACTCGGAGGCTGGCATCCGCCAGAGCCTCCACTTCGCCGAACCGCCTGGCGATGTTGCAAAGTTCCAGCGCCACCACCCCAGTCACATTCCCGTCGGTGCGTGGAGAAAGTCCCAGGGGATACCGAACTCTCGCGATACGTGCCGCGCCAGGGCCTGCACGCCGAGGGTCTCGGTCGCGTAATGCCCGGCGTATATGACCACAATGCCGAGCTCCTCGGCCTCGATCGCGGTGTGGTGCGGACCCTCTCCAACTATCATGGTGTCCACACCGCTTTCGCCGGCTTCCCGAATCGTACCGCTCGATGCGCCAGCACCGCTGCAGATCGACCAGCGGCGCGTCAGCCGGCCTGGCACCATGTAGGAAGTGCGAACCGAGCCGCCATGCAATTGCGCGAACACGTTCGCGCGCAACGCCAGCTCCCCCGTCGCGATTTCAGTGTCGCCCATCACACCGATATCGATACCGTTTTCGCGCGCGAATCCGTGAGTAGGTGTCAAGCCGATCTCCTGCGCAAGGAGAACGTTGTTTCCAAGCTCAGCATGCGCATCCAGTGGCAAGTGCGAGGAATAAAGAGCTATCCCGGCATCGAGCAAAGCGCGAACACGGCGGAGATGTGGCCCCGCCAGCGGCTGCACACCGCCCCAGAATAGTCCGTGATGCACGAGAAGCAGGTTCGCCCCCGCCTGGACCGCTCCCAGTATGGTTTTCTCGCGAGCGTCCACGGCGGCTGCAACGCGCACTATGTCCATGTCAGAATGCACCTGCACGCCATTTACCGCATTGGGATAGTCAGGGAAGTCAGCGACGCGGAGCAGGCTATCCAGATTCCGCGCGATCGAGGCAAGCGATGGCATCAGGGAGCTCGGCTAATACTGCTGGACCGAATCCGATATGCGGCTGGCCCCTGGGACCCCCGATTCGCGCCGACCGGGAAGGGGTGATTAGCGCTCATGAGAGCAGATAATCGCGACGAGAAAGGTACCGGGACAGCTGCGCGGCGGCGTTCGGATGCAAGCATCAGTTCGGGCTGAGTCCACTGGTATCGACAAAGTCCAGCCGTGGCGGGATTATCCGGCCAGAATCCAGAAGGAGCTGCGCGGAGTCGAGGCGCGCTTGTGCCAAAGGCGTGATGAGATGGGCCAGCCTGGGGTTTTGCACGAGCTTCACGACGCCGCTACCGGCTCCGAACCGTATGACACGGGGGGCGAACCGGCCTTCTTTCACCTCGCGCGCCACCGAGAGGAAGGCGCGAGGCAGATCGATGACGACGCTGGCAATGATGACATCGGGTGCGACGTCATTCTGATTACTGTTTGCGCCGAAGACATACACCCCAGGCACCTCTTTGGCAGCCTGAAATGTTCCCAACCCGGCAGCATCCGCATTCTGAAAGATGAAATCTGCGCCCTGCTGAATCTGCGCCAGCGCCTGCTCCTTTCCGGCACTGGCGTCATCCCAGTTTCCAACATAGGAGCCGAGGACGCGCACCCTGGGATTCACTGAGCGCGCACCCGCAACGAAGGCCAGAAACAGGCTCTTTACTGGAGGAAGCTCCGTCCCGCCGATCGTGGAAATAGTACCGCTCCTGGTCAACGCGCCTGCCATGACACCGGCGAGGAACGCGGGTTGTTCGAGACCAAAGACTATCGGTGCCACATTGCGTGTAACTCGGTTTCCGGAGGTGGTGATGTACACGGTTTCCGGAAATTTAGCCCCGACTCGCTCCGCGGCGTCTTGGAATTCAAAGCCATGTCCGAAGACGAGGTGGTAGCCTTGTGATCCGTACTGCTCGAAATTCTCATCGAAGTCTGCAGGCGTTTTGACTTGAATATGGCTCGTTACTGCTGCTAAACTGTCGCGAATTGCTGTCAGTCCCGCAAAAGCGCCAGCATTCCAGGATTGGTCAGTTATCGGACCCGGCGTCAGGAGCGCCACGCTGAAAGGCTTCAGCTTGGTCCGCGACGCAACATTCGCCGGCTCCGAACCGGAGCACGCACAGCTCAACATAGCCCCTGCAAGCGCTGACCGCGTCACAAGACGATTCAAGACCTGCTTCACATCGAAGCGCCCCTTGGGCTGCCTCGAGGAAAATCCAGTAGCGCGATTCATCCGGCTACGCCAGCCATCCAAGCTTCGTACCGGCGTAGGCCGCACCGATTCCAGGGTGATGTGCGCGCCCGAATCCTGATAATTTGCCCCGCCTGGTGATCATCTCTTGCCAGCGGGATTTCAAACCGAGAGACGCTCATTTGGGCACGCCGATCAATGCGATGATTCGTTCCAGGTCTTCCGACGAGTAGAATGCAATGGACAACGTACCTTTCTCCTGACTGGCGAGGTGCAGCTTGACGTCCGTCTGTAGGTATGCACGCAACTCGTCCTCGATATGTCGAATCTCTCCATGCGCCCTCGCTTCACTGGGCGGTGAAGCTTTCTTGCCTTTCCTGGCGCGCCGGCGCTCTGGGACCCTTTCCATGACCAGGCGCTCCACTTCCCGCACACTTAGCTGGGCAGCCACAACCTCCTTCGCCAAGGCGATCACCTGCCGTTCGTTGGGCAGCAATCCCAACAACGGGCGAGCATGGCCAGGTGTGATCGCACCGCCAGCAAGCATATCGCGCACGGCCGACGGCAAGTTGAGGAGCCGAAGCGCATTGCTGACGGTAACACGGTCCTTGCCGACTACCTCCGCGACCTGCTGTTGTGTAGCCCCGAATTCGGCCATGAGTCGCCGGTAACCTTCGGCCTCCTCCAGCGGGTTGAGGTCGGCACGCTGCAGGTTTTCAACGAGCGCGAGGGTGAGCAGCATTCGATCGTCCACTTCCTTGACGATTGCCGGAACCTCGGCCCACCCCAGCTTTTTGACGGCGCGTAAACGCCGTTCTCCCGCAATTATCTCAAAACCTCCGTCATGCGCGCTCGGACGCACGGTGATCGGTTGGAGTAGTCCATTTGCCCGAATGCTTGTCTCGAGCTCGGCCAAGTTGGCCAAGTCGAAAGTTTTTCTTGGCTGCAGCGGGTTTGGCCTGATCTGATCGACCGGTATGGTGCGAGTGGCAGTTCCTCCCGCGGTGGAATGGGTAGGGGAATTCATGAGCGCCTCGAGACCTCTTCCCAAGCGACGCTGAGTATCAGTTGCCATGGTTGTCTCTCACGGTTGGTGGGAGCAAGTTATTATGCTATTCTGGGAAGTTCTTTTGATGGCTCGCCGGCGTCCAGTCGCGCCCCCTTCCCGCCGAACTTTGACGGTCCAGTAACTCGCGCGCGACTTTGATGTACGCTTGGGCCCCTACAGAGTTTACATCGTATAAAATGATCGGCTTCCCGAAGCTGGGCGCCTCGGCGAGCCGCACATTTCGTGGTACGATGGTCGTGAACACCTTCTTCCCGAAATACTCCCTGGCGTCCGCGGCGACCTGGCGCGACAGATTGAGGCGAGCGTCATACATGGTGAGTAGCACGCCCTCAATTGCCAGGGAATCGTTCACTCCACGTTGAATCAGGTGCACCGTATTAAGAAGCTGTGAAAGCCCCTCCAAAGCATAGTACTCGCATTGCACCGGTATTAGAACGCTGTCCGCTGCCGCCAGCATATTGAGAGTCAGGAGACCGAGAGAAGGCGGACAATCGATTATGATATAGTCGTAGTCGCCACGTATGGATTGCAGCGCTTCTCGCATGGCAAGATGACGGCGTGGATGCCCTACCAGCTCCACCTCCGCGCCAGCGAGGTCAGGCGTGGTGGGCGCGACATCGAGGTGCCTGAACTGAACGTTCCTCAGTACCGTTTTCTCAAAGGAAGTATCGCCGATCAGGGCATCATATACGGTGAGACCGATGTCCTGGCGCATCAAGCCAACACCACTGGTAGCATTCGCCTGCGGATCGCCGTCGACCAGCAGCGTGCGCTGCTCGGCGACCGCCAGGCTTGCTGCCACATTGATCGCCGTCGTCGTCTTCCCCACCCCACCCTTCTGATTTGCTACTGCTATGACTCGTGCCACGGTCCATGGATTAGGGAGAACGGCCTGTAATGTACACGGAAGGACTGAACTAGGCGAGAATTTCTGATCCGGCAATGCATTGTAGCGAGGTCTCCAAGTGCCCAATTGGTCCTCAAAAATCTGCGCCGGGCCTGACCCGTGCAGGCTCAAGTCTCTCGGATGTAAAACGTGAAACATTGTCTGGCACAGGATCCGGACGGAACCACACGGACGCACTCGTTGGTAAAACGTGAAACATCCCGGGAAGAGCCTTTCAACACGAGAGAAAGGACGTCCAAAATTCGCTTTTAACTGCCCGCTGCCTAATCCCACCCGAAAAGTGAACATAAAGGCATAATGCGCCTCCAATACATCAAGCCATTATGAGGGCACTATAACAACATCATAGCGTCACTCGCGCGCGTTGCCTTGGTGACTATGAAGTCGAAGTAGCGATTTCAGCTTGAGCATAGCACAAGCTCGCCCTGGTCTACAGCGGGGCGAGCGACCTACAAAGTCCATTCACCATCGCAGTCAAACCAGGAATTTCCCTGAGGCTGGGACTGGCGGGGGCCGAAAGTACGACGGGCTGTATACCCGCGAGCTATTGCCTGGACGGGCACGCCTGTTGAGTCTGCTTACCGAGCTTCCACCGTCCCGCGACCTGTACGGTAACCGTCAGTTCGCCCGGGGTAATTGGTGTCGCATCCTGCGCCGCGCCACGCGCCATGGATCTCTCCATAAAAACGGGTCGATAGCCGTCCTGTGTCGTCAACTCGATGACTTCGCCAAGACAGCTTCCCCCTGCGCGAGCTATCGCCAACGCGTCCGCCTCGGCCCTGCTCACCGCCGAGGTTAGCGCTTCCCTTCTCGCAGAGTCGGCTTTCGATGAGGTGAATTGCAGGGAGTTAATCGTATTCGCCCCTTTTGTCAGCGCGGCATCGAGCAATGCCCCGATCTGATCAATCTGGCGAACCTCTACACGTAGTGTGTTCCGCACCACATAGCCGACGGTTTTCGGTGTCCGGTCGCCCTTGTCGGGCTCGAATACCTGCTCGGGATACACGCTGTATTCTGAGGTGCTCATTTGGGCGGGACCGATTCCAAGCACTCTGAGCGCGTCCATGACCGCGCGCTGCTGCCGGGCGTTCGCTGCACTCGCGGCAGCGGCCGTTGGAGCTCGAGTCTCCACGCCAATAAAAATTGTCGCTCGGTCCGGCACCACGCGAACCTCGCCAACACCGGTAGTCGAAACATGCGGTACGGGCGCAAGCGTGGCGGACGGTTCCTGAGCGACAGCCGAAGCGGCCATTAGAAGCATTACGATACTAATTCGGTGCCGCATTTCCATCTCCTTGATTCAGAAATTCCGCAACATGGGTTCTGGTGTCCAGAGGTTTTGGAGCCGTATGACAAGGATTGGAAATCATACCGGCTCTCCCTCGCACCGCGCTGATTCACAACACCCGGCACCAGCACCAGCAGTCAATCCGGGCAGGCCAGCCCCGAGCCATTTTGTCGATGTGCCTCCAGCACCAGATTCTGCAGATCGCTTGGACTTACACCAGGAATTCGGGACGCCTGCGCGAGTGTCAGCGGCCGCGTGGCCAGAAGCTTCTGCCTCGCCTCGTACGACAACGACCGCATCTCGCCGTACGCCAGTTCGGGGTCCAACGCCAAACTACCCATTCTCCGCATCTTCTCCGCCTGAATTCGCTCGCGTTCGAAGTAGCCAGCGTACTTGATCTCCAGTTCCGCCGTCATGATGGCCTCGTCAGATAACTGGTTGCCGACGCCAGCGGCCGCGAAAAGGTCGTTAAGTGAAACTCCTTGCCGCTTTGCTACTTCTGCGATTCTCACCGCGTGTGGGAGCGGAGAGGCGCCGGCCGCTTTAAGCAGCGCATCCGCGTCCTGCGGCCGCACGCTGGTTCGCCCGGCAAGACTGATTGATTCGTTTTCGTCGGACAACCTGCGCTCCACGGCCACGACCTCTTCGTGGGAAAGCATGCCGAGGTCGATCGCACTCGGCGCGAGCCGTCTGAGGGCATTGTCCTGTCGCACCGTAAGCCTGAATTCGGACCGCGACGTGAAGAGGCGGTAGGGCTCATCGACTCCGCGTGTTACCAGATCATCCACGAGAACGCCGATGTAGGAGCTTTCGCGCCCCAGAATGAGAGACGGACGCCCTAATGCTCGCAGACCCGCGTTGATGCCGGCAATGGCGCCCTGTCCCGCCGCTTCCTCATAACCCGTGGTCCCGGTGATCTTTCCGGCGAAGAACAGCCCGCCGAGCGATTTCACCTGCAGAGTCGCATCGAGCTGCGTTGGAGGATAGTAGTCGTATTCGATTGCGTAACCCGCGCGCGTCATCAGCACACGCTCGAGTCCCGAAACCGCGCGCAGGAACTCGAGCTGCACGGGGGCTGGAAGTGAGGTCGACAGCCCGTTGACGTACAGCTCCGAGGTGTCGTGGCCCTCCGGCTCCAGGAAGATCTGGTGACGGTCCACGTCGGGAAACTTTACGATCTTGTCCTCCACCGACGGGCAGTACCTCGGCCCGCGGGACGCAATCGCGCCACTGTACATTGCGCTCAGTTCGATGTTTTTCTGAACGATTCGTTTTACCTCGGGCCCCGCAAATGTGATCCAGCACGGAAGCTGCTTCGGATGCCGCGTGATCCCTCCAACATCACGTCGCGGCGCCTTCCAGAAATGCGACCAGCTGAAATCGAAAGCCTCGATCTCGCTTTCCTGGCGTGCGAGCTTGGTGTAGTCCACGGAACGCCCGTCGATTCGCGGCGGTGTTCCGGTCTTGAATCGTGCCACCGAAAGGCCAAGCAGCTCGAGTTGCTGCGCCAGATGGGTCGCCGGCGGGTCGCCTGCACGTCCCCCGGCGATCTGGGTGTCAGATCCTATGTGAATGCGCCCGCGAAGGAACGTTCCCGTTGTGATGACCACCGCGCGTGCCCCGAAGCGCCGGCCTTCCAGCGTCTCGACGCCGAGGACATGCTTGCCCTGTGCGTCTATAAGCAACCGCGCGACAGTGCCCTGGACTGTAAGCAGCGTGCGCTGCTCCTCCAGGAGCGAACGGACGGCGCGTCTGTAAAGCCCCCGATCGCACTGGGCCCGCGGCGCCCACACCGCCGGACCCTTGCTCCTGTTGAGCATTCGGAACTGCAGTGTCGCCAGGTCTGCTGCCCGGCCCATTGCGCCACCGAGTGCATCGACCTCCCGCACGACTGTCCCTTTGGCCACACCGCCGATGGCGGGATTGCACGACATCTGTCCGATCGTTTCGAGTGCGCTCGTAATCAGCGCCACGCGCGCACCCAAACGCGCACAGGCCACCGCGGCTTCGGTTCCGGCGTGACCCGCGCCGACTACTATGACGTCTAAATCGAGCTCGTTAGACATGGAGAGTGGGTAGTGGGCCGTAGCAGTCCCGGTTTCAGCATCGGACGTCCTTGGCT
>JBPCJT010000337.1:0-7868 GCA_051005015.1 Gemmatimonadaceae bacterium | reverse complement strand
TCCTGGGAATGCCAGAGCTTTACGTCGATGCCATTGCGGTGCCCAGCGGCCGCGAGGAGCGCTCTGACTTTTGCGGGATTGTAGGTGTAGGGAGTGCGCGCGGTATCCGATCCCGGAAGCGAGGGAGGGATCACGCCCGCGGCGAGGCGGCCGCGTCCTCCTACCAGCCGGTCCAGAATCGTACGTATGTCTACCGCGTGGTTGATCGCCTGCCGCACACGCGCATCGGCGAGGGGACCGCGCGTCGTATTTATTCCAACATACCAGAGACGCAGAGCGGGTGCCGATACGAGCCGCGCACTCCTTTCGTCTGTCTGCTCCCAGCGCCTCGTCTCGGCTTCGGGAATGTAAAGGAGATCGACGTTGCCGGCCTCGAACTCGGCTACAGCGGTGCTTGGCTCGGGAATGATACGAGCCCTTAGCGAATCGGTCTTGGGCGGGCCGCCGAAATAGCTTTCGTTTCTTGCGAAGAGCAGGTAGTCGTCGTGCTTCCATTCCACCAGGCGCCATGGTCCCGTGCCCACGGGCCGCGTAGCAAAATCGCTCGATGGTGATTCAGGAACGATGGAAGCAACCGGCATTGCGAGAAGAGTAGGAAAGACCGCCAAAGGCCGCTCCAGTGTCACGCGAACAGTGCTGTCGTCCGGCGCGCTTAGCCCACTCACAGAAACAGCCTTCCCGTCGGCGAACGCTGTAGCGCCCGCAATCGGAGTAGGGGTCGCAGCGCCGCCGCTTCGAGTCTTTGGGTCAAGCACGCGCTGCCAGCTCGTAATCACCTGCCGCGCGACGAAGGGAGTTCCGTCGTGGAATCTCACTCCCCGGCGAAGGTGAAAGGTGTAAGTCTTTCCGTCGGGGGAGAGATCCCAACGAAGCGCCAAAGATGGCAAAAGCCGAGCGTCCGGCGTGAATCGGGTGAGGCCATCGAAGACGTATGCTACCGCGCGACCCGTAGGGACGTCCGTGGCGAGCGCCGGATCAAGACCTTTGGGGTCGTAGGTATCGCGGGAATCGATCAGCGTCCGCCGCTGAGGCGAAGAATCCCCTCCACGGCAGGCGGCGAGGAGAGCGAGGAGGCATATGGCCGATAAGAGGCGAAACACTAGGAGAGGGAGGCGGAAGATGGATAGCGGATGGCGGAGGGCGGATGGGAGGGAGCAAGCAACGAATTACGGATGCAGAAGAAGCAAGGTTCAGCAACAGAGAAGTAGCGCTGTAAAAAATAGTGGAAGAGCAAGAACCAAAGCTGGATAGGGGAAGGAGCAGGCAGTTACTTATCGTCCCATGATCTAATGCGGTGCGCGCCTCCCGCTTCCCGCTTCCCGCCTCCCACTTATCTTACGCCCAAATCGAGGCTCAAACCAATCTACACTTGTCGCAATCGTGAGTTATCTCCTGGTGGTCGATGACAATGAGGACATGCGCCTCATGGTACGCGAGGTCCTCGCATCGGCCGGGCACGAGGTGGACACCGAACCTAACGGAGCTAAAGCGCTTGAGTCTATCGAGCAGCGGGAACCGGACCTCCTCATTCTCGATCTCATCATGCCTGGAATGTCGGGCATCGAGGTTTGCCGTGTCGTAAAACGAAATCCTTTCCAGGCGCGCATCCCCGTGCTCATGCTCACTGCGCGGGGCGACATCGACCACAAGGTCGCCGGATTCGAGGCCGGCGCGGACGATTACCTCGTAAAGCCGTTCGAGCCGCGCGAGTTGAGGGCTCGGGTTGTTGCACTCCTGCGGTTGGTGCGCCGGGAGGGCGATCGAAATCCGACCAGCGGATTGCCGGGTGGCCAGGCGATAGAGGACGAGATTCAACGGCGCGTTAAGGTGGGCCATACTTTCGCGCTGTGTTATTTCGATCTGGACAACTTCAAGGCATTTGCGGACTCCTTCGGCTTCACCGTGGCTGACACAGTCATACGGGATACAGGCGCCGCGGTTCGCGAGGCGATAGAGGTTGCTGGCGCGCCGTCAGATTTCGTCGGTCACATTGGGGGCGACGATTTTATCGCTGTCACGTCGCCGGAGAACGCGGAAGGAGTCGCACGCGAGTGCGCCAGGAGCTTTCGTGCAGTCGCTGTGCGCGCTGTGGGTGCTCAAGCAGTTGCGAAGGGAAGCTTCTCTGGAATCGATCGCGACGGGCGCTCCCGAGAATTTGCGATCGCGCGTGTATCAACAGCTGTGCTCCTGGTAGATCCGTCCCGTTGGGTCTCGATGGGACACATAGGCGCGCTGGCGGCGGAGGTCAAGCGGCGAGCCAAGCAGAAGGGCGCGGGCACCATACTGGTGCAAGAAGTGTAAATTCGGCTTGACCCTGAAGCCACATGCGGGGTTTTTCCTTGCTCCGCGAGCAGCCGCTGAACGCCCCAATTCCGTTACAGGACATGCATATGTCTCACCTTCCGGGCCGCAGGGCCGATCTGCCCGCCGCGACACATTACTATCGGCGCGATGTAATCGCCAGGGAACTCATTCCGGCCATCGGCGCGGGAATAGCCGCCGGATTCGCGGCGTTCTACGTGACGCGACTCTTTCTGCAGAAGACCCCACTCATTCGCGAGAGCGGTATCGCTCAGCTCGACGGGCGCGGTGTGCTGATTCGGCGACGCTATCGGAGCAATCCGGGCGAGTGATGGCAGTCGTGCGCCGCGCGGGCGCTGCCCTCACTCTCATGATGGCACTGGCCGCTCCGGCGACGCAGGCCGGCGCACAGGATCTGTCGTGCGAGCCGGAAGACGTCGAGGTTCAAAAGGTCTCATTTCAAGGCAACCGCGCCTTTCGCGACGCCGACCTTGGCAACGCCGTCGCGACTACTCCATCGAGCTTCACGCGCAGACACGGAATTCCCCTCCTCAGAGGCACAAGGCGGTGTCTTAACCCGCTGGAGCTTCAGCGGGATGTCTTTCGACTTCGCCATTTTTACCGGCAGCGTGGCTACTACTCGACGCGAATTGACACAGCCGTAACGAAGGTGCGACAGGGCGCGGTGGCCGTTGAGTTTCGCGTGATCGAAGGTACGCCAGTGCTGATCGGTTCTCTGGTGATTACCGGGCTCGACACAGTCAGGGATGGTGATCGTCTCGCGCGCTTCCTTCGACCACTGCAGGGCAAGGTCTTCGACAAGGGTCGCGTTCAAACTGCCATCGACTCCATCGTGCAGCGTCTGCACGACAACGGATACGCCAGCGCTCAGGCACTCTTTGGTTTCGACGTGCCGGATACGGCCCGCAACCTGGCGAGCGTCCAGGTTGACTTCGTTCCGGGTCGGGTAGCGCGAATCGGCGAGATTCTCATTGCCTCCGAGCCGGCGCGTCCAGGGGAATCGGTTAGCATTCCCGACAAGACAGTCCTCGGCCTGCTCTCCTTCGAGAAGGGCGACGTTTTCCGCGAGCGCGAGTTCTTCCGCAGCCAGCGCGATCTGTATCAGCTCGATGCATACCGCCATGTGGAAATTCAGCTCGCCCCTGACAGCCTGCAGCCACCCGGCGATTCGCTGCTCATCGTACACGTGTTGCTCGCCGAGCGAGAGATGCGCTCCGTCCGAATGGGTGTCGGCTGGGCAACACTGGATTGCTTTCGCTCGCAGGTCCGCTATACCGATCGGGATTTTTTCGGTGGCGCGCGCCGGTTTGAAGTGAATGGGCGACTCACCAAGATCGGCGTGGGTGCGCCGCTTGACGGTGCTGAAGCGCTCTGCCGGCAGGATGTCCGCTCCGATCCGTTCAGCGAGAAGCTCAACTACTACGGCGGGATCACGCTGCGCGAGCCGACGCTATTCGGGCTTCGAAACGTGCCCACCTTCACGGTCTTTAGCGAGCGGAGGTCGGAGTTTCGGGCCTACCAGCGGACGATTCCTTTCGGCGGTATCGCGTCCGTCAGGCGCGAGCTTCGTCCGCGCGTGCCCCTCAGCCTTTCCTACCAGATCGAATATGGACGCACCGATGCCGAGCCCGCCGTGTTCTGTTCGGTGTTCAACGTGTGCAATCTCAACGATGTGGCGACGCTCACCCGAAGCAACCGCCTTGCCGTTCTGAGCGCCGCCATAACACGCGATCGCACGGACAACCCCTTCGATCCCAGCCGTGGTGATCAGATACGCCTAGAGCTTCGGCATGCGTCAGTTGTCGTCGGGAGCGATCCGTCGCTGCAGTTCAACAAATGGCTGGGCGACGCAGCGCATTACCGGCGGTTGGGTGGGGGCACGGTGCTGGCGGGCCGGCTGCAGGTGGGCGGCGTGCTGGCGATTGGCTCCTTGCGCGGGGCCGACAAGTTTGTGCCCCCCCAGGAGCGACTGTATGGGGGTGGCGCGAATTCAGTGCGCGGATACAACCAGAATGAGCTCGGGCCTGTCGTATACATCGTGGACCGTTTCGACGCTCTCGTGACAGGTGGAGACACGACGTTCCAGGCCAATCCCGCGGATGTTCGGCCTCGCCGTGCGTCACCCAGCGGCGGTAATTCCCTCGTGGTAGCGAATCTCGAATGGCGAATTCGAAGCCCGTTTTTACCGGAGCTCGTTCAGTGGGTGCTTTTTGCGGATGCGGGACAGGTATACAACCGGGCCAGCGAAACGGTGAACTTCGCTCGGTTCAAGGTGACTCCCGGAGGGGGACTGCGGGTAGCCTCGCCAGTCGGACCTCTACGCCTCGATGTGGCGTACAATGGATACCCTTCTCGTGCTGGCGCAGCGTACTTTGTGCAGCCAGCTACCACCGGTGATTCGTCAGTCGATGCGACTTCCCGCACCCTCCTGTGCGTGAGTCCCGGCAATGATCTGGAAAAGGGCATCGGGGACAACTGCCCGGAGACATTCTCGCCTCCACGGAAGACCAGCTTCCTTTCGCGTCTCACGCTGCATTTCAGCATCGGACAGGCCTTTTAGACTTCTTCACGTATCACGCATCACGCCTCACGTATCACGCATCACGTATCACGCCTCACGTATCACGCATCACGCATTACGTCTCACGTGCCACGTATTAGGTCTCTCTGACCATCCCTCATGTCCCGTCGACGCAAAGTCGCCATAATTAGCGCGGGTCTGATCCTCGGGATCGGGCTCGTCGCGGCGGCCATCATCGTCGCGGTAACGCAAACGTCGTACGGGCGCGAGCAGGTGCGGCGCGTTCTGGTAGGCCGCGTCGCGTCCGGCATGGGCGAACGCGGAACGCTGTACATTGGGCGTATCAGTGGCGGGTTTTTGAGTGGCGTCGTGCTGGATTCCTTCGCCATCCGAGACGAGGACGACTCCATCTTCGTCAGCACCGGACGCGTGCTGGTGGAGTACGATGCGCGCGATTTGATGGACAAGCGGTTGCTCATCAAACGGCTGGTGGTGGAGCGTCCCGTGGTCAATCTGCGACGTCACGCCAACGGCCAGTGGAACTACAAGCGGATATTCCCCGGCGGCCCCAAAGCGCCCAGGCGTGCGGAGCGCAAGTTCGGCGATTTCATCGTGATCGACAGCGCGGAGATCCGCGATGCGTACGTCATGGTAACCGAGCCCTGGCGCCCCCCCGACTCTCTTCGAGGAGCCAGTCGTGACAGTGCGGTAGCGGTAGCTGTGTCCACGTACAGGTGCGAACCGGAGTTCTGGCGCACGGCGCAGTGGCTGGAAAGGCCGTGTGGGCGCGAAGTGCGACGCACCAGCGAAGGACTGAAGCGCACCTACCGCTGGCGCATTCATGAGCTTGTAGCGTCCTTCGCCCGGATCGCTGACCCTGACAGCGCTGGAAGGCTGTTCGCCATAGCGAAGCTGGACGCCGATGAGCCCGATCCCCCGTTCTCCTTTCGTAACATCAAGGGTCCGGTGCGGTTGCTGGGAGATACCCTCGAGTTCGAGGCGCGGCATTTCGATCTGCCCGCGTCCACGGGATCCGCGCGTGGAACCGTGAGGTGGGGATCGGGCCCGATGCGCTACGACATCCACGTGACAGGCGACTCCGTTTCTCTTGCGGATGTAAACTGGGTTTACCCCACCCTGCCTAAAACCGGTGGTGGGACGATGAAGCTGCACATCCGGAACGCTGCCCGGAACCCACGGGTGCTGGAATACGCGCTAAGCGAGATGGATGTACGCACGACCGGCTCACACTTGCGCGGTACGATGACCTTTGCCGTCGGGCACCCGGTATTGGTGGTCAAGGACGTGGCGCTTCGAGCGGAGCCAGTTGATTTCGCGCTCATCCGGGCGCTCAACGGAAAGCCCTGTCCCGTGGACTGGGCGGGACAGATCAGTGGAACCGTGCGAGCGGCCGGCGGTCCGCTGAATCGCTGGCAGGTGGATGAGGCGCGCTTCACATTCGCCGATGCGCACGTTCCGGGGGCGGTGACACGCGGCACAGCGCGAGGCGGATTGAACATCCTCGAACCATCGCTTACCGAGTTTCGCGGGCTGGATCTCGATCTCGAAACGTTCGATCTTCGCACTATTCGGTACCTCTACCCGAATTTCGCGCGGCTGGGCGGGACAATTTCGGGGTCAGCGACTCTCGACTCGTCCTGGCTGGACGTGCGATTTCGCAATGCTGACCTCACTCATCACGACGGCCCGCATGCACCGTCACGGTTCACGGGGAGCGGGCGCATCACCTACTCGAACAAGATCGTATACGACGCGCAGCTGGAGGCGACGCCCATCTCCTTTACCACGCTCGCGCGTTCGTACCCGATAATACCATTTCGGCGCACCTACTCGGGGCCGCTTCGAATTCAGGGGGTGCTCGATAGCCTGCTCATGGAGACTGCTCTAAGTGGTCCGGCCGGACAGTTGGGCTTCAGTGGCTACGTCGATGGAGATTCCGCACAGGGGTACGCGGCTCACGGAGTGACGAGGTTCGAGAATCTCGACGCGGGCGTCCTTATCGGCAGCACGGGGCTACCGGCCACCCGGCTTACCGGAGAAATGTCCAGCGACGTCAGATTCGATTCGCTCGCGAACATGGTTGGAACGCTGGCTATCGCTCTCGACCGCTCGACTGTCGACTCCGTCAGGATATTTCCATCCGCGGCGCATCTGACATTCGGCGGTGGGCGCATGCAAGTCGATTCCCTGCGTATCGAGAGCTCCGCCGCGATGGTGATCGCGTCCGGTGGCCTGGGCATGGACCCCGCTGTGAGAGATTCGCTCCATTACCTCATACGCATCGACTCGCTCGGCGGTCTGCGTGCGTACATGCGGCCGCGCATTGGCAGCCGCGGCGCCGAGGTTCTGGCGGCTTCCGATTCCACAGTCGAGCAGAGTGCCCGCGATTCGCTGGTCGAATCGCTGAGAGATTCGCTGGCGGGCACAGTAACGATCGAGGGCACGCTGGCGGGCTCGATCGATACGCTCGATGTCTCCGGCAGACTCACAGGTGATGATCTTTTTGTCAGAGGCGACCAGACCAGGCACCTGCAGGGCGAGTTCGCGATTGGGAAGTTGCCGGTGATGTCGGGTGGAAGCGCGCGGATGACATTGGAACAGCTTGTTGTATCCGGCGTCCGGCTCGCGAGCGCCTCCGCGGCCGTGGTATTCGACAGCACCGCAGGCGGTCGTGTTTCCGCACAGGCACAGAGCGAGTCGGGTCCCTCTTTCGGGACCGCGTTAGCAGTTAGCCGCTCGGCTGGCACGACGCGAATTGCGATCGACTCGCTCGGTGCGCGCATCGGCGAGCGGTCCTGGGCGCTGGCAGTTCCAGCGCTCGTATCGTTCGATTCGACAAACATTTCCGTGGATTCGCTTGTGTTGCGGGATGGAGTCGGTGGTTCGGTGAGCGTTGTTGCTACCCTCCCGAAGAGTGGCCCGGTTGAAGCGGCCTTTTTGGCCGAGCGGTTTCCGCTTTCGGACGCGGGTGCAATAGCGCAACTCGACCGGCCACTTTCAGGAG
>JBPCJT010000336.1:0-4928 GCA_051005015.1 Gemmatimonadaceae bacterium | reverse complement strand
CCTCGAGGCGGTGGATTTCATCCTCGTAGCGATCGGTCACGAACTTGTAGCGATCGCGCAAGAGTGCCAGCACGCGATACGCCGTCCGCACGGGAAGCGCGACCGTGGGGAACTCCTCGGCTGTCCTTTGGGCAAGCGCGTCCGTCAGATCGAAGGGAAACGAGGTGGCCGTCAGGACACCATTGGCTGAGACACGCATGAGGAGTCGATTCCTCGACATCCTCGGGAAGCCGTCCTCGGTAATAGTCGGTAGCCACAAGAAGAGAGTCGTGGCACTTTCATCGCTCTTGGTCTGCGCGCGGCCGTCGAGCTCGGGAAAATGCTCACGGTCACGCTCGGGAATGCCGGCGGCTGACGCAAGTTCCAGAAACTGGTCCCGGCTGACGTTGGACGCGTGATACCACGCGGCCGTCTGATTACCCGCCCACTCGACGAGGTTCGACCAGGTTGTCTCTCCAGGTGACCGTTCCTCACCTGGCTTGACGACCGTGACCAACGCGGCGCCTCGGTGAAGCGCCGGGCCGAGGTCCCGTCGTTTCTGAACCGCAAGAACACCCGCCCGCGCACCAAAGGCAACCGCCCGCCCGACGCGGAGAAACCGGAACACCAGCGCTCCCCGGACGTTGTCTGAGACCTGTCGCGTCCACGATCCGCCACGGGCTCCGCAACCACGCAGAACGATCCCTCGCGACGGCGAACTGGACGACGAATTCGGCGATGAATACGCCCAGGATCATCCCCTCGAAGAGGTTGAGGAATCGTTCCGTGGCCGGCGAGACGTCGAACACCAGCGGCCCCATTGCGGTTGCGAGTGCAACGAGCGCGAGGAAGCCCATTACCGCTTCGTTCAGAACGCGTGACGCCCACACGAGAGGCGTCGCAACTCCGGGGGACGTGCTCATGTCACCTCCAATCCTTTGTCGAAGGATCTGAACTCCACGATAGGACCTGTCGAAGGCCCGATGCGGGCCACCCGGTGGGATTATCGTTTCGGAAGGGTGCCGGCTGCGAGTCGTGCTTCGAAGGTCTGGGACTGGTCGCAACGATTTATGAGGGTGGCTCCCTCCGGGGTTTGAGCCATGGACCAGTAGACCTAGCCGCCTTCGTGGTGGTACTTGCGGATCTGGGAGTAGAAGCGGCCATCGATACCGTGCTCGAAGATGTGCCGAGCGAGGGCGAGGATCATGGTCGCGCTCTCTGCGTTTTGAACGACGTACTCGTGCGGCCAGGTCGCCGCGTAGGTCTTGGCGAATGTCCACGCCGTGGTGTCGACGCAGTCGCGAACGGCGTCAGGAAAAGGAACCGTCATGAGCGCAGTCTACGGAAAGCCAGCGACAGGCTCGGTCATACGCTTTGCCTTCGCCGTCGCTTTGGCTTTGTCTGCAGCGTCAACGAAGACATGGGTTTCTTCGGAGGCATCGTAATGGCGTTGAACGGCGAGGTGACCAACCTCGTGGAGGACTACAGCGAGCGCGGCTACAGCCGCCGGGCCTAGGCGCCGGATCCGCGCCGCAATGAACCGTTGGGGTGACTTCCTCGACGCCGATCGCGACTGGCGCATCGTGGCGCACGAGCCGTGGAAGCGCCGCTCCATGCCGTTGGATGCGCATTTCGACGATGACTTCTGGTTCTACTTTAAGAGTCGGGAGGAGATGGCTCGGTTCCGGGCGCGGCACGGCGGGAGGATGACGTTGCGGCGTGGGGAAGGAGTGGAAGCGGACGAGGTAGGCGCGCTGGACGCAACCTCGCTTCTTGCCACCGCTGACGAACAGCTGTAGAGAGATTACTCAAAAGCTCCGCAGTAAGCTGGCCTACACAGTCGATCACAGGTCCTGTCAAAACAGGAGCATCCTGATTGACAGACTGCTGGGACGTGCTGATATCATCACGTGTCTTGATATCAATATTTCCCAGCGTGTATGGATTCGTCAATGGCTGACAAGTTCCTGATCCGGAAGGTCGATGAAGAGTTGCAAGTATGGCTGGGTCGCGAGTCAAGAGAACGCGGTATGAGCCGGCAGGAGTTCACACTCGCAATGCTCCGCCACGCGTACGACGCTGATTTCGCCCAAAAGGCCCCTCTTCTGGCCGACCCTCCAGTTGAGGCGCCGCGCAAGATTTCGCGACCGCACCATCAAATGCCTTTCACTTTCGTCGATTTATTCGCAGGCATTGGGGGAATGCGCGTCGCGCTCGAAGGCCTTGGAGGCCGCTGCTTGTTTTCGTGCGAATGGGACAAATGGTCCCAGAAGACCTACCGCGCTTGGTTCGGCGAGACGCCCGCAGGCGACATCCGAGAGATCGATCCGGCCGACATTCCTGATCACGACGTACTCACCGCGGGATTCCCGTGTCAGCCTTTTTCAATCGCCGGTGTATCGAAGAAGAAGAGTCTCGGCCATCAGCACGGTTTCAAGTGCGACGTCCAAGGGAATCTGTTCTTCTATCTCGCCACGGTCGCTGCGATAAAGCGTCCCCCCGTCCTGTTTCTTGAGAATGTGAAGAACCTCAAGTCTCATGATCAGGGACGCACTTGGGGGGTGATCTCAGAGACGCTGGACGGGCTCGGGTACGAAGTCTTCAAGCAGGTCATCGACGCGCAAGCATGGGTGCCGCAGCATCGCGAGCGCGTGTACATCGTGTGCTTCGATAGGAAGATCTTCGGGACGCAGATTCCTTTTCAGTTTCCGGACGAGCCGGCGGCGCAGCCGAAGTTTCGCGACATCATGGAATCCGAGCCTTCTGAGCGGTATACATTGACGGATCACTTGTGGAAATACTTGCAGGCTTATGCGAAGAAACATAAAGAGAAGGGAAATGGTTTTGGCTACGGGCTCGTTGATCTCAACGGCGCGGGCCGCACGCTGTCAGCTCGGTACTTCAAGGACGGCTCAGAAATTCTCATCCCGCAGGAGGGGAAAAATCCGCGCAGAATGACGCCGCTTGAATGCTCCCGCTATATGGGTTTCGGCGACCGCAAGATCGTAGTGTCTGACACTCAAGCGTACAGACAGTTCGGCAACGCAGTTGTGCCCTTGGTCGTCGGGGCGGTCGGGCAGCAGATTCTCAATGTGCTCGCCTGGCAACTTACCCAAACGAAGAACGGCTGCCTTTTGAAGCGACCGCTTAAAGGGCCGTCGCTACCTGTGACGGCCGCACAGCTCCAGGAGCAGCACTATGGCGTCAGCCCTCGGGGAGCGCACAATCGCGGACGCAACGTCGCAAGGCAACGCGATTCTAAAGTTCATCTCACCCAATGACGCCGGGGTAACGGGAAGTCATCAGGCGGGATTTTACCTGCCGAAACCGGTGTGGCATATGTATACGCCGCACCCGCCCGAGCGCGGACACAACGCCGAAGAGTTTGTAGAGATTACGTGGCAAGACGGCCGCGTCACGCGCTCGCGCATTGTCTGGTACGGGCAAGAGACTCGCGCCGAGTACCGCCTGACCAGATTTGGCCGCGGTTTCCCTTTCCTGAACGCCGACACCGTTGGCGATCTCTTCGTCCTGATCCCTCACGACCACCACCATTTCACTGCCTACATCCTCGATCTCGACGAGGACATCGAGGAGCTCCAAGCGGCGCTAGGTGTCGAGCCTTTCGAGAACTGGGGTGTCTATCAGGGCGGCATCCCACGCGTCGAAACCGAGAACGAATGCGTTGAGCGGGAGTTCCGCGCGTTTGCCGAAATGCTCGCGGTGTTCCCTCCTGGCGAGACGTTCTCGGCCGAAACGATCCGCATCCTCGAGGAGTGCTCGGGTCGATTCCAAGAAATGAACGCCGACGATCTCCTTATGCGGTCGATGGAGACTGAATACAGCCTCTTCCGATTCGTGGAACGCCGGATTTGCCAACCGGACATCGCGCGGCTTTTCCGGGATGTCGACGACTTCCTCCAGACGGCCGCCACAATTATGAACCGCCGAAAATCCCGGGCTGGGCGCTCGCTCGAGAATCACGTCCACTATTTGCTCGATGCGGCCCGAATCCCGCACACGATGCGATCGCAGGCGATCCCCGGAAAGCCGGACGTAGTAATTCCGAGTGAGGAAGCGTATTTTGACGGAAATTATCCAGAGGATCGGATCTTCATCGTCGGGGTGAAGACAACGTGCAAGGATCGTTGGAGACAAGTCCTAAATGAAGGTCGACGGGTGAGGACCAAGCATATTTTCACTATCCAGCCGGGCATCTCGACAGCACAGCTCGCAGAAATGCATGAAGCCGGCGTTAAGTTGATCGTCCCACACCGCCTTCATCGAGATTATCCGGCCGATCGAGAAATCGAACTCCTGAACATCAGGGCATTCATCGACCAGGTGCGACAGGCACTTTAATGGTCGATGTTCACAAGCCCGAGCAGCGGAGCCGCAACATGGCGGCGATCAAAGGAAAGAATACGAAGCCAGAGCTCCTTGTGCGACGCCTTCTGCATAGTTTCGGTTATCGCTATACCCTCCATAGCAACAAACTGCCGGGCAAGCCGGATCTGGTCTTTCCCGCACGAAAGAAGGTCATCTTCGTTCACGGATGTTTCTGGCACATGCACCGTTGCTGCTATGGTCGCGTCGTCCCAGCTACTCGCACCGAATTCTGGCAATCGAAACGTAGGGGGAACGTCGCGCGCGACCGCTGCAATCGGCGGGCTTTGAAGAAGCGCGGGTATAGCGTTCGGATTGTCTGGGCCTGCAAGACGAGGGATGCGGTGAAACTGTTCGAATCGCTGGAGGCGTTCTTGGAGAGGTGATCCTCGGGTGCCAGACCAAATCAGGAGATGACGTGCGGCGCAAGCGATTGGTGTCCGCTTGAAGCGAAACCACGAAGGGTGCCGGAGTTGAGTGCATTTTTGCCAATAGGTGCTGCCCGCCCAGTCGCAAGAACTGCGAACCGGAAGTATTTCGAAGGTGATATATCGGGCAAACAC
>JBPCJT010000335.1:0-7824 GCA_051005015.1 Gemmatimonadaceae bacterium | reverse complement strand
GGCTGTGAAGGCTCGCTGGAGCGCTGCAAGAGCTTGAGAGCGGCAGCGGCGATCTCAACGCCATCGAATTCGTCGAGCAGGGGCTCGAGTGCCAGGATCTCACGTTCTGGAACGCCCCCTGCCAGAATTTGGCTCAGCTCGCTTCGGAACGCATCCTCCCGCGCCGCGGCGCTCTCGGCGGGCCCGGGAAGCGTAAGCGGCGTGACCGTTCCTCTTCCGGCCAAAAGGCGCAACGCGGGTAGCTGCGACGGACGCACGAAAGCAAAGACCGCAGGCTGATCCGGGCCAATTGCGGTGCGCAACTCTGAGCGTGAGGCAGGAAGCTCGTATAGAACGACCGCTGCTCCCCATTTTGCGGGTGCCCGGAACGCAACGCTGACGGAATTATCGGCAGGACCGTAGCCCAGCGCTCGAAGCAGGTCTTCAACTTCGGCTCTGGCACCGTCGGACCGGATGTAAATGGAAGCGAGGTCCGGATTCACGTGATCGAGCAGACGGCGCAGGGCTGACAAGCGAGACGCCGTGGACACTGCCACGAAACTCATCGACACACCGCCAAAGTCGCCGGCTGGCTCAACGCCGACACGTCCAGCACGCCGCGCATATCTCTCCAGCAGCGCTTCCACAGCCGGCGTCATGCGCGACGTTACTATCGTTCGCGGCGCCTCCCTGGGTACCTCGGCCATGATGGATTCCATGGCGGTGATATCTTCCGTGGCAATAATGCCGTCAGCCCAGGCGATCACCACACTCTTTACATTTTCGAGCTTGAGCGCGGAGGTACGAATCAACCCGAGAAGTACCGTCGGCGTTCCAGCTACGACATGCGGCATACTCACCGCAAGAAGGCGCATTGCGCGGGGAATACCGGTTACCGGCACTGCGCGAAGCGATCGGACTCTACCGTCAGCCACGCTGCGTGCAACCGCGATCGCGGATTCTGCGTCTGACGTCAATACGAGCAACTGGGTGGCGTTCTCGTCGCTACCAACGCGATCGAGCGCTTGTGGGAGAAACTCCGCAATCGATGAAGGGTCGCAGGGAAGAACATGCACGGAATTCTGTCCGCGGATTACGGCTCCCGGTGTGGCCGGAGTTGCCGCCGGGTTTTCCTGCTCCGCTTGCCCTCTGGATTTACCGATCCCCACACTATCCTCCGCATTGTGAATGGCGTCGCGCGCTCAGGCGGAGTAAGATAGCAGAGAATTCGAAATGGCGTTCGGCGAGGGCGCAAGAACGACGTTCCACCCTTTCCAGTGGACTCATGATCACTACGATCGTACTCATTCGGTGCACGCCGCAGGCGACTCCCCAGGCCGCGGTTCGGATCGCGGGGATCGAAGGAGTTTCCGAGGTCTACTCGGTTTCGGGGGAGTGGGACCTCGTAGCGATAGTCAAGGTATCCGAATACGAGCAGATCGCGCGGGTGGTTACCGAGGAATTTCCACGCGTATCTGGCATCGAGCGAACGCAGACGCTCACAGCCTTTCGGGCTTATTCGAAGAAAGACCTCGAGCAGGCCTGGGACATGGGCGTGGAGTGACACGCCCCCCAAAGCCCTTGCCATTCGCCCCCCAATGCACGTCCCGGACTGCAGCAAGCCTTTAGCCAGGCTTTCTAGCCGGAAACGCACCAATCCGACCGGCTTCTGAAGACCTCTTCCCATTTTCCGGCTTCGAAACCGAGTATCGCTATATAGGTCTTGCCGCCGAAACGCCATCCTTCGAGGATTATCTCATCGACACCGTCGCCGGTTAGGTCGAGGTGGTCGAGATAGCGGCGGAATTCCGTATCCCCGAGTGGACCGGAGACCTTGTGGGCAAAGGTCGCACGATAGCTGCCTGAAGTGTCCTTGTCGGCTATCACGAACATGTGCCGTGTGAGGGCCCTGGACGACGATCCCGAGGTAGCAACCGAATCGATCCACCAGGCAACGAGCGTTGGCGCGGGGCCGGCGCCGGTAGGTATCGCCAGCGCGCGAGATTCAAGTGAGTCCAGCAGGGACTCGTCCACCTTCGCGTCGATGGCGTCAGCGGTGGCCCGACTCATGCTTTCCGCAAGGTTCGCGGACTGTACAGGCTGCGCCGCGTGCTGCCATCCAAGCTGGGCGCTGGACGCCAGCATCTCGACCGCGAAATCACGCGCGCCATCCCCCTCCAGCTTGACGGTCGCCAGTGGAATGGGATTCTTGCAGTTGGCCAGCTCGTAAAGGGACTCGTTACCGTCCCACATGCCTCGCACGATGTGCGCGGTGCCGTCGGTGTTGCCGTCGCGATAAAGTGTATAGCTCTTGCCCTTTCGCATGTACATCGCGTCGAAGCGGCGCCAACCCTCGGCATCCAGAACAATCGGCTTGGGCTTTGCCGCGGACAGTGCCGCGATTGGCATCAGACGCGGCTGCTCGCGCGTTCCGAACACCTGGAAGAGTATGTTGGGACGCTGCGTGAGATCAAGCATGTCGGCGAGCGGAGGAGCGTCGCTCGCGCGCGCATCTCCGCCGGCGCGGTTCCGCATCAATACCGCGGTCAGGATGCTTGCCAGGAGCGCAAGACCCAGTAGCCCGAACCGGAGCGAGGAGACGCTGCGCGCGCTACCGCGCGAGACGCGCCGAGGCTGGCGACTGGGTGGCGAGGAGCCGAGTTGCACGTTGAGGTATTACGCCAGGTGATCTGAATGGTAAGCATTCCGGGGATCCAAAATCCCCTCGGTAAGGACGCGCAAGGAATTGAGGATGCAACACTTCCGGAGCTTCTACGGGGGGACGGGGTAGCTTGAAGAATGATTCGTTACGCTGCAGCTTGCCGCCCGTGAATCGAGTTGCGTCTCTCGTCGCGCTGGCAGCGTGCTCGGTGCTCGTCCCTGCGCTCACACCCGAACTCGTTCTGGCGCAGCGGGGGGGCCGTGGCGTCACTCTCGCCATACAGCCACGCACAGGCGACACCATTCGCACGCGCATCGACCAGCGCATGCATGTGACCGTCACGCGACGCGTAGGCAACACGGACACGAGTCTCACCATGATGTCATTCATGACTGTGCTCGCCCGGAATATCGTTCAGTTGGTGGATGACAGTGGAGCGACGGTTCTCGTCATCACGGATTCCGTAGCTGTTTCCGAATCGGGAATCGCCGGGATGCCGGTGCAGGAGGATCTCAGGCGTGCCTTGCAGGGGAAGCGGATGAGAGTGCGTATAACCAGAGAGGGGGCGGCCAGGCTTCTCGACAGTCCCGACCTGCTAGCTCAGGGAGCGCGAACGTTCGTGGCGCAGATGCCCGCGATGCTGCCAGGACGTCGAGTGGCACCTGGCGATACCTGGTCGCATGCGATGACGATTCCAATCACCGGGCAGCCGGACGGGAGGGGGACGGGAACAATTTACGCGGTCTTCCGTCTCGATTCTCTCACATCTTCCGACGAGAGAGCCTTCATCTCCATGCGCGGTACCGTGGAGCGTGACTCCAGCGCTGCCGAGATGGCCGAAGGAGTGACACGCACGTCTTCGGGCAGCGTGACCGGGATCTTGCAGTTTGACAGGAAACGGGGCTGGCTGAGCGACGCGGAGACAACGATTCTCGTGAAATCCGTGCTTCACAAGGCGTCAGCGCCAAATCAGTCGCCGATGCGATTTCAGATTCGCGTCACGCAACGGCTGCGCACAACCAGGAAGCCGTGATAGCCGCCGCTGTTAATGGAAGCTCCCGATCGCCGCTTTCCATCTGGCCTGGCTCCACCGACATAGTCCGCTCATCTTCCTCCGGATAGATTAGGGACGTGAGACTCGTCCATCTCGCCGATCTTCACATCGGCTTCCGCCAGTATCACCGCCTCACTCAGCGCGGTATGAATCAGCGCGAGGCGGACATCGAAGGCACCTTCCAGCGCGCCGTTGACCGCGTTATCGGGATCGCACCCGATCTTGTGGTGATTGGCGGCGACATTTTTCACATGGTGCGGCCAATGAATCCGGCCATTGTGCATGCCTTTACGAATTTCGCCCGGATGCGCCGCGAGCTGCCCGGCGTTCCGATAATCATGGTAGCCGGGAACCACGACCAGCCGCGCTCCACGGAGACCGGCAGTATTCTCGGGCTGTTCGAGGAGCTCGACATCGATGTGGCGCATTCGGAGCCGAGGAAGTTCTTCTTTCCCGAGCGCGATCTTTTCGTTCTTGCAGTACCCGATCTCCCGGGCCCTCGTCCGGAGTTGCTGCCCACGGCAGGATACCGGCACAATGTGTTGCTGATCCACGGCGACGTGGAGGGAGTGCTGCCTGCGGCGGCGCGGGTGGAACGCGCGGCGCTGGAGATTCCGCGGCGAGAGCTGAATGCGGACAAGTGGTCCTATGTGGCTCTCGGTCATTACCATGTGCACAGGCAGATCGCGGCGAACGCCTACTACTCGGGCTCACTCGATTATACCAGCACAAATCCCTGGAGCGAGCTAGCGGAGGAGCGCGCGCTGGACCTGCCCGGCAAAGGGTTGATCGAGTTTGACCTTGGCACCACGACTCACCGCTTTCACCATCTGGAGTGTAGCCGTTGCGTGCTCGATCTTCGGCCGCTACAGGCACTGGGGATGTCGCCCACGGAACTGGACGCGGCGATCAAGGATCGCCTCGATGCCATCCCGGGCGGCATTGATGACATGATCGTCCGGCTCGTGGTGCACGACGTGCCGCGGCACATTGGTCGCGAACTCAATCATCGGCAGCTCCGCCAGTACAGGAGGCGCGCGGTTCACCTGAACATTGACCTTCGGCGACCGGCCATAACGAGAACGGTCACCGGTGGAGCGCCCGGCCGGCGTCCGACGCTCGGAGATGTGCTTCGCGGCTATCTTAACCGCAGGCCGCTCGACAGCGCGCTCGACCGCGACACGCTCATCCAGCTTGGAGTGCATTACCTCGAGCAAGGGGACGCCTCCGCGGTCGGACCGGGCGGCGAAGCGACTCTCCCACTCTAGTGCGCCTGCTCTCGCTCGAGCTCGACAACTTCCGCCAGCACGCGGACACGCAGATCAGCTTCCATTCCGGTCTAACGGGCATTATAGGACAAAACGGAGCTGGAAAGAGCACCATCCTTGAAGCTATTGCCTGGGCAATCTATGGCAACGCAGCGGCGCGTGGCACGCGTGACAGCATTCGATTCCATCGCGCGAAGCCCCGGGCTGCCGTTCGGGTAGCGCTCGACTTCGAGCTTGGTGGACACCGGTATCGCGTTGAACGCGGGCTTACCGGCGCGGAGTTGTACCTCGACGGGGCGTCGGCCCCCATCGCTACCACGACCACCGGTGTAACCGAGCTCCTCCGCAAGCGAATCGGCGTGTCGCGGGAAGAGTTCTTCAGTACTTATTTCACGGGCCAAAAAGAGCTCAACGCGATGGCCGCGATGGGCCCGGCCGAGCGGGGCCAGTTTCTCTCTCGCGTGCTCGGCTACGAGCGGTTGCGTGGCGCACAGGAACTGGCGCGGCGCCGCCGGCAGGATTTGGTGGCGGAGATCGGCGGTCTGCGGCAGGGAATGGCTGATGCGTCTCACGTGGCTGCGCAGCTTTCCATGGCTAGAGACGCACTCGCGTTCGCGGCAGAGACCGCCACCGCTGCGGAGAAGCGAAAGCGCGAGGCGGATCGGGTCCTTGCGGCTATTACACCCGCGTGGGAGTCGTCACAGCAGGAGCGTGAACGGCTACAGGCGCTGCTTGTCGACTTGCGCCTGGCGGAGGCAGAGCACGCCGCTCATCGTCGAGAGCTGGAACGGCTCGACCGCGATTTTGCCGAGACCGCCGCCGCGCGCGAGGCGTTACAGCCGCTGGAGGAGGGGCTTCACTCGTTCAACGCCCTCGTGAGCGAATTCCAGCGCCAAGGGGTGCTCGCGCGCGAGGAGGGGCGCCGTTCCGCACTGCTCGGGGAGCGAGGTGCGCTATCGGAAGAGCTTCGCGGTCTCCGGGATCGGCAACGACGGATCGTACAGGCGCCAGCGCTGGAGAGGGAAACGATTGAGGCGCTCAAGGCGAAGCGCGAAGAAGCCGAACAAACAGATCGTGAACTCGAGGCCAGGCGCACGGACTGGACACGCGATCAACAGGAAGCATCGACGAAACGGGAAACGTTGCGAAAGCAGTATGCGGAACTCAAGGAGCAGCGAGAGCAGTTGCAGCGTGCCGGCCGGGATGGCATATGCCCCACCTGCATGCGGCCGCTTGGCGCCAACTTCCAGTCAGTACTCGATCTGCTTGGGGAGCAGATGGAAACGGTGCTCGTGGATGGGCGGTATTACAAGGATCGCCTGGAGCAACTCGCGCTGCGTCCGGAGGAGCTGACCTCGCTCGAGGAGCGCCGACGCACACTGTACGACGACATTACGAACATGGAGCGCCGCCTGACGACGATTCAGCTGGCGATCCAGGAAAAAGCCCAACTCTCGGCCGAGGTGCATTCCAAGGAGACGCGGGAGAAGCTTCTCGCTGGCGAGTTGGCTACAATCCCCGCAGGCTATGACGCTCGTGCCCATGAGAACATCCGGCTCGAGCTGGAGCGCCTTGGCCCGCTCGATCAAAAGGCAGCGCGGCTTCGGCTGCAGATCGAGCGAGAACCACACATCGTCTCCGAACGGAATAGAGTGGCTATCGCGCTTGCGCGGTCGGACGAACTCGTGAGGGCCCTTACAGCAGAGCGCGCGACCGCCGCGTTTTCCGAAGATGTGTTTCTCAGATTGCGCGATGCGCACGGGAAGGCCTCCGAAGAGTTACGGGCAGCTGAGCTGCAAGCGGCTTCGGTGAGTAGCACGTTGCAGAGCGCTCAGGCGGCGCTCAACGCCGCGGAGAATGCTGCGCGCGAGCTTTCGGAACGTCAGAAACTCCTTGATGAGCTGAACATCAGGCGCCGCCTGCACGAGGAACTCGACCGCGCGTTCAGTGATCTGCGCGCAGATCTCAACGCTGAAATGGGTCCGGAGCTGTCTGACACAGCCAGTACCTTGCTCGCCGATCTTACGGATGGGCGGTACACGCGACTGCAGCTGGACGAGCGCTACGACATCATTGTGCACGAGGATGAGATCGCCAAGCCGGTGATCTCGGGAGGCGAGGAGGATCTGGCGAATCTCGTTCTCCGCCTCGCCGTCTCTCAAATGATCGCCGAGCGTGCGGGGCAGCCGTTGTCGCTTCTCATTCTTGACGAGATATTCGGCTCGCTGGATGAAATGCGGCGCGCGAGTGTGCTGGCGCTTCTGCGCCAACTGAGGGACCGGTTTGACCAGGCGATCGTCATCACACACATCGAATCGGTGCGCGAGGCCCTCGATCGCATGATTACAGTAAGGTACGACGAGGCGACGGGATCGTCGGTGGTAGAACAACCGAATTCAAACGATCATGTCACGCCGGAGCTTCGACGAACCGAAGAACAGGGAGCGGCGGATTGATGGAGGGATTGGGCTGATGGCTGTCTCGAGAGTACGAAGCCTGCCGCGCGTTACAGGGCCCGTGTCTGCGCGCGCCGACGATATCTCCGCACTAAACGCCGTTTTCAGCGATGCCTTTACCGAGCGGTATCGCAGGGACGGAATGACGGGAGTCCGTGTTCCTCATCTGAATCCGAGTATCTGGCGGTACTCGGTAGATGACGCTGCCGGGGGAGCGCTCGTGTGGCGGGATGAGCACGATGAGATCGTTGCGTTCAATATGGTTCACCAATCGGGTGTTGAAGGCTGGATGGGGCCGCTGTCCATCCGTCCCGACCGGCAAGGGCGCGGGCTCGGCAAGCAGATCGTGCGCGCCGGTATGGAGCGCCTCAAGGCGAATGGTGCGACAACCATCGGCCTGGAAAC
>JBPCJT010000334.1:0-12613 GCA_051005015.1 Gemmatimonadaceae bacterium | reverse complement strand
GTCGTCGTACCCGCGCCGAGGTTCACCCAGCGACCGAGATAGGAGTGTCCAACGAAGCCATCATGCGATTTGTTGCTATGCCCGAGAAGCACTGACTCGCTCATCTCGCCGCGGACGACGCTCATTTCGCCGATTGAGCATCCAGCAACTCGATCGCCCAGAACACTGGCGTTTTTGCCGATCGCGACTGGCCCGGTCAAGCGGGTAAATGCCCGGACACTCGCGCCCGAGCGTACAAGAACGGGTCCCGCGGTCGCGTCCACTATCACCATGGATTCAACGGCCGCGCCACGTTCGATAAAAACGGGATTGCTGCCAACGACCGTGAGGTGGGCCGCGGAAATGCAGTCGAGCGTCGGGGCAAGCCGGCTGATGTCATCCCGTAACTGCGCCCCAAGATCGGTGATGAAACTCCAAACTTCCGTCAGCCACCTTCCGTCGATCTCTACCGTGCGATTCCCGGTGGCGCCGAGCGACTCGAGGGGTGCCTCACCGCCCTCGAGCTCTTCCACATTTAGTTCTGCTCGAACGCGAACAGCCGCCACAAGACCATGGCACATCCACACGTCGGTATCCTGGCCCGACCATCCGAGCGGCACGACGCATCGCGAATTCGCCACAATGGAACCGGCCGGAATAGTCGTTATAACGGCCGGTGGAGCGCCGAGCTCTTCGAAATCCGCCAGGTGAGGCGCAACCACCGAGCCAGTCGCGCGAGTGCCGAGAGCCGACTCCCACCGGGCACGAATGAGCTCGACACCGGCGCGCAGCTCGCTGGTGGGTCGCGTGAGAGCGAACGGCTCGAATGCCCGCGCAACGAAGTCATCGTATAAATAAAGCCCGCTCACGGCTGGTCCCGAATAGTTGCGGGAAGGGAATCGAGCAGCACCTTGAGGTCCGCGGCGCGTTCGACGGTCGTGACGAGGGTAAGTCCATCGCGCGAGACAACTACGAGATCGGATACGCCATAAAGAACTACGCGATTTCCCTCAGCGTGAACCACATTCCCCTTCGACTCCACCACGTGGACATCCCCGGCCAAGGCATTGCCGCCCGCGTCGCGCTCGCGCACGCGGCGAAGCGCCGCCCACGTGCCCACGTCATCCCACTGGAAATCACCGGGGATTACAAGAACTTTGCCACTTCGCTCGAGCAACCCCTGGTCGACCGAGACCGGCTTGACTGCGTCAAAGAAACTTTCTATGCCCCGGTCTCCGTCAAGGGCGCAGGTAACCTCCGGCGTGTGCCTGCGCACTTCGCTCAGGAAATCGCTGACTCGCCATACAAATATGCCGGAATTCCAGAGGTAGCCGTCGCGCATCATTTGGCCGGCAGTGGACACGTCCGGCTTCTCGGCGAAACGCGCCACCCGGTATGCGCCATCGACGGCATCTGCCAGTTGTATGTAGCCGAAACCAGGATCAGGGCGTGTCGGTACCACACCCACGGTGACAAGCGCGCCCTCGCGCTCGGCCGTATCCGCCGCATGAGACAATACCCGGAGGAAGCCGTCCTCATCCCCTATCGCCCAGTCGGCATGCACGCAGATCATGACGGCACTGCCGCTCTCGCGGCGCTTGATTTCCAGCGCCGCCCATGCGAGCGCTGGTGCGGTGCCCGCCGCGCGCGGCTCGGCGATAATGTTGCTGGCGGGTATGTCAGGCAGGAGCGTGGCAATGTCGGCGGCAATCGAAGCGTTGGCAAGAATCAGGATTCGCTCAGGCGCGATCAGCGGCGTGAGCCGCCGTACGGAATCGGCGAGAAGAGGGGAATCGGTGACAAGTGCGAGCAGCTGCTTCGGGCGACGCGGTGTGCTGAGTGGCCAGAAACGCGAGCCCACGCCTCCCGCAAGGATCACTGCCCAACGGCTCACGCTTCCCGTACGCCGGCGTTCTCGGATTCCGCGCCCGTGAGCTGCATGGCTCGCGCATAAAGCTTTCTAGGGCTGAATGGCTTCGTGAGGAACTCGCTTGCGCCTATTTCCAGTGCTCTGCGCTGATACTGCTGTTCTCCCGCGGCGGTCAGCACGATACAGGGCAGCGATTTCCAGCGGTCGTTCGCCCGAATGTGCTGGAGGACCTCCAGTCCACTCAATCGCGGCATCATGAGATCGAGCACGACCAGCGCGAAATCATCGCCTTGCTCCATGGCATCCACGGCTTCCTGTCCATCGTAGACCAGAACGACGTCGAAGGGCCCCTGCTCGAGCTTCATCTTGATTATTCTGCCGATATGCGGTTCGTCGTCCGCCACCAGTACTCGCAACCGCTCGTTCACGGGCAATGGTTCCTTTATTTACATGATGGCGGCAATGCGCCGCCGGTTGCGCCGGAGCTCGAATAGCAGCCTACCGATGTCTGCCTACTCACTTGCGACGACGAGGAGAATGGCGTCCGACGTCAGCGAGCAGATAATGATAATGCGGCCCGCATACTCGAGTACGCACGTGGCGAGCGACTTTCCGCCAGCCTGTTCGCCGAGCTCCTCGGATGCAGTCAAAACCGCCGGAACCATTGCCGCCAACCCTTCTGTGTCTATCCCAGCCGCACCCTGGCCGTCGATCAGAAGCCCATCTCGTCCGAGGACAACTGCGGCAGCAACGCCTTCGCGCTGCCGGACTGTGCTGACGAGGTCGCGGATAGTGGGCAAATTGAGAGATTCCGAATTGCGGACGACGGACGGCGTGTGCAGAATGATTTTCCGATTATGGTTGCCGAGCGATATCGACACAACGACGCCGGCGCGGATCACGTCCGATCATAACGGTGTAACTATCGAAGTCAAGCGACGTTGCTCGCTTGATGTCGCAAGGCGAGCGGGGTATGCTTCGCCGCTAACTAACTCTCCGAGTGGTGCCCCATTGGTGCGCATGCTGAAGGCAATACGGATCGTATCTGTTGTTTCGCTAGCCGGGGTTGCAGCGTGCGGCGATCCAACCAGGATCACCGCGCGCTTCCCAACCATCGCCGACACCATCACCGTCTTCGCGCTCACGGGGACGCCGCTCAGCGTGCCTACAGCGCTCAACACGTTTCGGCATGAGGCAGTGCGGACGGAGGCGACTTCGCTGTACGATGTCGTATTCGACATCGATTCGTCCGGCCGCATCATCCTTTACCCGCCGGCGGCGGTGGGCGGCTTTGGCAGTGCGGCGCTTCGCGCCGTGAGCGAGGCTTTCGATGCTCTTGAAAGGGCACCCGACAGCGGATTCGATAGCGATAACCCGTTGACCATTGGTGCTGGCGAGGTCGTTGTCATTCGTGCGCAGCCACCGGAATGCCAGAACAGTCTCAAGCCGGAAATCTACACGAAGCTCGTGGTAGATAACGTCGATCAGGGCAATCGCACCATCACATTCCGCGTGCGCGTGAACCCGAACTGCGGGTTTCGTGATCTCACGGAGGGCGTGCCTGAAAATTAGCGGAGCGTGCCATGCACGACGTTAAATGGCTGCGCGAGAACCTCGATGTCTTGCGTGACGCAATGCGCCGGCGAGGCAAGCTCGACGCGCTCAGCGGCGATCTCGATCGAATGGGTGATCTGCTTAGAAGCCGTGCTCTCCTCGTGCACGCCGCTGACGAGAAAAAGGCGAAGCGCAACTCCTCGAGCCAGGAGGTCGCACGTCTGAAAAAGGCGGGGCAGAGCGCCGACGATCTGGTAGCCGCGACGCGCGCTCTTGGCAAGGAGATCACAGCTCTCGAGCAAGCTCTCGCCGAGTCGGAGGATGAGCTCGGCGTGCTGCTGCTGCAGATTCCCAACATCACCCTTGCCGATGTTCCCGAAGGTGGCGAGGAGAGTGGTATCGTGCTGCGCACATGGGGAACGCCGCGCGGCCAGGATGGGTTGCGGCCGCACTGGGAGGTGGGCGGCGATCTCGGTATTCTTGACCTGCCTCGCGGCGCAAAGGTAGCGGGCTCCGGTTTCATCGTTTTTCGCGGCAAGGGAGCTCGGCTCGTGCGCGCGCTAATGTCGTGGATGATTGACCTGCACACGCGCGAGCACGGTTACGAGGAGGTGTGGGTTCCCTTTGTCGCGAATCGGGCCGCGATGGTGGGCACATCGCAGCTCCCGAAGTTCGAAGAGGACATGTACGCGCTCCGTGACGACGAGCTGTTTCTTATTCCGACCGCGGAGGTCACCGTCACGAACATGTATCGCGAGGAGATCCTCGACGCGACAGACCTGCCGGCCGCGTACGTCGCGTACACCCCGTGCTTTCGCCGCGAAGCTGGCGCCGCCGGCAAGGATACGCGTGGTCTTTTGCGCGTGCATCAGTTCGACAAGGTCGAAATGGTGAGGTTCACCACGCCTGAGGATTCGCCCGCCCAGCTGGAGGCTCTTACGGGGCATGCGGAGGAAGTATTACGGCGTCTTGGTTTACCATTTCGCGTGGTGCTGCTCGCAGGCGGGGATACCGGATTCGGCAGCGCCAAGACGTACGACCTGGAGGTATGGGCGCCCGGTGTAGGCAAGTGGCTCGAGGTGTCATCGTGCAGCACCTTCACGGACTTCCAGGCGCGGCGCGCGAGCATTCGCTACCGGCCAGCGCCGGGTGAGAAGCCGCGCTTCGTGCACACGCTCAACGGCTCCGGACTCGCTTTTCCCCGAACCATTGCTGCGATTCTCGAGCACTACCAGCGTCCGGATGGGAGCGTCGGGGTTCCCGAGGTTCTGCGCCCGTATCTGGGCGCCGACACGCTGGACTAGCCACATGCGCCGCGGCGCGCTCACCGTATTGCTGGCGGTTCTGGTGGGCCTCCTGGTGGGCTCCTACGTGCTCTATACCCGGACGGTAGTGCGGGTTCTGCGCCAGGATGAGGCTCGGCTGGGGCAGATGTACGCACGCGTTTTTCGGGCGCTCTCGGATACCAGCAGTGACGCCGGAAACGCGGCGCTGCTCGATCTCTCGCGTCATATTGCCCGGCTCGGCGTCCCGGTCATAATCACGGACGCGAATGGCCAACCCGCGGCCGCGGAAAATCTGCCGTTCGAAGCGCCCCTGACCGACCCGCGGATCGCCGCATACGTGCGGGAACTCGACAAGGAGAACGCTCCCGTCGCGGAGGCCGGCGTCGGCCAGATTCACTACGGTGACAGCCGTCTTGTTCAAGGCCTGCGCTTCGTTCCCGTCATTCAGTCGGTGCTGCTTGCTCTCGTGCTTGGCGCGGGTGCTTACGTCATTCGCATGCGCGGACGTACAGACCGCGAGCGAGTGTGGACCGGGATGGCGCGCGAGTCCGCGCACCAGCTTGGTACACCGCTGTCGAGCCTCACCGGATGGGTGCAACTCCTCACGGAACGGGTGGATGACCCGTCCGCGGCAGCTGTGGTCCGTCACATGGAAGCTGACCTGGTTCGACTTGAGCGCGTGGCAAGTCGCTTCGAGCGAATTGGGCGTCCGCCACGCCGTGATACGGTTGATCTTTGCGAGCTGGCCCTGGACGTTACCAGATATTTTCAGGCGCGCGTGCCCACGCTCGCGCATCGCGTCACGGTAGTGTCGGCATGCGATAAGGAACCGCTGGTGGTGCAGGGCGATCCGGTGCTGCTCGAGTGGGCCCTGGAGGCGCTTGCCAAGAATGCCATCGACGCGCTCGCGGGCCGCGGCGGACGGCTGGAGATCTCGGCCCAGCGGGTAGACGCCGACCGTGTGCGAATTCGGGTAAGCGATGATGGTCCTGGAGTGCCACGCGAGCTTCGCCGCCGCGTGTTCGAAGCCGGATTTTCGACGAAAGAAGCGGGGTGGGGTATCGGTCTCTCACTCGCGCGGCGAATCATCGAGGAAAATCATCGCGGCCGTCTTGTGCTCGTTCCTGCGGACCGAGGCGCCACCTTCGACGTTATACTTCAGGGATGACGACCTCCCTCACCGAGAGCGCGCTACTCGGCCGTCTCAATTCCGCCCAGCGCGACGCGGTGCTGCATGCTGAGGGACCATTGCTGGTGCTCGCCGGCGCCGGATCGGGCAAGACGCGCGTGCTAACGAGCCGCATCGCCTGGCTGATAGAGCAGCATGGAGTTGCTCCCGCACATATTCTCTCGGTCACCTTCACCAACAAGGCAGCGGGCGAGATGCGCGAGCGTGTCGCTACGCTCCTTGGCGAGCGGCCGGCCTCGATGTGGTCGGGCACATTCCACTCTGTTGGCGCGCGCATCCTTCGCCGGGAGGCGCGATTGGTGGGGCGCACTTCCAACTTTACCATATACGACGAGGACGATGCGCTTGGGGCGGTGAGGCGCATCATGGATCGCCTTGGAATTTCCGCGAAGGAGTGGTCGCCGAAGGTAATCCGCGGGGCGATCTCCGAAGCCAAGAATGCACTCGTACGGGCGTCGGAATACGAAGCGCTATCCCGCGATCCTGCTTCCCGTGCGGCTGCGGCGGTTTACAGGGAGCTGGACAGCACGCTTCGGGAATCCAACGCCGTTGACTTCGATGATCTGCTCGTGCTTCCCGTCCGCGTACTGCAGGAGAACCCCGATCGCCTGAACGCCTATCGCGAGCAATTCCGCCACATTCTGGTTGACGAATATCAGGACACCAATCGGGCCCAATACGAGTTCGTCAGGTTACTCGGCGGCGGGCATGGCAATGTCTGCGTAGTGGGAGATGACGATCAGTCCATTTACGGCTGGCGTGGCGCCGATATCCGGAACATCCTCGATTTCGAGAAGGACTTTCCGCAAGCGGTGGTCGTGCGCCTCGAAGAGAATTATCGATCAGCACCGCAGATTCTTGACGTGGCCAATGCGGTCATAAGCGCCAACCTGGGACGGCGAGGCAAGACGCTGCGTGCCACGCAACCGGCCGGAGAACGTGCCACGCTGGTCGCGTGTCTGGACGAGCGGGACGAGGCACGTTTTGTGGCGGAAGAGCTGCTCGCGCGCCGGCGCGCGGATCGTGATCTCGGTCTGCGCGACATCGCGGTTCTCTACCGCACCAACGCCCAGAGCCGCGCTCTCGAGGACGCGATGCGGCGTCATGACATTCCGTATCGGTTGATCGGTGCGGTTCGTTTTTACGACAGGCGCGAGATCCGGGATCTCACCAGCTATCTCAAGCTCATAGCCAATCCATCGGACGACGAAGCTTTCCTGCGTGCTATCGGCATACCACGGCGTGGCCTGGGTGAGACGACACTCGAAGCTCTGGCGACCCGAGCCAGGCAAGCTGGTGTGCCGCTCCTGGTCGCGGCCGAACGAGCCGACCTGCAGCAGGGACTGCGGGCCGCTGCCCACCAGCCGCTCGCTGATTTTGCGTGCCTTATCCGCCGCTTTCGTGAGCAGGCGCTGGAAGCGAGCGTTGACGGTCTCCTCAAGGATCTGATCGAGCAGATCCGGTTCGCGGAGTACCTTCGTGGTGAGGGAACGGATGCCAATGAGCGAATGGATAACGTGCGCGAGTTGATCGCTGGCGCGGCCGAGACTGTCGCTGATGAAGGTGGAGAAGTCGGGCTCACGCCGCTCGATCACTTCCTGCAGAGGGCGTCGCTTCTCTCGGGTGCAGACGCTCTGGATCCGGGCGCCGATGCGGTGGTGATGATGACCATGCACAATGCGAAGGGACTGGAGTTCAAGACTGTCTTCGTCACGGGCCTGGAGGACGGACTTTTTCCGCTCGCAAAGGCGCACGATGATCCGGCACTTCTTGAGGAGGAACGTCGGTTGTTTTACGTGGGGATAACGCGTGCGGAGAGGAAACTCTACCTGAGCCACGCGGAACAGCGGCGGAGAAATGGGGAGATGCTGCGGGGCAAGGCTTCCAAGTTTCTGAGGGATATCCCGCGCAACCTGCTGGAGGAGCGGCCCACGATCGCGCTGCGGAGTTCGGGGCGGGCCTCGTTTGTGGCTGGCGCGCGGGGGGGATTCGATCGCCAGCGCGGTGAAAATGTTGAGCGCGATTTCATGACATATCGCCCATCCCTCGAGCGGCCGGGGGTGCCGGTGAACCTGGGATCCTCATTTGCGGATGCGGCCGAGATATCGCAGGATGCTCCTGAAATCGCTGTCGGATGTCGCGTAAAGCATGCGAAGTTCGGAACCGGCGTCATTGCAGAAGTCCACGGAGTGGGACGCGATACGAAGGTACGAATCGACTTTGACGACGCGGACATTGGGCGTAAGACTCTGGTAGTGGCTCAGGCGAAACTCGAGCGAGGGCATGAGTGAATGGCCATCTCGCGTAATGACGTGCTTCATATTGCCGCTCTGGCACGTCTGGAGCTGGCGGACGACCGTATTCCCTCTCTGGTTGGCCAGTTGAACGGCATTCTGGGACATATGGAAGTGCTGTCGCAGGCGAAAACAGAGGGGGTGTTTGGTTCAGAAGGAGTCGGGGACGCCGGTCTGCCGCTGCGGAGAGACGCCGGCCCTCCGTATCCGCTGTCCCTTCCGCCCGAAAGTTTTGCGCCTGCAATGCGCGAGAGCTTTTTCATCGTGCCTCGGCTAGCGACCCACCAGGACGCCGCGGAGGGACAGGAGTGACATCCCCGGCGCTCGGACCCAGGCCTGACAGCATCACCGCGGTTGCGCGCTCTTTTGAGCGGATGCGCGAGCTTCGAGCGCAGGATCGCGATGGGTTGAATCTGGTGCTTTCTTGCGATCAGGAGCGTGCCGCTGCAGCGGCACGAGAAGTCCAGCGCGAAATAGATGCCGGCGTAGAGCTCGGTCCCCTGGCGGGAGTTCCATTCATGGCGAAGGACAATATCGCCACGCTGCATCTCCCGACTACGTGTGGATCACGGATATTGGAAGGGTATATCTCGCCTTACGAGGCGACCGTTATCACGCGCCTGCAGCGCGGCGGAGCGGTCCTCACAGGCAAGACCAACTGTGACGAGTTCGCGATGGGTTCCTCCACGGAGCACAGCGCATTCGGGCCTGCACGAAATCCCCTGGATCCCTCGCGCGTGCCGGGCGGCTCGTCCGGCGGCTCAGCGGGTGTGGTGGCGGGGGGAATTGTGCGCGTAGCGCTCGGATCGGAAACCGGCGGATCGGTTCGGCAGCCGGCGTCGTTTTGCGGGATTGTCGGCGTCAAGCCAACATATGGGCGTGTGAGCCGGTACGGGCTGGTGGCTTTCGCTTCGTCGCTGGACCAGATAGGCGTTCTCGGAGCGAGCGTGCGCGATGCGGCGGCCGCCATGGAGGTGATCTCCGGACGCGACACGCTCGACTCAACCAGCACGGAGCGTCCAGTGCCGAGCTACCGGGACGCGGCTTCCAGGACGATGAAAGGCATCGTCGTGGGCCGTCCCCGGGAATACTTTGCGGCGTCCCTCGATCCGCGCATAGCGGCCCTGTGTGATCGCGCTCTGGCCAGATTGCAGGACCTGGGCGCGGTAATAAAGGACGTATCGCTACCAAATACGGACCTTGCGATACCAGTCTACTACATCATCGCCCCAGCGGAAGCCTCCTCGAATCTGGCGCGGTACGATGGCGTTCGGTATGGCGTGCGCGTTTCTGGCGATAGTCTCACCGCGATGTACGAGCGCACACGCTCGCGGGGGTTTGGCGCCGAGGTTACGCGGCGGATTCTCCTGGGAACTTATGTGCTCTCGGCAGGCTACCGTGATGCTTACTACAAGAGGGCGCAGCAGGTCAGGACGCTCATAGCGGAAGACTTTCACACCGTGTTTACCGCGGGAGTTGATGTGTTATTCACTCCAACCGCGCCCAGCACGGCGTTCGAACTGGGGGCAAAGACCCACGATCCTTATGAGATGTATCTCAGCGATATCTTCACGGTGACGGCAAATCTTGCCGGCGTTCCGGCGATGTCGGTTCCCATTGGAAGAGTGGACGGCCTCCCTGTTGGCGGGCAAATCATCGCTCCCCACTTTGGCGAACAGGCGATGTTCGGAGCGGCCTTTGCGCTGGAGCGCTCCCTGGGCCCTGAGGCACATCAGTGACGATAACGCCACTGCCGCCCACGAGTCGCGACCGTTACGAGATGGTGGTGGGTCTTGAAGTTCACGTGCAGCTCAAGACAAGAACCAAGGCCTTTTGCAATTGCTCTGCGCAGTTCGGTGCACACCCCAACACGAGCACATGCCCCGTGTGCCTGGGGCTTCCCGGAGCGCTTCCAGTTCTTAACGCGCAGGCGGTGGAGCTGGCGGTGCGCGCGGCGCATTCGTTGTGCTGCAAGGTGAACGAAGTCTCGATTTTCGCTCGCAAGAACTATTTCTATCCCGATCTGCCCAAAGGCTATCAGATAACGCAGTACGATCGCCCGCTCGCCGAAAACGGGCATCTCGTGATCGGGGAGCGTCCTGACAGCTCGCCTGTGACGATTCGCATCACGCGCGTGCACCTGGAGGAGGACGCTGGCAAGTCGCTGCACGACCGCTACGCCGGCTCTACAGCTATTGATCTCAATCGGGCTGGAGTGCCGCTCATCGAGATCGTGAGCGAGCCGGATCTTCGCTCGTCTATGGACGCGGGAGCCTATCTCCGGATCCTGAAACAGACGCTCGAGTTCCTGAGCGTGAGCGATGTGAACATGGAGGAGGGAAGTCTGCGCGTTGACGCCAACATTAGCACTCGGCTCAGGGGCGAGACACAGCTTGGAGTCAAGTCTGAAGTAAAGAACATGAATTCGTTCTCGGGAGTGGAACGCGCGCTCGACGCTGAATTCGGGCGCCAGTGCGAGCTACTGGACGCAGGCCAGCCGGTCATCCAGCAGACCATGTTATGGGACGCCGTTCGTGAAGAGGTGCGACCGGCGAGATCGAAGGAAGCCAGCCACGACTACCGCTATTTTCCCGAACCCGATCTACCCCCGCTGATTCTGTCACAGGATTGGCTTTGCGCGGTGAAGGCGGAGCTGCCCGAGCTTCCCAGGGATAAGCGGGCACGATTCGCGAGGGAATACGGCCTCGCGCCGGCCGACCTCGATGTGCTTACGTCAGCGCTGCCTTTAGCTGACTATTTTGAAGCAGTGGCGCGCGAGCACGGCGATGCAAAGGCAGCCGCAAACTGGGTCATGGGGGAGGTTCTTGGCTCTCTGCGCGCGACAAACACGAGCATTACGAGATTTGGTGTTCGGCCAGCCGACTTGGCCGCGTTGCTGAACCTGGTACGTGATGGCAAAATCAGCCATTCGGCAGCCAAGCGCGTGTTCGCGAGCATGATCGAAACCGGCGATCGCCCCGAACAGATAGCGGAGCGCAATGGGTTGCTCCTGGTAAGCGATTCTGACTCGCTTCTGGCCTGGGTCAATGCCGTTATCGAGGAAAACCGAAAGGAGTGGGAACGGTATCGCGGCGGGGAGAGAAAACTTCAGGGTGTTCTCGTCGGCCTGGTAATGAAGAAGTCGTCCGGACGTGCCGATCCCAGACGCGTCAATCAGATCTTGTCGGAGCGAGCCGGGGGATAAAGCGGCTGCGGGAGATCCGCGGAATAACGGAGTTCCGTTTCAGGCATTCCGAAGTGACGGACGGCCTGTTCCGCCAACCGGTATTCCATGCCACTTTTCCGGGCGTCCCGGCGAACCTGCTTCGCCAGCTGGAGCGCCCCGTCTCCCGCGGGATCGAATCGGCGTGCTTCCGAGCTATCGGCGCGCAGCAGCAGATCCATGATATAATCGAAGGACCGGGCCAGATACTTGCCGACCTCGGGGTCGCTCAGGTCCCAACGGCTGTTCTCCGCGGCGAGCTGGAAAATCCGCTGCCACGACTCTGTGTCCGTCACGAAAACCATGCCACGAAAAATTCGCCGGTTCGTGCGTGTGCTGAAAATCGTGGGACTGAGTATCCGGTCCAGGTGGCCATCGGCCAAGCTATGATCCAGAAGGATCACGTCGCGGGCCCGCCGCCCGTACCGCTCTCCAAGATGTGTCTCGAAACGCGTTTCCCAGTAGCTGTGGCCAAGTCCGGAAGTCTTTGATGCGATGACCAGGTAGCGCGGTACGAAAAAATTGTGCGCCACTACGTCGGCGGCCAGATGCGCAAGGTAGCCGAGGCCGAAAGCCCGCATTCGGTCGTCACGCGCCTGATCGTGGATTTCCAGTCCCACGTTCCATGAATGACAGTGCCGGCCGGCCGGAGCGTACTTCTTCGCAATGCTGGTATCCGCGGCGATCGACCCGTACAGGAAATCATACGGGAACGCGGCAAGAAGGGCGGCTATTGCCGGAGGCAGGCTAGCCAGTGACCGGAGTACTGCCTCGCCAAGGAATATATGCGTACCTGGCGCCCATGCGTACGCCACCGACGGCACCAGCGCGATGGCGACAAATGCCACCGCGCACCACCACGCTATCCGGCGCAACCGCGACGCCGAAGTTCGCGCTATGGCCGTTCCACTAGACGCCCAGGCGCTTCCTCTGGCGCCGGATTGCCTTGCGAAGATCCGCCAGCTCGTGTGCCACCGTGTCGTTGATTGCTTCGCGGGCAGAAGTCAGGTAATCGCCTACCTCTTCCGCTATTTCCTCGCGCGGGACGCGGTCCCAAATCTCCCCGCCACGCTCGCCGAGCCAGCCGGCACCGCGAGCGGCTTGACCTCCCGCCCAACGCGCTCCGCGAGCGCCGTGGCGCCCCGCCACGCTGGCGCCGCGGCCAGCCGCGCTCACAACCGTTGCGATTGGCCGGCCACGGGGTCCGCGGCGTAGCAG
>JBPCJT010000333.1:0-22670 GCA_051005015.1 Gemmatimonadaceae bacterium | reverse complement strand
GTCCAGGCGATCATGGTGTCGACGCTGGTTTCGGGTTCGCCAAAGATCGCCTTCGCCTTGCCGGTGTTTGCGATGAGCGCGTCGGGTGCTTCGCGTCCAACGAGTTGCACCGGTTTTCCGAAGATCTGCCCGAACTGCTCGGCTATGCCACGCACCGAGAGCGTTGCCGATCCCGTGACGTTGACGACGAATGGTGGCGTCGAAGCCAACGGCAGACACTGGATCGCGCGCGCGTTCGCGTCTCCCTGCCAGATGACGTTTACGTGGCCCATCGCGAGATCCACGGGCTCGGCGCGCCAGACAGCGAGCGCGATGTCGGTGAGGACGCCGTATCGGAGGTCGTTGGCGTAGTTGAGGCGGAGAATCGCGACGGGTGTGGCGCGCGAGTCAGAGTAATGCTCGAGCACGCGCTCGCGCCCCACGCACGACTGCGCGTACTCGCCGACAGGCGCTGGCGGATCTACCTCGCGTGAGCCGCCGTCCGCGACAGGCGTGAGTCCGTACACATTGCCGGTAGAGAAGGCGACGGTGCGCGCGTTCGGGTACCGATCGGCCGCGATCGAGGGGACGAGAACGTTCATCGCCCAGGTTGTAGCGGGGTTGCCCGACGTTCCGAACTTCTGGCCGGCCATGAACACCACGCTGGAAGCGTCGGGAAGTCGGGCGACGGCGTCGCGGTCGAGAAGATCACACCTGAGGGTCTCGACACCGGCTTCGTTGAGGCGAGCTTCCATGTAGCCAGAGCCGAATCGCGAGACCGCGAATATGCGTCGTCCGTCGCCGAGTACGTCGACGGCGCGTCGGAGCATGCGTGCGAGACTCGGACCCATTTTGCCACCCGCGCCAAGCACGATGATGTCGCCCGGACAGCGAGCGAGCGCGCGGATGACGGACTCACTCGGCGCGGAAAGGATGTCATCGAGCTCCCGCTCGGAGGTGGGCAGTGCGGAACGCGGACTGGAGAGTGGTATCGCTCGAGAGGTGACGGTTTCGTAATTCGATATCAGACCGGCCCCTCCTCCCTCACGCTGGGCGGTGACGGCGACTCCCCGCTCCCATCTGCCCGTGGGCGAGCACCCGGCAATTCCCCGCTATTTCTGGCGTCGAACCCGGCCGCCGCCTGCTGCGCGCCCTTGAAGCCGATTTTGCTGTGAGTTCCATCGCAGAATGGTTTCCTTGACGACGCGCCACAGCGGCAGAGCGAGAATTTCAGTCCGGGCATGGCGACGGGATTCCCTTCGTGATCGACGAGCTTGACGTCGCCATCGTTCTCGATCTCGACGCGGTACGGGCCATTGTTGCGGACGGTAATGATTACGGGGGACATGTGGTTTCGATGACGATGGAAGTGGGAGGTGAGTGAGAAACGGGAAACGGGAAACGGGAAACGGGAGTAAGCACGAAACGTGGTTACCGCAAGCTTTCCATGAAGCTAGTCATTACGAACCGCGAAGCGGCGAAACAGTCTCCCCTGCCTGTGCGTTGAGAGCATGGCGTTTGAGCCGCGTGACGATGCCGTTGAGGCCGAACTCGCGCGCCGCGAGGCCGACGTTCTGCATCACCTGGTGCACGAAGTCGCTTGGAATAGCGAGCATCGTGGCGGGTGGGTGACCATTTACGGCGTTGAACAGAATGGCGAGGAACGCGGCGATGGTCGGAGACTGGCGGACGTCGAGATCGGCGTAAAAGTGCAGGTTGCCATCCTGCATCTCGGGGAAGATGTCGACGCGGGTCTGGCATTCCGGCACGGTGAACTCGGCGCGGTCGAGATTCCTGAAGCGGTCGGGAAGGGGCTCGAGCTTTCGGGAATACGAAACAAGGGCCTGCATCTTCTCTTCGCGGCCAAGGGAGCGGAAGAGCTTGAGTACGCGATCTATGGAAGCGGGGAGCGTCGTGGTGCTGGCGTCGGGCATGGGTGGATGAAACGGTGGGGCCGGGTCGGAGTCAAGGTGAGAGGTGAGGGCCGCAATCCCCTTCCTACCTCACAATAGCTCGTCGCTCGTTCTCGTCGCGCGTTCCCAGAAACTCGCCCACCGATGCAAGCGTCTCGATGTGGTCGCAAAAAATCTTGAACGTCGCGAGGAGCGGAACCGCTATGAATGCGCCCGGAATTCCCCAGATCCAGAACCAGAAAGTAAGTCCGACGAAAAGAGCGACGGGGTTGAGGGCCAACCGATGGCCGAGCAGCATCGGGCTGACGATATTCGCCTGCACCAGGTTGATGATGAGAAACGTTGCTGGGACAAGTAGCGCGTGGCCAAGGCTGTCGAACGTCGTGATCGCGGCGACCCCCAGGATCACCACCATCGTTGCCGCGCCAACGTAGGGAATGAATTCCAGCAACATCACGAGTGCGCCCCACAACGCGGCGTTCGGCATGCCCAACAGGTACATCGCAAAAGCGACCACCACACCCTCCAAAACGTTGACTACGAGGGCGGTAAGCAGGTAGGTCGATATCGAGGACTCCGTCTCCCGGGCAATCTCGACTGCCTTGCGCTTGTCCCTCACGTTTGGCAGGACCTTGATCAGCTTCTGAAGAAAGAGATCGCCGGCGGCAAGCAGAAAGTAGAGAAGGAATGCGACCTCCATCGTAGCTGCCAGAAGGCGCTGTGTCGTCCCGAAGACGCGGGAGGTCAAGCTAGGCTCCCTGACCACGACCTCCGTCGTCTTGGCAGAGCCGGCGACATCGGTGGCGGCGCTCTGTACCTGCTCGGCGGTTTTGGTCACGCGCTCAATGGGTCGGCGCAGCTTCGTCAGCTTGCGCTGCACCGCGGCCAACGTCACCGGCGCTTTGGCGGCCCAGCTCTGCACCGGCCTCGCGAGCTCGTAGGTGCCGAAGCCAAGAACAGCTAGTAGCACCACCATGACGATGGCCGATCCGATAGGAGGTGGGATCCGGACGCGGGCAAGCACCCGGACCAGAGGACTCAGGAGAAAACTCAGGAGTAGCGCGAAGGAGATGGGAAGCAGGAAATCGCGCGCGAAGTACAGCGTATAGAGAAGCGCGAGCACCGCGAGAACCGTGATGCCCAGCGACCGGCTCTTCGGACTCTCGATTGCAGCGGCCGTCTTGGAGAGATCGGGTTCCTCCGCGTCGGCGCTAACGGGCCTGGCCTGCGCCAGAGGATCGACGTCCGGCTCCAGTACCGAACCGTCTTGGGGTGCTCTCTCGTCCATGGGGGATCACTCACCTTGCGTATGCCGCGCTGTTGATACCTTGCCACGGGCATTCCCGCAAGCGTCGGGCCCATCAAAGGTCGCCGCGACAGACTCCGGTACACCAGCGCTCACCGACGCAGGTAAGGCTTGCGAAGCTGTGCCACTTCAATGCTCTCTCGTGGATCTACCGCCGCTCCCTCCCGTGAAGCATCTTTTATTCAAACGACCGCGTGAGATTGCATATGGCTCTTGCTAGCGCTGCCAGCCTGTCTCAGGGCGACGTCCTTTTGCTGGTAGGCACCGCCAAGGGGGCGTTCCTCTTCTGGTCCGATGGCTCTCGCAGGAAGTGGCGCAGGGATGGTCCGCACTTCCGCGGCGAATCCGTGTATGCCCTCGCTTTCGACGAGCGGGGCGGCCGCCAGCGAATCCTGGCAGCGCCCAAGAGCAACCACTGGGGAAGCGTTCTCCGTTCGAGCGACGACTTCGGGCAGACATGGTCCGGGCCGGACCGGCAGAACGTGCGCTTCCCCGCCGAGTCCGGACTGGCGCTCGCTCAGATCTGGCAGATTTGTCCCGCGTTGGCCGGCAATACCGACGTGGTTTACTGCGGTGTCGAACCGGCTGCGCTGTTCGAATCGCGGGATGCCGGCGATACGTGGAGCGTTGTGAGTGGCTTGTTGGCCCATGAGCACCGGCCGCTGTGGCAACCTGGCGGCGGTGGGTTGTGCCTTCACACCATCGTGCTTGATCCCGCGAATGTTAAGCGAATGCTGATCGCAATCTCGACGGGGGGCGTTTACCGTACCGATAACGGTGGTGAGAGCTGGAGCGCGCGCAATGTGGGTGTTCGCGCCGAGTTTCTGCCCAATAAGTATCCGGAGTTTGGGCAATGCGTGCACAAGGTTGTGAATCACCCTTCCCGTGCGGGCCGCCTCTTTCTTCAGAATCATTGGGGCTTGTACCGTAGCGACGACTGGGGGGACACGTGGCACGACATAGCGAACGGCGTTCCTTCCGATTTTGGCTTCGCGATGCAGATGCACCCCAGGGAACTCGAAACGGTTTATATCATCCCGCTCGAATCCGACGAGTTCCGCTGCGTTCCCGAAGCGAAGCTTCGGGTTTACCGCACCCGGAACGCGGGTGCCTCCTGGGAGCCGCTGGCGAGCGGACTACCGCAAAGCGGGGCGTTCGAGACCGTGTTGCGTGACTCGCTCACAGCTGACAGCCTCGACCCTGCCGGCATTTACTTCGGCACCCGCAATGGAAGGCTCTTTGCTTCAGCGGACGACGGCGAGAGCTGGCGGGAGATTGCCGAAGGTCTTCCGTCCATCGTTTGCGTGAAAGCGGTGGTGATCGGGGCGGCTGCGACTTCGGTCAATCAGCAACCATGATCAGGATAGAGCTTCCGAGAGCGCTTCAACCGTACGCGCAGGGCAGCACCGCAATGGATGTTGATCACCCGTGCGCGACGGTGAGCGACGCATTCACCGCTCTCGCATCCCGGTTTCCGCGGGTGCTGGATAGCGTCATCAACGAGCGAGGCGAGGTTCGCACGCACGTGAACGTCTTCGTGGACGAGATGAGTATCCGATTTCTCGCGGGTCTCGACACGCCGGTGGGGGAGGGGAGTACGATCGTGATCGTTGCGGCGGTGAGCGGGGGATAAAGGGGCACCGGCGTGGGAACCGTGCACCGAGCACCCGGCACCGGACTCGTGGCGGCTGGAACTCTCGTGCCTTCCACTAATATATGGCCGAGCTGTTGGTCCAACTCACGAAGCGCGCTGATGGCGGCGCGGTGATCCGCTGTGTCCGAGCCGACGGCTCGGTCACTTGGCAGCGGCATCAAGGACCACAGGCAGCGTTCTTCCCGCTGCACGACCTCTCCCACTACGCGGTGGAGAGTGAGCTTGGCTTTCGGAGCGGTTTCTACGGGCTTCTCGCCGCGGGGTGGAACATGGAAGAGACCGATGGGAAAAGCATGAGGGGCACGCTCCCCGATGAAGCGATTGCCGTGGAGCATATCGTGGGGATGTTGGGTCTGGAACGCGCCCGTGGTGCCGCATGGAGCGCTGCGGAGTTCAACGAGCAGGCAGCAAATTTTGCGGCAGCCGCGGGCCGCTCCGCCCCTCGTGTGCTTACGGACACTGAGCTGGCGCGCGTGCGGTCGCGCTTGCGAACTCTGGTCGAACAATGGGATGCGCTCATGCCTAAGGCGACACTTGAGCTTGCGTTCGATAGTGCTGTCTAGCCAGGCACTCATTTATGCTGCATCTTCAGTATTCTTCCAGCACCAAGCCCGTTCCCGACGCCCGCTCGAGGGCGGACAATCCTTGCGATTCCCACTTTCCCTTACCTTCCATCCATGCGCCATTTTGCCCTCGCAATCGCCCTGACTCTCGCCGCCCAGGTCGCTGCTCAGAAGCCAACGAACAAGCAGAAAGCATCCGCTATTCAAATACCATCCCGCGCCATTATGCTGGAGGACGTGGAGAGGAGCCGGCAGAATGTCCTCAAGTACGTCGATGTCGCGCCAGATTCGATGCTGGGCTACAGGCCAAGCCCGGGCGTTCGGACTTTCGCCGAGCAGATCGAGCACGCCGCGGGGGGCAACATTTTCATTTTGTCGGCGGCGTGGAAGCAGAAGCCTCCGGCTACCGATGCGGACACGGCAAAATATCTGCATGACAAGGCGGCACTCAAAACCTTCGTGAACCAGAGCTACGATCACTTTGCCAAGGCCGTCCGCGACGCGACCCAGGCGCAGCTTGTAGCGCAGGCGGAATTCGCCGGAAACAAGAAGATCGGCTGGCGCTGGATCTCTACGGGGCTGGAGCACGCCACATGGACGCTGGGCCAGACGGTCCCCTATCTGCGTGCCAATAAGGTTACGCCGCCGCAGTATTTGCCGTTCTGAACTGCGAACTGCGAACTGCGAACTGCGAACTGCGAACTGCGAACTACGAACTACGAACTACGAACTGCGAACTGCGATGGGGTGCCCGATAAGCGCCGGTCGTAGTTCAATTGGCAGTTCGCAGCTTGCGGTTTGAGACGTTCGCCGCCTTCTCACCCCTTGACGGCGCCCGCTGTCAGCCCCTGAACGATCCGCCGTTGAAAGATCAGGACCATCGCCGCCACGGGCGCGGTTGCGAGGACGGCGGCGGCCAGAATCTCGCCCCATGGCACCTGGTATTGGCCCCGAAAGAGCGCGATCGCCACCGGTACCGTCTGCCGCTCCGGACCGAGCGTAAATGAAAGCGCGAAAAGAAACTCGTTCCAGCAGTAGATGAACGTGAGTATGGCGGTGGTGGCGAGCCCGGGCGCGGAAAGTGGAAGCAGGATTTTCGTGAAGCTCTGCCAGCGTGTGGCGCCGTCCACGAGCGCCGCCTCCTCCAGGTCGCCCGGCAGCTGCCGGAAGAATCCCACAAGCAGCCAGACGGTGAGCGGCATCGCGAAAGTGATGTAGGGAAGAATCAGACCGGGATGCGTGTTGATCAGCCGCAGTGAGCGCAGCATCAGGTAAAGGGGGCTGACGATGGAAATCTGCGGAAACATCGTGACCGCGAGAATAAACCCCAGAATCAGCGCCTTGCCGCGGAACTTGAGGCGGGCGAGCGCGTACGCCGCGAACGCGCCAATTGTCACGCAGAAAAGTGTCGTCGTACCGGCGACTATGAGCGAGTTGCGCACCGGCGTCAGGAAGTCGCGTTCGGCGAAGAGAGCCCGGTAATGGTCGAGCGTGAACTCTCGCGGCCAAAGGGTGGGTTCGCGGAAGAGCGTTGCCTCCGGCGTGAAAGAGGAGGCGATGGCCCAGTAGAATGGGAAGGCCGTGAACAGTATGAGCGCCGTGAGAACGACCGCCGGCAGCCAGCGAGGCCAGCGGCGCACTAACGCTCGTCTCCCTGAAGACTGACACCAAGTCCCCTGATATAAAGGACAGCGAGACCGAAGGTTATCGCGAAGATCACCACCGAGACCGCCGAGCCGTAGCCGAACCGCAGGTTCTGCAGCAGCGCATTGAAAGCGTACAGCGCAACTGGTTCCGTGGACGTGCCCGGTCCGCCCCCGGTGAGCACATATATCAGATCGAAGACGCGGAACGCATCGAGCGTTCGGAAAATCAGCGTCACCAGGATCGCGTGCTTGAGCAGTGGGATGGTAATGTGCGTGAGCTGCCACCATGCACCGGCGCCGTCCATGCTCGCCGCTTCGTAGAGCGACTTGTCGATGTTCTGAAGCCCGGCGAGGAGCAGAAGGGCTACGAATGGAGTGGTCTTCCAGACATCGGACAGAATCACGGGCACCCAGGACGTGGCCGTCTGAATGAACCAGACGATGGCCCGATCCACTATGCCAAGATCGAGCAGCACCGCGTTGGCGATGCCCGCCTCCGACTCGAACATGAAGCGCCAGAGCAGGGCCGCGACGACAGTTGGAATTGCCCAGGGCACGAGCACTGATGCGCGCACCGCTCCACGGCCGCGGAACGTACGGTTCATGGCGAGAGCAAGGAAAAGTCCGAGCACCAGCTCCAGGCTTATCGAAATGACCGTGAAAAATCCGGTATGACCCAGCGCTCCCCAGAACCGTGGGTCGCGCATGATCTCGGCGAAATTTCCCAGGCCTATGAAGGACTGTCCCAGCCAGGGCATCCGCAGGTCGTGCTGGTGCAGCGACTCCCACACCGTCCAACCGAGCGGAAAGAGCGCGATCAGCGCGATTACCCCCAGGGCAGGGGCTACAAGTGCCCAACCGAGCCGTGCTTCGGACTTCAACGCGCTTTCTTCGACATCAACTCTCGCATGCCAGTGCGATCCACGAGCGCAGTGATACGCGCCGCGGCGGAGCGCAAGGCGGCCTCGGGCTCGGCCTGCCGCACCAGCGCGCGGTGCAGTTCTATCTGCAGGATCTCCGATAGCTCCGTGTAGATTGGCGTCACCGGGCGCGGCGTGGCGCTTTCGATCGCTCGGCGCGCCTGCTCCACCGGAGTAGCCAACGCGGCACTGAGCCTGCCATCGTCGTACAGGGCGCGTCGCGAGGGATATTGCCCGACCTTCGCCGCACGCTCGAGCATCTGCTCGGGCGCGGTGAGATAGGCGATGAGGCGGTATGCGCCCTCCGCGGACTTCGTATGCGCGTTGATGGCCAGCTGGTTACCGCCGAGGGCCGCCGTCGACCGTCCACCTGGAGCGGCCGGCATTGGCCCGACCGTGAACTTGCCTGCAACGCGCGACTGAGTTGTATCGTTCATCGCCGCATACGGGTAGGGCCAGTTGCGCATGAATGCGGCGTTCCCGTTCTGGAACGCGAAGCGCCCTTCTTCCTCGTGCCAGGTGAGCACGTCCAGCGGAGCGATCCGATCGTCGTACAGGGTTTTGCGCATGAAGGTGAGCGCCCGCACCGCTTCCGGTGAGCTCACCACCACCCTCCCCTGGTCGTCTATGATCCGCCCGCCAAAGGCGCCGAGATACTCGATGAACGTGGTCACGAGTCCCTCGTAGCGAGCTCCCTGCCATACGATTCCGTAGCGCGGACCCCCAGGACGCGATTGGGCAGCGCGCGCCTGCGCAACCATCTCGTCGAGACTGCGCGGTTCGTGCGGCACCAGGTCGGTGCGCCGGTAAAGAAGCCCGACGTCCACGAACCACGGTAATCCGTACAGCTTGCCAGCCCACGTGTTGGCCTCGATGGTCGCGGGAAAGAAGTCGCCTACGGCCGGACTGAATCGGTCGAGCGGAAGAATCCATCCCGCGGCCGCAAACTCCGGCGTCCACACCACATCCAGCTGCAGCACGTCGGGGTCGCCCACACGGGCATTGAGCCACTGAACATAGAGCTGGTGACGCTGCGTTGCGCCTTCCGGAGTGCGCAAAACGCGCACCTGGAGATCCGGATTCTCGCGCATGAAGCGCTCGAGCTGGAGCGCGAGCAGCGTTCCCTCCGCGCCAAGTGCACTACCGGAAAAGGTGAGAACGGTGTCGCCCTCTTGCGTTTTTTTCTGGCATGCTGTGAGGAAAGCAAGAGATAGCCATAGCACTCCCAACATCCACGCGAGGCGCAATCTGGAGACGTCTCGCGGTGTGCCCGCGGCGAACCCTGTTAGCATGGGATTATGGATTGCGCAGCCGAGCCAATTCGAATTGCACGGCCAGATCCGTGATGTTCCAGAGCTGGATGTCCGTGCTGGCGCCGTATCTGATCGGCACTAGTCGCCCGTCCGCAATTTGGTAGCTCCATAGCTCGTTGTGCTTGAGTCCGGATGCCTGCACCGCGGCTGATGTCTTGCGCAGAGCCTCGTCGAGCTCGCTAACGTACTCGGTGAGCGCAGGATCCCGCAAACGACCCGACTCATCGAACGAGGAAGAGATCTGCTTGGCGACGCCGAGCATGAACAGGTTGACTTCGCGTCCCCACACCACGCGAGGGGAGTGGTACAGATCGGTGCGGAATGCCTCCCATACCCGCGGTGGCGCAAAGGCATCGTTCGCGACCAGAGGCCCGATTCCCGGCACCAGCAGACCGACAGGATAGGGGCGCATGAACGCTCGAACATCGCGCAACGCACGCTCTCGCTGGGCGTCCTGGATTTCAGTCTGCTTTCCCCGATTGTGCAGGAAGAGCCACGTGGCCGGATCCGTATTCACCACCGGGATCGGACGCGCTTCAGCGTCAAGCGATAAGGCCAGGAATGCGAGCGAATCGGATAAGGCCGCGCTTGGCCGTAACACTGTTTGCCAGTATTCCCGCTCCTCGGCAGGGAGCCAGCGCAGCTTGCTTTCAACGTTCGCGCGAATCTCCTGAGGGCTGAGCGTCACGACGAAATGTCGCACGGCGCCGTTCCACGTCCTGACCGCGCGCACAAGCAAATCCGGGTCACGCAGCATGGGGTTGGGCGGGGACCCACCCGTGTCTGACGCAAGTGCGGCGATCTGGTCTGGCGTGTAGCCAAGCGTTCGCAATACAGCGATGATGTCCGCGATGGATTCCAGAGCCTGCGGTACCCAGATGGCATTGATATCCATCGCGTAACGGCCGTTCGCGTATCCAGCGCCGCTATCGCGCCAGCTGCCCGGAAACCATCGCGTGGAATCGCGTTTCGGGAAGCCTACGAGGTTCGTCGCAATGGGGGATTGCGCGTATGGGGCGGCCATATGTGCGACAAGTCCCATCTCACGCAGCAGCAGTTTTACGCGGGGCACTCCACCGGCCGACGAATCCGCCAGAAACGACCGCTTGCGGGAGGCGGAAACCGACGGGTTTCCGAGATAGCGCGCTGCGAGCACCGGCAGCTGGAACTCGTCGTCAAGCATGTTGTAGTTCTCGCGCACCGCATGAAAGTTGGCCAGGAGCTCGCGGGCGCGAGCGAGACCAGCGAGCGCTGGCGCGCTTGTCCGCGCGAGCCGGAAATACCGCGCGAGAACCTCGTTGTACTCGCCCGCATTCTCGCGAATGGCCTGCCCACCGAGCGCCTCCTCGTGACTTACCTGGCCGGTTGGGGAGAGCTTTCGCAGCACGCTTGCGATGACGTGCTCGGCCATGGTGCTCGACCACACAGTCTCCATCATGAGCGCGGTCATCATCATGTCGCGTCCGAAGTACGTGGCGTCATTCGGCAAGCCCGCCATGAGCTTTTCCTGGGAGCTCAGCAGCTCCACACCACGCACCTGCCGCTCGAGCCACCGGAATCGCTGAATAGCGGTCGAATCTGAAACAACCTGGCCGGACGTGGACGCGCTGTCGTGAGTGGAACGAGCACGTGCCAGAAACGCCAGGAAGGCGGGATTGAATATCTGTTCGCGGCTCAGGGCAGTGAGGGGCGGTGCATCAGTCTCAACGCGAACCCTGAGGTGGATGGGACCACGTGAACGAGACCGGACTGAGACGACGCGTCCGGCAAGTGCCACTGTTGCTTCGCGAGGATCGACGCCGAGCTCGAGAGCGAGCTGGCTGCGGCCGTCGAACGCTGGCTGCACCGCGCGCACTCCACGGCTCGCGCGAGACACGGTCGACACCACTGGCTGGAGCCGGGAGCGAAGCTCGGCAATGCTCGGCGCCCTCAGTAGCGCAAGGTGTCGCCGCCGTTCCGCCGGCCCGAGCCGCTGGAGGTTCGCAATCAATTCTTCCAGCTCGCGCAGCCGAAAGGTCGGCGCACCAAAAGGCTCCAGGTGGCGCCGCGAGTACTGCAGGTCGCGCTCGACGCGCATCGACCCGAGCAGAATCCAGCCGATATCAATCCGGGGAGCGTCAGCGGTAAGATGGTATTCGATGGTGCGCCGGGCACCGGCATCGGTGACGACGGCGCCATCGGATCCCCAGGCGAGCCGCACTGGACGACCGGCACCGTCGCGGATGGTGAAGCCCCCGCTCTCATTGAAGGCGTCGGCCCAGAGATTGACGACGCGACCACTACGCGCATCGAGATACACCTGCACAACGTTCGCCCTGGAGTCGCGAAAGAATCGCGTCTGGTACCCCTGGTACGCCGCTGTGTCGTCGAGCCCGGGCTCTGGAAACGCGAGAACCGGGAGAGTCTGGTGAGCTTGAGCGAAAGCGACTCGCGCACTGAGCGCCAGCAGCACCATAAGCGCGGTAGCCGGATTGTGTCTGAGGTGCGCCGATACGGCTCTGGCTAGTGCTGGCATCATTGATTATTCCAGGAAAGCATTGTGCATGACAGCGCTTCATACCTCACAGCCGATGGCGGACTAACCACCGGAATCACAAGGAAAAATAGCTGCTGCAGGGAGCTCCGCGGCATGGTGACGCGTGGACTCGTTTTGGCGTGCAACCTGACGAGTCGCCAGTGAGCCTTGTTACCGATCCTTGACATTTCGGCTCCCGGCAAGGATAATCTAGCGCAGCGAATCCTGAGAAGGTCAGCCTGTGTCTGGCGGCGCCAGGATGCTTGTCGATTGGTTTGTCGATCTCTTTCTTCATTGAAAGATCGCGAGATAAATCTTCACACCCTGGAATTTTCCTGAACAGAATGCACGTAGCTTATCCCGCCGCGGCACGCCGCGTCCATATCGTCAAACGCGAGCGCACGGAGCTGTCCAGCCGCTCGCGGATACGAAACTTCAATGAACTCGTTCAACTCTTGAGTACGTGTGGAACACGAGGACGGCGATAAATCGCGCCGTCCTCCTTTTTTTAGCGCCCGCAGTGATCGTGGCAGTATCCCATTCCCTACCTTGTGGAGGGCAGTCGTATGACAGTAGTCCGTTACCTCTTTCCAGCGCTCGTTGGTGGCCTGTTATGGACGGTCCAACTCGGTGCACAGGAGCCCACAGGCAGCATCAGTGGACAGGTCGTCGACAGCGCTTCCCAGACGCCTTTGGCTGGTGTGGCCGTCGTAATCGTAGGAACGCAGCGCGGGACGCTCACCCGGGACGACGGGAACTATGTCTTGCCTGGCGTACCCTCCGGAACCCACAGTGTGCGGGCACGCCGGATCGGGTATAGCCCTCTAACGCAGACCGTCAGCGTAACCGCCGGCGGAACGGCCACACTCGCATTCGCTCTCCCGCGGCGAGCCGCCGTCCTCGAAGGGGTGGTCGTGACCGGTTACGGCACGCAGCGAACGGAGGCGATCACCGGGTCGGTAGCCGTCGTCGATGCGGATGACGCGAACGTCGGGGTAATTCCGAATGTCAACTCGATGATCACGGGGCGTGTCGCCGGCGTGCAGATCACGCAGAACAGCGGCGACCCCGGTGCCGGTTCGCAGATTCGCATCCGCGGTGGCACTTCCATCAGCGCCAGTAATGATCCGCTTTACGTGATCGACGGCGTGCCCATACAGAACGTGAACACGGAGCCGGGGGGTATAGGCATCGGCGGCAGCCCGTCACTCCCCCGCAGCCCCCTGAACCTTCTAAATCCGTCGGACATAGAATCGATCACGATTCTCAAGGACGCGTCATCGACTGCCATCTATGGTAGCCGCGGCGCTAATGGCGTGATCCTGATCCAGACGAAAAAGGGCACGGCCGGTGGAGGGACATCCATCGAGTATGACACATATGTAGCCACCTCAGCTCCGGCAGAGTATCTGGATCTGCTGAGCGGAGATCAATACAGGCAGTTCATCCAGCAGCAGGTTGCCGAGGGAAATCTGGACACGTCTCGCCTTGCGGACTTGGGACAGGCGAGTACGGACTGGCAGCGAGAAGTTACCCGCAGGTCGTATTCGCAGAATCACAACCTGTCTTTTGCCGGCGGATCGGCAGCCACGCGGTACCGCGCCTCGCTCAATTACGCGAACCAGGAAGGGGTGGCGCTCACCAGCGGCCTCAAGCGATATCAGGGGCGCCTCAACGGTACGCACAACGCCTTTAGCGACCGTCTGCGCCTCGGGCTCAATCTGACTGCTTCACATGTCAAGAACCAATATCTCGCATTCGATAACACGAGTGGCTTTGAAGGGGGCGTGTTCCACAACATGGTCACCTTCAACCCGACCCTACCGGTCACTTCGACCGATACCGAAACTGGACGGACAACTTTTTTTGAGATTGGTGCTGGCTCGCAGTCGGTGCGCAACCCCGTCGCGCTGGCCGAGCAGATCGACGACCAGGCCAAGACGACCCGAACGCTTGGTAACGTGACGGGCGAGCTGGATCTGATTCCTGGGCTCACGGCGAGCGTGAACGTCGGTGTAGACCGTTCGGAGGGTACGCGGCGTACGTACTTCCCCGCCTCCAGTCCATTTGGAGCAGTGTTTGGGGGGCGCGCGCGACAGGTGAATATTGATAATCAGGCGCTCACGCTTCAGAGCCTTCTGACTTACCGAGAGCACTTCGCGACTGTGCACGATGTCGAAGTAGTCGGAGGTTACGAGTTCAACGACTTCAGCACCGGGTCGTTCGGAGCCGAGTCCCGGAAGTTCCTCACCGATGCGTTCAGCTTCAATAATCTGGGCGGTGGCGGCGAACTCGTATCACCGTTTTCGTTTCGGGAGGATAGCCGTCTTGTATCGTTCTTCACCAGAACGAACTACGGTTTCAGCGACCGCATTTTCGTGACGGGTGTGCTCAGGTATGACGGATCGTCCCGGTTCGGCGCGGGGAATAAGTGGGCGCTGTTCCCGGCCGTGTCTGCGTCGTGGCGCATCAGTGCGGAGGACTTCATGCGCAATGCCCCGCTATCGGACCTGCGCCTTCGCGTCGGTTGGGGCTTGCAGGGCAATCAGGCTGTAGATCCGTATTCGTCCTTGATTCTGCTGGGAACCGGTGGTGACGCGCGATATGGTTTCGGGGATGAGATTGTAACCGGTGTTGCGCCGACGAGAAATGCCAATCCGCTCCTCAAATGGGAGGAGACGGATCAGAAGAACATCGGGCTTGACTATGGCTTCCTCAATGACCGGTTCAGAGGCAGCATTGAGTACTACGTCAAGAACACCCGCGATCTGCTGCTCACGGTTGCCGTGCCTCAGCCAGCGCTCGTAGCGGACCGGCTCGAGAACATCGGCAGGGTTCGCAACAGGGGTGTCGAGTTCTCCATGGACGGGGAGCTGTATAACCGGGGTCCGAACCTTCGTTGGACAGCGGGGCTCGTATTTGCCGCGGAGCGAAACACAGTAGTGGATCTGGGCGGCCGCTCTTTCATTACCACTGGTGGTGTTAGCGGTGAAGGCCAGTCCGGGCAGGTCTCCCAGCGAATCATTCCGGGCCAGCCGCTTGGCACGTTCTTCGGCCCCGTATTCCTCGGCGTCGACTCTGAGGGAAAGCAACTGTTCAAATGTGTTTCGGACGACACGAAATGCGTCAACGGTCAGACGACGAACCAGGGCACCGCCCAGCAAGTCGTTATCGGGAACGCTAATCCGGACTTTACCGTCGGCTTCCGCAGCAACGTCAACTGGAACAAATTCGACGTCAGCATGCTGGTCCGTGGCGAATCAGGACGGGATGTGTTCAACAACACTTCACTGGTGTATGCGACGAAATTCAAGGCGACGCAGGACCAGAACTTCCTTGCGTCGGCCCTGAACGATCCGACCGGTATCAGGGAGCCGGCCATCTACTCGTCCCGTTGGATAGAAGATGGCTCGTTTGTGCGCCTGCAGAATCTCACGGTGGGTTACACGTTCGACGTGCCTACATTCATCGGACAGGCACGGAACACCCGGGTTTACCTTTCGGGCGACAACCTGCTACTGTTAACAGGGTACTCCGGCTATGACCCTGAAGTGCACGCGGATGCTGGTTTGGCCTCGCGCGGTATCGACTATCTCAGCTATCCGCGTCCCCGTACGTTTACCGCAGGGGTTCGTGTCGCGTTCTGAGGTTTCACTTAGCGTCCAGAACTTTCTTTACCCCTCATAGCCTCCGGGCGAGATACATATGACGAAACCACGTTTAAGGAATTCCTTCAGAACTGCGGGCCTCGGTACGCTGCTGCTCGTGCCCGCGGGCCTGGCATTGTTGCAGGGATGCACGGAGCTGGACGAGACACCCACCAGCGCCATCACGCCCGAGCAGTTCTACAAGAACGAGCAGGAAATAATCGGCGGTCTGGCGGCCGTTTACGCACAGCTGCGGAATATTTTTCCTGGCACAGCCGGGAGCTATTGGTACGTGTCCCAAGTCAGTACGGACGAGACGATCGTGCCTACGCGCGGCGGGGACTGGGCCGACAACAATCGGTGGCTTCAACTTCACCGTCAGACCTGGGAGGCGAACAGCTCTGCCGGCCTCGACGACTTGAACAACGCGTGGGTGCAGGCCTTTACCGGAGTTGCGCGCGCCAACGTCGTACTCGGCGTGCTACCCGGTGTGCAGGTAGCCGACAAGAACGTGGTAGAAGCTGAGCTTCGCACGCTCCGGGCATTCTACTATTACGAGTTGATGGACCTGTTCGGCGGCGTACCAATCGTCACTACGAGCGAGATCCTGCCGCGCCCGCGCAACACCCGCGCCGAGGTGTTCCAGTTCATCGAGACGGAGCTGTTGGCGGCGCGCAAGGAGCTGCCACTGGCGACGCAGGTGTCGTCGGCCAGCCACGGGCGCATCACGAGAGGCGCCGCCGATGCCATTCTGGCCAATATGTATCTCAACGCTCAGGTGTTCACTGGTGAGGTCACGACCGCCGGCTTGCAGCCCGGGCCGGCCCGCTGGCAGGACGCCGTCAACTTTGCGGACAGCATCCTGAACTCTGGACAGTACACGCTCGAGGCCGCCTTTGCCGCCAACTTTCGGGGTGACAACCATCTGTCGCGGGAGAACATTTTTGTCGTCAAGCACCTTGCCCAGGATGGCCTGGGACTGCGCCTCGTAAACGCCGCTCTCCACTACAACCAGTTCTCCCCATCGCCATGGAACGGCTTCTCGACCTTGGCGGAGACGTACAACGCCTTCGATTCTGACGACAAGCGCAGGGATGCCACCTTCCTTGCGGGACCGCAGGTGCACGTGGAGACTGGCGTGCCGGTGACTGACCGGCAAAACCGGCCGCTTGTATTCACGCCGACAATCGCCAACGCTACGCAGGCAGCCGAAGGTGAAGGCGCTCGTATCTACAAGTGGCCTGTTGATCCAAAGCACCTGGGCCCCGACCACGGCAACGACTTCGCTTTCTTCCGCCTGGGCGAGATCTATCTGATCAAGGCTGAGGCGCTGTTCGAGCTGGGGAACACGGGCGGTGCCCTTGTGCTGCTGAATGCGCTACGCGCGCGGGCCTTCAATCCGCCGGAGCTCCTGTCCTCTGTCAGTCGCGACGTGATCCTGCGTGAGCGGCTGTTCGAGCTCGCCGTCGAAGGCAAACGGCGACAGGATCTGATAAGGCACGGCAAATTTACGAATGTCTGGTCGACGACTATGATTGGCGGCAAGGAGCAGCGGGAACCTTATCGCATTTTGATGCCTATTCCGCAAACGCAGCTGGACGCCAACCCGCTGCTGACGCAGAACGCTGGATATTAGTTCCGGGAGCGTTCGTTGATGTTGTCACCATAGCCTGCTCCTCGGAGCAGGCTATGGTGCAGTAGGCCTCAGGTTTTTTTACTCCCGTTTGCCGGCGTCGCAAAAAGCGTCGCCGCGCACCCCCTGTCTGGTAGCCCAAAAGTATGAATCAGGTATTTGCCCTGAGGCGCCGGATGATGCTCTCAGGGTTGTGTCTCATCGCTGGCTGCTCCGGTGCGGACGGGACCGGAGAGAGGGCGCTCAGGTATGAGCCACCGCCGGCCAACGGCCAGCTCTTTACGAGGCTTCCCTCCAGCTACACAGGAGTGCGCTTCGTGAACCTCCTCACGGATACCCGCGACCTGAACGTTTTTACCTACCGCAACTATTACAACGGCGGAGGTGTGGCGCTCGGCGATCTCACTGGAGATGGCCTGCCGGAACTCCTGCTCACCTCGAATCTTGGCGGAAGCCGCCTGTACCTGAATGAGGGCGATTTCCGCTTCAGGGACGTGACAAAAGAGGCCGGCGTGGCAGGAAAGGGGTTTTGGGCCACCGGTGTTACCTTCGCTGACGTTAACGCCGACGGCCTGCTGGACATTTATGTGTGCTATGCAGGAAAGGTTGCTGCCGAGCGCCGGGCGAACGAGCTCTACATCAACAAGGGCCTCAGCGCAAAGGGAGTGCCCCTCTTTACCGAGATGGCGGCCCAGTACGGCCTCGCGGACGAAAGCTATTCGACGCACGCCGCCTTCTTCGATTACGACCGCGACGGACTTCTGGACCTGTACCTTGTCAACAACTCCTACAGGCCGGCGAGCAGCTTCGGCCTGAAAAACATTCGGCACGTGCGCGACAGCCTGGGTGGAGACAAGCTCTTTCGCAATGTTGGCGGGCGCTTCGAAGACGTGAGCGAAAAAACGGGCATTTTCGGAAGCGAGATCGGCTTTGGGCTGGGTGTGGCGGTTGGTGACGTGAATCGAGACGGCTGGCAGGATATGTACATCTCCAACGACTTCTTCGAGCGGGACTATCTCTACATCAACAGGAAAGGTGGGACCTTTGCCGAAGTGCTCGACCGGCAGATGCCGTCCATCAGCTACTCCTCGATGGGGCTGGATGTGGCGGACATCAACAACGACGGCTGGCCGGACATTTACGTGACCGACATGCTGCCGGAGGACGATTACAGATTTAAAATGACGTCCGCCTTCGAGAACTGGGATGCGTACCAGACAAAGCTGAAGAACGATTATCACCACCAGTTCACCCGCAATATCCTGCACTTGAACAACGGGAACGGAACGTTCAGTGACATCGGTCAGATGGCAGGTGTCGCGCGGACGGACTGGAGCTGGAGTGCGCTGATCGCGGACTTCGATCTGGATGGTCACAAGGACATCCATGTGACGAACGGCATAGCCCGGGATGTGACATCGCAGGATTACATCTTGTTTCTGGCAAGCAATGAAACGATGCGGTCGGCCACCAGGGGCAAGAGGGTCGATTTCCTGGGGCTCGTGGAAGCGATGGATTCGACAATGCTGCCGAACTATGCATTCCGTAACAACGGCGACCTGACCTTCTCGAACCAGGGCGCTGCCTGGGGGTTGAACACGCTCGGTTTTTCCAACGGTGCGGCCTACGGCGATCTGGATGGCGACGGCGCGCTGGATCTGGTCGTGAACAACGTCAACCAGGAGGCCTTCGTTTATCGCAACAACGCGCGCGCACTCCTGAAAAACCGGTACTTGCAGGTGAAGTTGGCAGGAGAGGGAGCCAACCGGTTTGGCATCGGCGCAAAGGTAACGCTGCGCAATGGAGCAAAACTGTTCTTTCAGGAAATGATGCCCTCGCGCGGATTTCAGTCGAGCGTCGACTACGTCCTGACCTTCGGGATCGGTCAGCTCGATACCGTCGAATCGGTGACAGTCGAGTGGCCGGATGGACGTGTGAGCTTCCAGGAGAAGGTCGCGGCCAACCAGCGTCTCACCGTTCGGCAGGCTGGCTCAGCGGCCGCAAACCCTGTTAGGGAACAACCCTCCACGCCGCTACTCACTGACGTCACCCAACAGCTGGCTGTGAAGTTCGCGCATCGGGAGAACCAGTTCGTGGATTTCGACCGCGAGCGCCTGATACCAAAAATGCTCTCGACCGAAGGTCCATTCATGGCCGTGTCCGACGTGAACGGCGACCAGCTGGATGACTTCTTTATCGGGGGCGCGAAGGATCAGCCGGGCCAGCTCCTGATCCAGCAGCGCAACGGAAGGTTCGTCAGCAGCAACGAAAAAATCTTCGAGCAGGATCGCGTGTCGGAGGACCTTGGAGCGGTGTTTTTCGACGCTGACGGAGACGCTGACAGCGATCTTTACGTCGTGAGCGGCGGCAATGAGTTCTCAGAGATGTCGCCGGCACTGCAGGACCGGTTGTACATGAACGATAGGCGTGGCAATTTCCGAAAGGCAGACGGCCATCTGCCATCCATGACCCTCAGCGAATCGCGCGTCGCCGCGGCCGATTTCGATGGCGACGGTGACGTCGATCTTTTCGTCGGCGGGCGCGTAGTCCCCTGGCGCTACGGTATCGATCCAGCAAGCGTGCTGCTCAGGAACGACGGCCGCGGCCGCTTCACCGATGTCACGCAGCAGGTAGCGCCCGAAATAGCGCGGATCGGCATGGTGACCGATGCCATCTGGCAGGATGTGGACAAGGACGGCCGTCCGGATCTCGTGGTCGTCGGCGAGTGGATGCCAATCACTATTTTTCGAAACTCAGGTGCGGGAAAACTCGCACGAATGGAGACTCCAGGGCTCGAGAAGAGCCACGGCTGGTGGAACCGAATTGTAGCGGGAGACTTCACCGGCGATGGCCGCATCGATTTCGTCGTTGGAAACCTGGGGCTCAATACGCGTCTCCGGGCAGCACAGAACGAGCCGGCTACCATGTACGTGAAGGATTTCGACGGAAACGGTCTCGTCGAACAGATTGTGTCCTATTACAACGATGGGGTGAGCTATCCACTCCTTTTACGCGACGACCTCATGCGATCTCTTCCCTTCCTCAGCACGCGTTTCCCCAAATACGAGGATTATGCCGGGAAAACGGTCACCGACATCTTCTCTCCTGATGAGCTGGCCGATGCGGTGCTCAAGAAAGCGCATACCTTCGCAACATCACTCGTGAGGAACAACGGAGACGGCTCTTTCACACTCGTGCCGCTACCGCTGGAAGCGCAGCTCGCGCCAGTGTATGGTATTCTGGCGTCGGATTACGACGAGGATGGAAGGCTGGACCTGCTTCTGGCTGGCAACTTCGATGGCGTCAAACCGGAGATCGGCCGGATGAGTGCCAGCTACGGACTGCTCCTGCGTGGAGACGGCAAGGGGGGGTTCGCACCGGTTCCCACACCGACGAGCGGCTTCCTCGTTCCCGGACAGGCGCGTGACATACAGCGTATTCGTACCCGCCAGGGCGAACTGTACGTGGTTACCAGGAACGACGACCGACCCTTGATCTTCCGCTCCACCATGAGGCCAACTATCACGGCGGAGGCAGCCAGATCGAGGTAGAACAACTGTGCGGTGTGGCTGGAGATTGAAGACTGGATACCCAGCGATCAGGCAGGCAGCAAGGGCGCTGCTCCCGAGGCGGGACCCTCGCCTCGCTTTGTGGCAACGTCAGGCAGTCCTTGTTCGGTTACCGGCCGGGGCGCTTTGTCTTGATGACGATAACGCCGTTGGCGCCCCGCGCGCCGTACATTGACGTGCTCGCGGCGTCCTTGAGCACGTTTATGGACTCGATGTCATACGGATTTATCCCGGTGAGGCTCCCGCCTGGTCCCGCCTGGATCGCTATGCCGTCGACCACATACAGCGGTTCATTATTTCCATACACCGACGTTGTGCCCCGAATGCGAACCGATATGCCGCCGTCTGGCGTTCGCATGATCCAGACTCCTGGAGTCCGGGCCATGAGAAGCTGCTCAATAGGTTCGCCAGGAGCGCGTTTGATGTCTTCGGACGTTACCGTGGAGGTGCGAGGCACGCCTTCAGGCGCTGGAACCTCGTTTTCACCCCCGCTCGTCTTTTTCGCTCGTGCGCATGCGGAGGCGAGCCCAACAAACAGACCGAGGCAGAGCAGTACGCGCGGTGATAAGGACAACATGGGAACCGAGCGGTTGGAGGACGTGGCACCCGTCTGAAGAGAACGAGCCTATGCCAAAAATCCAGCTATTTCGTTCTTGTCTTTTGCGAAAGATAAGCCGGTGACTCCCAATATACAGGCCGGTGCAGAATACTCCGGTTGGGTGGCGACGCGGCTAAGTGGCAGGTTGCGTAAATACGGCAACTTATCGGGGGCGTCGAAACGACTCCTCCAGCGCAAAGACCGCTGCCGTTCGGAGAAAAAAGCTGCCTTCTTTGACAGGATGACCAGGATTAACAGGATTAGCAGGATGGGCTCGTAAGTGATTCAGCGGACTATTCCCATCCTGTCATCCTGTCTCATTTTTTCTGTGAGTACACCTTGAGCTTCAGCTGCGCCGCTCGAATGCTGCCGTATTTACGCAATCGACCACTAAGTTGAACGACGCGGAAGAGCCCCCACTCTCGACGATTTTCATCGTGACATGAAGTGACGCCAGGGGCGTCTGACTTTACCAATGGAGAATGGAGATGCACATGTGGATGCGCTACTGGGTTCGCCCCTTCGTGCTCGCCGCCGCATACGCGACGTTGGGCGCAGCCTCAACCCATGCACAGGATCGGGCCAGCGTTGCCTCACCCGACGGTCGCAATCAGGCGACGATAGAGATACGTGACGGCAAGCTGAGCTACAGCCTTAGCCGCGACGGGCGGGCGGTGCTCCTGCCGTCTCGACTCGGCTTCGAGTTTCGGGGGGCGACGCCACTCCGCGACGGACTGAGGATCGCGGGTACATCGAGGAAGGCTGTGGATCAGACGTGGACTCAGCCCTGGGGTGAAGTTGCACGAGTGCGAGATCACCATAACGAGCTCAGGATCTCAGTCGCCGAGGCGTCGTCACCCGGACGGCAGTTGGTCGTCGTGTTTCGTGTCTTCAACGACGGTTTGGGCTTCAGGTACGAGCTTCCCGCGCAGCCCGGTCTCGGAGAATTCGAGATTACCGCGGAGCTAACCGAGTTCTCCATGGCCGACGATGCCCGCGCCTGGTGGATCCCTTCGTTCCGTCCAAACCGTTACGAGTATCTGTACAGATCCTCTCCGATGAGCACCCTGGACACGGTGCACACGCCGCTCACAATGGAGACCCGCGACGGCTTGCACGTCGTGATTCACGAGGCGCATCTCAACGATTACGCCTCGATGAACCTGGTTGGGGGACCGGAGCAGAATCGCACGCTCCGAGCGTTCCTGGCTCCGTACGCGGACGGTATCAAGGTACGAGGCCGCACTCCATTCGCGACCCCGTGGCGCACCATTCAACTCGCCGACAGTGCAACCGGTCTTGTGCCGTCGGTACTCGGTCTGAATCTGAACCCGCCCAGCGTGATCCAGAATACCAGCTGGATCCGGCCGATGAAATACGTGGGCATATGGTGGGGCATGCACATCGGCACGAT
>JBPCJT010000332.1:0-10369 GCA_051005015.1 Gemmatimonadaceae bacterium | reverse complement strand
TGTCGAGCGTGTGTGAGGTCTGGTGGTAGCCAATTGAGAAGAGCTCGCGTTTCTGGTCGAACAGAAAGCGAAAGTCCATCTCGGTTGCGTATTCATACGCGCGGTTCGCGATGGCATCCAGCCGCGCAACTTGCTCCGACTCGGACGTAGTCCGGGCCGCTCGTTCGCGGAGAGTTGACCCGGGTTCGGCGCTGGCCAGCCGGGCGTCGTGCGTGGCAACAAGATCAATTGCCCAGGCAATCCACTCCCGAGACACGGCGGCTTGCTCGCCACCATACACCGCGCGGTTCATTTCCGTTAGCGTGGTCTTCAGACTGGCCATCACACTGTCGACGGATATTCGCAGGCTTTGCGCGCGACCCGCGGACGCAATCTCGACCCGTATCGCACCTATCCTTTCGATCGCACTCTCCGCGATTCTTCGCTGTCCCGACACCGACCCACTGTTCGCCAGTAATTCGCGGAGGCCTCCTTCCGAAGCCGCAAGCGCGGCCTCCAGCGCGTGCCAGATGCGGGCGTTGGGCATGCGGTCATCCGGAATTGCGAGGCACGCCTGGCGCAGCGCGAGCAGATGGCCGGCAAGATTGCCACTATCTACGGTCGAAACGTATCTGGGCTCGAGTACCCGCAGGTCGTGCAGATCATACCAGTTATAAAAGTGCCCGCGAAAGCGGCGCATCCGTTCGAGAGAGCGGAACGCCAGCTCCAGACGCTCCGTGACTACTTCTACCGTGATGAACCCAAGATCGTACGCGCTGACTGTAGCCAGTAGCTGCAGGCCGATATTGGTAGGCGACGTGCGCATAGCGACAACCGGAGCCGGCTGTTCCTGGAAGTTGTCAGGGACGAGCCAGTTTGTATCCGCTGTGACGAAGCGGTCGAAGTATCGCCAGTGCAGCAGCGCGTAGCGCATGGCATCCGCGCGCTGCGGTGGTGCAAGGCGGCGCTCCCTGCGCATGGAGGGATCGCTTAGGGCATGCGCAATGGCGGGTGAGACAAGCCACAACCCGATGATTGGAAGGAAGCCGACGATCTGCCAGGGGGAGGGGACACCTTCGCCTCTGGGGCTGGTGGCCCCTACCGCCGCTGCTCCGCCGGTCGCCAGGGCCACCACGACGGCCGGCCACATGACTCGCCAGACATCGCGCGCGCCCGCCGCCGCCGCTCGTTCCACCTGCGAGGCTGTCTGCCATTGCAGAAGGAATCGTCTGGATACAAATAGGCGCCAAAGCGTGCGCGCGATTGCATCCGCTGAAACGCATGCCTGGTGCGGAAGGAACGCCACGGTCAACGCCACCTGATGCGCGCTCGTGGCCGCGTCCCGCCACACAGCTGAATAGTATGCGCGCCATGACTTGTCGAAAGGGGGGCGCAGGATGGCGAGAATGAGGGAGATGATCCACGGCGCCGCAACGGCAGCCAGCCCAATGCCGATCCACCGCAGCGGAGAACCCGGGAGCAGGGTCCAGCCTGCCACCAGCAGGAGCAGCTGGGCAATCTCCACTGTGCTGCGCCGAAGGTTGTCGAAGATCTTCCAGCGCGAAAGCAGCGACAGCCGGTTGCGTTCGGGCCCGTCCGGACCGGGTACGATCGCCGTCAGCCAGTCGAGCAGCTGCCAGTCTCCTCGAATCCAGCGGTGCTTTCGCCGCGTGTAAGTGAGGTAGCGCGTGGGATAGTCATCGTACAATTCCACATCCGTCAGAAGACCCGCACGCGCGTAACTGCCTTCGATCAGATCGTGCGAAAGAAGTGTGTTTTCGGGAAAGCGTCCGTGGGTTGCCTGCTCGAAAATCTCGACGTCATAGATTCCCTTGCCCGTGAAGCTTCCTTCGGCGAACAAATCCTGGTACACGTCGCTTATCGCAGTCGTATACGGGTCCACACCGGGGTGGCCCGAGTGAATCGACGCGAAGCGCGAGCGGTGCGCGCTGGGCAAGGAGACGCCAACTCGCGGTTGAAGTATTCCGTAGCCGCTGACGACGCGGCCGATAGCGGGATCGTAGCTCGCGCGATTTAGCGGGTGCGCGGCGGCCCCCACCAGAAGTGGCGCAGCGTCAGGGGGGAGAACGGTGTCGGAGTCGAGTGTAATTACATAGCGCACGCGGCGGATTGTGGCGATGTCGCCAATGACAGTCGAGAAAGCGCCGTTGTCGTTGCCGCGAACGAAGCTGTTGAATTGGGCGAGCTTACAGCGCTTGCGCTCCCACCCCATCCAGACGCCTTGGCGCGAGTTCCACAGCCGCGGCCGATGGAAAAGAAAAAAAGCGTCCTGCGCCCCTCCGGCGTACCGGTCGTTCAGGGCGCGAGTCCCATCCACAGCGGCCGCGACGATCGCTGCATCGCCGTCCCGTACCTCGGTTCGCGAATCCGTAAAATCGCTCAAAATGGCGAAGTGCAGGTATGCCTCGCGGTTCGCGAGAAATTGCACCTCCAGATGCTCGAGCGCCTCGCGCACGGCATCCACGCTGCCGAAGAGAGTCGGTACCACAACCGCTGTTCGAAACTCGGGGGGCACACCTTGCTCGCGCATTTCAAGTTTTGGAAGAACGCGCGGCGGCAGCAACGCAGCCACTAGCTGATTCACAACACTGATGGCGATCTCGTTCGCTGGAATCAGTCCCAGGAGTAGTACCGCGATCAGTGCATCTCCGACGTGGGGGCCCGCAAGCCAGAGCATGGTCACCAGCGCCGCCAGCGTTCCCAGCGAGATGCCACCAACGAACACAAAGCCCGCATGGCGCAACACGAAGCGGTGCAGCGCCTCCTTCCACTTTGGCCGGTATCCGGTTGCACGTTCCAGGTCGGCCAGTCCGTCGCCCACCAGGTAATAGCCCACGTGCGCTCGCCGCGGGTCACTCGGCTGCTCCTGCGCACCCACCGCGGCCAGCGCGATAGCCTCCTGCGCGACGGATTCTTCCGCGATCTCTGTCCGCTTCGCGATCCATTCGGCAACGTGCCTGTAATGATCCCGCGTTCCGAAAGTCATTTGCGCGTAATAACCGGACGGATCCTTGCGCAGCACCGCCTCCAGCGCGCTCTGTCTCTCGACGAACGAGCGCCAGTCCATACGGGATATGGCGCGCAGGCTCGTGATGCTGTTCGCCATAATGAGCTGCGTGAGCGCGAGGCGTTCCCCCGATCGCGCAGCCGCCTCCCCCGCGCTCAGCCCGTCCTCGGCTATCCATTGTTCCAGCCACACGAGCGGCGTGAATTCCGCCTGGGTCATGCGCAGCTGCTGGAGAAAGCGCGTTACAAAAATCGGGGTTAGCGGCGGATGCCTGTCGACAAACTCACCCAACACCTCTCCAAGTGCATGAGTCCCGTCGCCGCTTGCAACCTGGATGCGCCCAGCCCATCCGTCGGCCTCCTCCACTTCGTCCAACCGCTGCACGGTGCGGAGGGCCATCCTGCGCACACTTTCTATGAGGCCAAGGCGCAGCATCGCTGGAACCGCCCACAACTCGCCGATTTTGAGCGGCAGTACGCGTTGGAACTCCCTTACGAACAGCTCCACATTATCCAGGTCGATTCGCCCTTCAGAGTGGGCGATAAGCTCGATGGCCACTTCGTACACGCGAGGGTGCCCGGAGAGTGATCCCTCGAGCAGCTCCGGAAGCTCCCGGTAGTATCCGCGGGGCATGCTCTCGTGCACCTCGAGGATGTGTTCCTCGAGAACGTGAAAATTGTCCAGCAGCCACTCGCCAGCCGGGCTGATATCCGCCGAGCGTTCGGCGGCATCGGACAGTCGGCTTCGTGCGGCAGAGAGAATGCGGCGTGTCTGCTTCAGACGAGCGAGCAGCGGCGCGGCCTGGGTCCCTCGCACGCGTGGCCCCGCGCGCTGAGCGCGCGCTACCCGACGTGCATGCTCCGCAAGGCGTTCGGCGCCCAGAAGTTCCCCTCGGATTGGGCCGGCAAGAACTTCGCCCCGGGAATCCCGAGCTGATGCGAACAGCCGCGAAAGGACGCGGAGTGGCGCCCCGAAAGGACCTTCTTTGGTCAAGTGGAGGTGCAAACGATACGGTCGAGAGAGCGCAATCTTGTGCGGTTGAAAAGCATCAGGTTTTCTGGTCCCATGGTCCCTAATTTCTCGTTTCCGCGCAGCAGCCACTAAGTTAGTTAGGAAATCCTGGATACAGCATATGCAGCATCTTGCGCCGGACAGCACGCACGCTTCACATCGAAATCAGCCTGGACCAGCAGCGCTCCTGCTCGCGGCACTCAAACATGGAGTCATTTAGAATGCCTTACCCAGAACAGCTCGTCTCTCCGATGCGGCAGGAGCTCACACGCCTGGGCGTCGAGGAGATGCGAACCCCCAGCGACGTGGAATCAAAGCTCGCAAACGCAACCGGAACAACGCTCGTCGTCGTGAACTCCGTTTGCGGATGTGCGGCCCGCAACGCGCGCCCCGCGATAGCGCGGGCTCTGCAGCATTCCAGGACGCCCGGAGCACTCACCACGGTTTTCGCCGGCCAGGATGTCGATGCGGTGAGCAAGGCGAGGAGCTATTTCACAGGCTACCGGCCGTCCTCACCGCAGATCGCGCTGCTCAAGGATGGCGATGTCGTGTTTATGCTGGAGCGGCATCAGATCGAGGGGCGCACCGCGGAAGCGATCGCCCAGGATTTGACGGAGGCTTTTGATAGATATTGTTAGCGGCTATTGTGTGGAGCCGGGGAAGGTGAATGAGGGAGACGGAGAGGCAAGTAGTCACGGTGATTTTGTGCGATAATAATCACTTCCGCCTCCCGCCTTTCCCCTTCCGCCTTCCTGCTCCCCGTGGTCCCCGATTTGCACTTCCCACCTACACAACCGTCGATTTAAGGAGCGCAGTCATGGATCAGAAAGCGAACGACTCATTCGGATCGAATTCAGAGGGCGGAAGCGCATCTTCCGAGACCGGGAGCACGGGCTATGGTTCTTCGGCGGCCGGGATGTCGACGGGCGGGGAGCCCGGTGCCAATTTTGGGCATGCAGGCGGGGTGGAGGGATCCCGGAGCACATCGGCGCCCGGGGAGGAGATGTTCGGTGGTACATCGGACACTGGAAGTGATTTTTCGCGCAGCACTGAGACTCCACTCGGTCTCTCCAGCGAAAAAATGAGCGATCGTTTCGCCACCGCGCGGGACAAGGCCGCAGACAGGGCGGGGGAGCTCAAGGCCACGCTCGCGGATAAGCTCGAGTCGGGCGCCGGCAGGCTTAGGCAGCGCAGCGGCGGTACTCCATCTTATGCAGGTGCTTCGGCGGAGGGGTCCACCAGCTCCGTGGCCGGCACGCATGATCTCGCTCGCGTTGGGGAAAAGGTCGCCGGTGGAATGGAAAGGAGCGCCGACTGGCTGCGCAATAACGATCTCGATACGATGAAGGATTCCATTGAGAAGGAAGTCAAGGCGAACCCCGGACGCTCACTTCTGTTTGCGGCGGTGGCCGGTTATCTCCTCGGCAAGGCGTTCCGCCGGTAAAATCGTGCGCGGGTGGCGGATTGCGCAGTCAGTCCGCAATCCGCAATCCGCAATCCGCAGTCCGCAATCCGCGATCATGCACATGCCCGATTCTGACGGCCGCCGGTCGACCACCGGCCTCCTCCGAGAGCTAGTCGAGGGTGGAACGCACCTCGCTCGGCAGGAAGTGAAGCTCGTAAAGGTAGAAATGACGGCCGCCCTCCGCGCGATCGGCGCCGGGACGGCGCGAGTTGCCGCTGGAGGCGTGCTAATCGTCGTCGGCACGCTGGCGCTCTTCGTAGGAGTGATCCTGCTGGTCGGCGACCAGTGGCTGCGGGACCGTTATTGGATGGCGGCTCTAATTGTGGCATTGGTGGTGGGCGCCTTCGCCGCATATCTCGTGCAGCGCGGCCGAAGCGCACTCACCCCCGCGCGGCTCATTCCGGATCAAACTGTGGCGACTCTGGAGGAAGACAAAGAATGGCTCAAACGACGGCTGACGTCCGGCGCGACATCGAGGTGACGCGAGAAAGAATGTCTGACACGCTGACGCAACTCGAGCAGAAGCTTAATGTCATGCAGATCGTGCGCGACAACCCCTGGCCGGCCATTGCACTGGCAGTTGGAGCGGGGTTCGCGCTCTCGGGATCGCGTGCTGATGTCAAGGCCGCAGCTGCCACGGTGCGCGCCACGGGCGGCGCGAGCAGCAAGCTTGCGGAGGTGTTCGATGACCTTGCCGCAAGCATGATCGGCAGCCTCGCGGGCGCAGTGCAGGGACGCGTCGACGGGTTTGTCAACAACATCAAGAAGGCAGTGGGCGCGCAGCCTTCTCCGAGCGGGGCTCATCCATTTTCTCCGCCGCCGCGACCAGGACGTTCGGCTGGCGTCTCACGCACCGGCGAAGCGTCGGACGCAAGCATCGCGCAGAGCGCGGTCACGCGACCCGGTCATCAGCTTTTGGGCACCGACCCGGGGGCAGGACAGCAATCCGAGCAGTTCATAGGCACCGACCCGGGAGCGCAGGCCCGCGGAACTGTGGGAGCCGCGAACGTGGAGGGGTAGAACCAGGGACAATGGCATGCCGAGTCTCATTGCCATTCAGAGTGTGCTTTTACTGTTTTTGTTTGGCGTATCCGATCTCAACTTCCCTACTATAACCCCCCACATCCCACCATTTGGGTCCCATAGTTAGCATTGCGGGCGCCGTCCAGTGGTTCTGTGGCCTGGTCCTCGCGTTCTTCATGTTGAATCAGGCGGCGAGTAGCGGGGGAACACCGGGTCCACGCGTTCTCATTGTTTTGGGAATGGGACTCTTCGTGCTCGCGGGTTTGGATCTCGCGCTGGCGCTAGCAGGCGCGCCGCCCGTTCTGGGGCGTTGGCTACCAGTTGATGTCGCCAGCGAGCGGGCCCAGTTTCTATTGATACTCTTCGTTTGCGGAGCGGCCTGGCTGTCGCTATTCCTGGCAGCTGTCTGGAATGCCGTCATTCGCGTTGGGGCACGGAGGCGCGCGGCTGCCGCGGACATTGAGCGAAGAACGACTGTAGCGCTGCGCGGGGTGGAACATGCAAAGGAGGAGGGGATGGGGACTGGTGCCTAGGGGGTGGCTGCCATACATTACGGCAGCGCACCGACCAGTAGGCCCCACCGGTGGGTCCCACCCGGAGAATGGTTCTGCCGTTTGCGAAAGGGGCACAGTGTGGCGTCACAGCATCACCTTGGTGCAGCGGTGCGCAGCGACCCTCAGGTGGATTGCGTTCCGTAATGCTGCGCGTCCGAGCTTCCGAATACTGGACAAACCATGCAACTTGTTGTGAATTCGGGGCTTGGGAAAAGTTGTCAGGCGTGAAACGCGTTGCAACAGAATGCCCGTCTGAATGGTAAGTTTCGTGCACCAAAAATATTTCTGACTGGGTATTGACGGCAGGTTGAAAACAGTTGAAGTTACACTTTCCCAATTGAGCAAGAGTCAGAAAGCTGGATCCTCGGCTCTCCGCTTACTCGCAGGACAGCGCCGCACAACCATTGGCGGTCGGCACATAAAGCCTGTTGGAGGTCTAATGAAAAAACTAGAGTTGCTTGGCCGCGCATTTTTCACCGATGAGGAAGGCGCCACCATGATCGAGTACGGGTTGCTTGCGGCGCTGATTGCTCTGGTGGTTGCTGCGGCGGCATTCACCCTTGGCGGCACGCTGGGGAATAGATTCAACGACGTCAATAACTGCGTAGCCAATGCTTCGACTACCTCCTGCTAGGAGAGATATCCGTGCACAAGATTAAGGCGCTTGCGAACTCGTTTCTGAACGACGAAGATGGTGCTACGATGATCGAATACGGGTTGCTGGCGGCCCTTATTGCACTCGTTGTTGCCGCAGCCGCCTTTACGCTTGGGGGCTCGCTGGGAAATCGGTTTAATGAGGTCGACAACTGTGTGCAGGCGGCTGGGAAGACCAGTGCCCCGTGCTCATAAGTTTTCGATGCTCGAATGCGGCTTATTCGGAATTTGCGCTCAGCCGCATGGGATCGAAGTAATCGCAGCTTTCGATTAGTTGTTCGGAGACACCTCAACTGATCTTCTAGCGGCTACATTCTTCGTTGCCTTGCTGATCGCCGCTTGCGTGGTTGACCTGGTTAGGAGGCGCGTTCCTAACTGGCTGGTCGCGACGCTCGCGGCCGGAGGGTTGGTGTACTCCGCATTGGGACACGCTGGCCTCTTGGCCAGCGTGGCGGGATTGTTGCTTGGCCTGCTGATCTGGATACCTTCCTGGTTGTTGAAGCTGCTCGGCGCGGGAGATGTAAAGCTTTTCGCTGCGGCCGGTGCGTGGCTCGGCCCAATAGGTACGTTGGAAGCAGCTGTGTGGGCGGGGCTTGTTGGTGGTTTTCTTTCGCTCGTGTGGCTGCTGCGATACCGCGGCGTTCGGGGCACCGTGTTGTCACTCTCCTCCATGCGAGTCGACCCCAAGGGCGCGATTCAACGGGCTCGCGAGACCCCTTCGCGAAAGTCGCTTCCATTTGCCGTGGCGCTCGCAGCTGGAGCCCTGACCGCGGCCTGGTTTCCCCGTGTCATGTTCTAGCATTCGCCAAAGGCATATGAGACGTCCAGCTTTCCAGGCCGATGAGGGTGGTGCCGCAGTGGTCGAGTTTGCGCTCGTGTTGCCAATTCTTTTGCTCATCATATGGGGGGTTATCGAGATTGGCCGCGCCTTCTACACAATTAACAACGCAGCCTCATCCGCTCGCGAAGGAGCGAGAATGGGCGCCACTTGTCCCCTTGTGCTGCAGTCGGGACAACCACAGATGGACCGGCAGTGTGAAGCCGGGATAAAGGCGCGAGTAGCACTTTATTTCCAACCGCTTGGCACTCCGCTTGATACCTCTGATGTGACTGTAATTCCGTCGGCTGGCGCTACCGTCACAGGACCGATCATGGTGCGGATCGACTATCCTTACCTGCCGCTCACACCGCTGAACTGGAACTTCACCATGACTCGCAGCGCCACATTCCGTTACGAGCGGGGCCCATAACTGAGTAACTGGCCGTATATTACGGTTAGTAAACGAGCGAAAGTGAGCTTTCGCACTGCAATCTTGATGGAAATGAGGCGATAGTATTCCGGTGCGAACCGTCCAAACAGGACGGGTCGGCCTTTCTTCTCAGCTTGATTCCAAGACCATTTCGGCGAGCAGCACATGGCGGAGCGACGATACACTCTTGTTTTTGTAGGAGCGGTCCTGGTAGCGATCGCGGCAACCTTCGGTGTCTACAGGATGCTGCAAGCCACCAAGGAGAGCAGTCGTGTAGCCACGGTCGCGGTCGTGGTAGCATCGCGTGACATTCCCGAGGGTCACGGTATCGAGCGTAGCGCGATAAACACGAACCTGTGGCCGCTGCAAGCTGTCCCCGCCGGGTATTTCGGGTCCGTGGATTCAGTGGCGGGCAGAGTCGCCCGCGTTACGATTTTCAAGGGGGAGGCAATAGTGCCGGGCAGACTCGCTCCGCTTGGAACGGGTGCCGGTCTCGAGGTCAAGATAACCCCTGGCAAACGCGCAATGGCGGTGCGCATCAACGACGTCGCCGGCATCAGTGGCCTCATCCAGCCGAATAGCAGGGTGGATGTGATGGTGACGATCGGGGATCTGAACTCAGGAGGGCAGCGCGTAGCGAAGCTGTTCATGGATAATATGCGTGTACTCTCCGTGGGCACGCAGGTCCAGCGCTCGGAAGATGGATCAACCAATTCGGCGACCACGGCAACTCTCGAAGTCACACCGGACGAAGCAGAGCGGCTCGCGGTAGCCATGAACCAGGGCAGCATTCAGCTGGTGTTGCGCGGGTACGGTGATCCTGAGAATATCACTACCAAGGGCGCTACCTCGACTGACGTGTTGAAGCAGCTTCGTGAGGCGCAGGTAGTCGCGCCGCCCGTTGCGAGAGCACCGGTGTCGCGTCCTGTACCTCCGCGGCAAGCACCGCCGGCGCCCAAGCCCGTGACAATTGCAACGCCAGTTGTGATCAAGCCCCGGGAACCTGATTCCAGTACCATTCATGTCATCAGGGCTGGAAAGGACACGCCGCAGAAGGTGGAAAAGAACGACAGCACGCCACCCAAGCCGTGATGCCGTCGGCGTAGCCGGAGACACTAACTAAATGAGGTACGAGAACCTTATGGCAACACCGAGGGCACGGGGATTCGTCGTGGCAGTTGCAAGCCTGGTCACGCTCGGAGTGGGCGCTCGAGCCTCACTTGCGCAAGTGACCGTTACGCCCCTCGCGGTGATGACTGGCCGAAGCTATCCGATCACTTTTCCGGCAGCCGTATCCAAGGTGTCGGTTACCGACGCCGCAATCGCCGATGTCGTTGTGATCTCCGACCGTGAACTGGTGGTCAACGCCAAGACTCCCGGAGAGACGGACGCCATTATCTACCTC
>JBPCJT010000331.1:0-7259 GCA_051005015.1 Gemmatimonadaceae bacterium | reverse complement strand
GGTCAAACCGCCGCTGCAGGTCTCGCAGCTGCTGCACGTACGCTCCAAACCTTGCTTCATCAATCGCGAGTGAATCGCTCCCGAGCTCGACACGGGCAGATACGGTTACATGACCACGCCCGATCCTGCGGCGCAAAAGCTCGCGAATCTCTCCCTCCCACAGAGCGAGGGCAAAAGGCAGCTTGATGCTCGGATTGAAGAAGCGGTGATTGACGGTGCGGACGTCGATAGTTACCGTCGCTGACCCCACCCTTCCGGTAGCGGTCCCGTATCCCGTCATGCTCCGAATCATACGAAGTTGGAGTGAGCACGCCTGGCACACGCGCCGCCGCTGCGCATTCCATGCCCAAGCATTGTTGCCCTCACCCAACCATGTAACTTACGCATTGGCAACATCTTTGTCAATTCCAGAACTGCCAGCGCACGCCGTAGACAGCCGTCGGCCTGCGTAGCAGAAAACCGGGCACCAGGTCGGGTCGCGCGGGGAGAACATGGGCCGTTTGCCTGAAGAAAATCGTGGCGTTGACAATGCGGATCTCCACTCGGGTGTTGATCGCGCGGAACAAGCTGGAAACGTCAAATCCCCCGTCCTGCCTGGGAAAGATCACCCTGCTCCGGTATTCGTATCCGGTTGAGCCGAGGAAGCTGAAGTTGCCGCTGGGAAACCTGCTGAGCCAGTCTGTCTTGATGTAGATATCCGACCGTGACTGCACCTGGGGACGATACGCTCCGGGTTTCGACCAGTTAATGAAAAATGCGTCAACGTGTACGGCCTTGAAAACGCGGCCGCGCGCCGTACCGATTATGCCCGTCGGACGGTCAATGTCGAACGCAGGACCGTAGGCGGTGTCGTACACGACTGGAGCAAGCACGACTGTGGTGGTGTCGCGCGCGATGCCGCCACCCGTAAGCCACAAACGGCCAACTCTCAGTCCCGCTTCGGCGCGGCCGGTGATCGCGTCCGGTACGTCATCTCGGCCCGAAACTCTTCGCGCCACGCTCCCTGCAAGCGCAAACCAGCTTATTGGACTCAAGCGAAGGGACGCTTCCTGCACTGATGCAGTGTCGCCGGGCTGCTGTTCTGCGCGTAATGAGAGCGCTGCATATCGGCTTTGCAGTCCTATACGGCCCTCCAACACCGTTCGGTTCATGTGCTCGAAGACCAGGGTGCGGCTGGTGAGGCTTGCGCGGAACGACCTGCGGGAAAAGCCGGCAGCCCCCACGTATTGCGCACGAGAAGTGGTAGTATCGGCCGAATCGAGGCCGGGGCCCCGAGTCTTCTCCTCGAAAGCCAGGGACGCGGCCACCGCCTGCAGCCAGATTCCGCGCTCCGGCTCTCCGTACGCTGCGCGGACGTACGCGTCTGTGCGGTTTGACCGGAGTCGCGGAATCTCGGTATTGCTGAACAGGCGCCTCTGCGGATCGCGGGACCTCCGCCCCCGAACCAGGTTGGCGTCGATGCTCCAGAGATTCTTCGCCCAACCCACCCGTCCAAATATGGCAAGATGCTCGCCACCTCCCAGAGTGATATCTCGTGTTCCGTATCCGTACTGCTGCGCCGCGAGCTGTACGGCTTCGCCGTGCCGAAATCTGCGCCCGAAAAATCCGCGATACAGATTGGTGTCTTCGTCGCCGGTAGTCACATCCGTGCGAGTGTTGCTCGTAGTACGCTGCACGCGCCAACTTCGCGCATACACTCGGAGCTCGTCCGCCGCGCGCTCTATCGCGAGCTCCTCGAGCGTCCAGATCTGCACTTCGGTAAGATCGAGGAGACCGCCGGTTCGCGCGTCGAGCGGCAAAATCTCAACGCCATCGTAGAAAACACGCACACGGGCCAGGTCGCCTATGTAGGCGGTGTGCGCGGGGGCGCCAAGCCATCCGGAACGGAAACCTACCGCGCCAGGAATGCGGTCGAGAAGCTCCCCGAGGGTAAGTGCCCCTGTGGCAAAAAGCTCTTCGCGGCTCCAGCGATATTGCTCGCCGATTCCTACGAGGACGGGAATTTCCGAGCGGGCAAGAGGGGCCTTTAACGTGTCTCGCGCCGCGCGTGCCGAATCGGGGACGGCGGCATCCCTGCGCGCGGTACTAGCCACACGGCCAGTAGTATCTATGGCGAAACCAGCCGAGTCGCGATTGATGGCACTCGTGTCGCGCCTGGCCGTGCTCGTGTCGCGCTTGATCGTCGTGTCACGCGGAACCTGGGCGTGGGCTGCAGCCGGCAACGCGAATGCAACCGCTGCCAGAAGCGCACGGCGAGACCATCGCGAGCCGGACCGGCTCAGGCTCAGCCTGCCCTCCCTCGGACAAACTCCACAAAAAGGCCAACTGGAATGCCGGTAGGACCCTTGGGAATGAAGCCAAGGTCGGTTTCCGAGTACGCGGTCCCGGCGATGTCGAGATGTACCCACGGATAATCGACGAATTCCTTGAGAAAGAGAGCGGCGGAGATGGAGCCTGCTGCCCGGCCACCCGAATTCTTCATGTCGGCGACATCCGACTTGATGAGCTCCTTGTAATCATCCCAGAGTGGAAGCGGCCAACCGGGCTCTCCCGAGCGCCGCCCTGCGGCGAGCACCTCCTGAATGACGGAATCGTCGTTGCCGAACACGGCAATCGCGGTGTGCCCGAGGGCGATGACGCACGCGCCCGTGAGCGTAGCGGCGTCCACGACCGCGGCGGGATCGAACCTCCGTGCGTACGACAGGACGTCCGCGAGCACCAGCCGGCCCTCGGCGTCGGTATTGATGATCTCGATGTACTTGCCGAGGTGGCTGCGAACGATGTCACCAGGCTTGAAGGCAGTACCCGAGGGCATATTCGTGGTGCTGCCCACCAGTCCCACCACGTTCACGGGCAGGCCGAGCTCCGCTATCGCCTGCATCGCGCCCAGGACCGCAGCCGCACCGCACATGTCGAACTTCATCATCTCCATTCCCTGTGCCGGCTTGATGGAAATGCCACCCGAGTCGAAGCAGAGTCCCTTGCCAACGAGAACGACCGGCTTGCCCGAGCCCTTGCGGTACTCGAGCGCGATGAGCTTGGGATCCTGCGGCGTTCCCTGCGCGACGCAGAGAAAGGAGCCCATTTTCTCCTTCTCCATTTCCGCGCGGCCGAGCACGGTGATTTTCATGCCGTAGCGCTTGGCGATGTCACGTGCGGTGTCGGCCAGATAATCCGGAGTGCACAGGTTGCCTGGCATCATCGCCAGCCGGCGAGCGAGAGCGATCCCCTCGCCAATCGCGGCTCCTCTGGCGAGGGCCGCTTTGGCCCCCCTGGAGCCACTCGCGAGAATAATGGCGTCGTTCAACTCCGGCTTCCGCTCGTCCTCTGGAGGAGGGGTCTTGAGATCGGAATACTCCCATGCGCCGGTAATCAAGCCGGCAGCAGCCACCTCGATCGCCGAATCCGCCGAGTTTGCGCTCCAGAAAGCGAAGGATGCGACCCCCAGCTTTCGTGCCTGCCGTGCCGCGAGTGCGGCGGCACGTCGCAGCGCGCCGGCGGAATCTGTTCCATCGCCAAGGCCCACCAGAAGAATTCGTTGAGCTCCGCTCGCGCTCCCAGCCAGATGCAGAGACTCGTCTCGTCCCCCTCGGAAATCGCGCCGGGCAAGCGTACGTCCGAGTGCACCGCCGAGCGAGGCGTCGAGCGCTTCCAGCGCACCGGGTAGCCTGGCGTCCTTTGGGAGCGCGATCACGAGCAGCGGGACGTCAATTGACTGGGGCTCCGCGCGCTGCACGGAGAGACGGAGTGCCATGTTATTGAAGTGGCTGGGAGACTATGTTAATGGATGACTCAGTCAACTACAGCGATGTTCACGCTGCTAGGCGCGCATGCCGGCGATAATGCCGTCGGCGAAAGCGGAGGTCGAGACTTCGGTGGAACCAGGCATTTGGCGCGCCAGGTCATAAGTGACGCGCTTGGTTTTTATCGCCGCCTCTATTCCTGTTATTATCGCGCGCGCTGCCGCATCCCAGCCGAGGTAGTCGAACATCATTGCGCCCGACAGGATGACACTGCACGGATTTATCTTGTCGAGGCCGGCATACTTGGGCGCGGTTCCATGTGTGGCCTCGAAGACCGCGAGTCCGTCGCCGACGTTGCCGCCCGGCGCCATACCCAATCCGCCAACCTGGGCGGCAGCCGCGTCGGACAGATAATCTCCATTCAGGTTCGGTGTGGCCATGACGGTATAGTCTTCCGGGCGCAGGAGTAGCTGCTGAAACATGGAATCAGCGATGCGGTCCTTGATGACGAGCGCGTCGGCCCTCGCGCATGCACCGCCCTTCGCCATGTCAGATTCGGAGCACGTCGTGTCGCCATACTTTTCGCGTGCGAGCTCATATCCCCAATCCCGAAAGGCACCCTCGGTGTACTTCATGATATTGCCCTTGTGCACCAGCGTCAGGGAACTGCTCCCGTGCCTCAACGCATGAAGAATAGCCATATCGATGAGCCGCTTGGAGCCAAACTCCGACATGGGCTTGATCCCGATAGCGGATCCCTCTCTGATCTCCTTACCCAATTCGGCTGAAAGAAACTCGCGAAGTTTTTCGGCTTCGGCGCTTCCAGCCTTCCATTCAATGCCCGCGTAGACGTCCTCGGTATTTTCGCGGAATATTACTATATCGAGCTTTCTCGGCTCTCGAACGGGCGCTCCGATTCCCTCGAAGTAGCGAACCGGGCGAATGCAGGCGTACAGGTCGAGCACCTGCCGGAGCGTGACATTCAGCGAGCGAATGCCACCGCCAACCGGCGTGGTGAGAGGGCCCTTGATCGAGACGCGGAATTCCTGCAGGGCATCGACGGTTTCCTGCGGAAGCCAATCGTTGAACTGCTTGAAGGATTTTTCACCGGCGAATACTTCCATCCACGCGACTTTTCTTTCGCCGCCATAGGTTTTTTCAACCGCGGCGTCAAAGACACGCACCGCGGCTCGCCAGATGTCGGGGCCGGTGCCGTCTCCTTCGATGAATGGGATTACAGGATTCGAAGGAGCTGCAATCTTGCCATTTTCGTAACCGATGCGCTCGCCGTTGGCGGGAACGCGGGCGTACTTGTAGCTCGCCATCTATTGAGGCTCCAGTAGCGGCGCTATCGCCGCGCAGTGTCTTGGTGACCGATTAACTCGTGCCAACTACTTCCGAAGTGAATCCTTGCGGGCCCGCGGCGCCTTGTTCGACAGGCTGCTGGTGTATTCTCGCTCGGTGGGACCTACATAGATCTGACGAGGCCGTGCGATTTTCTGCTCCTTGTCGAGCAACATCTCTTCCCACTGCGCCAGCCAGCCGGCGGTGCGCGCGACGGCGAACAGCACGGTGAAAAAGTCGGTTGGGAACGCCATGGACCTGTAGATGAGTCCCGTGTAGAAGTCGACGTTCGGATACAGCTTGCGGGACACGAAGTAGTCATCCTCGAGCGCGATTCGCTCCAACTCGAGCGCGATCTCCAGATCCTTGTCCATGCCGGTTTGCTTGAACACCTCATCGGCCAGCTGCTTCACGATCCGGGCGCGAGGGTCGTAGCTCTTGTACACCCGATGCCCGAACCCCATGAGGCGCTGTCCCTTTCCCGCCTTCACTTCGCCGATGAACGCCGGAATGTTCCGGGGGTGCCCGATCTCGCTGATCATGCGGAGAACCTGCTCGTTGGCTCCGCCGTGCAGAGGCCCGTACAGCGCGGCAATTCCCGCGGCGATCGCGGAAAACGGATCCACCTGCGACGAGCCGACGGCGCGCACGGCGCTGGTGGAGCAATTCTGCTCGTGATCGGCATGCAGGATAAAAAGCACCTCCAGCGCGCGCGTGAAGATGGGATTCGCCTCGTACTTCGGCTCGCTCATCCGCGCGATCATGGAGAGAAAGTTCTCAGTGTAGGATAGGCCGTTGTCAGGATAGATGATGGGCAGACCCTTCACGTGCCTGTATGCGAACGCCGCCAGGGTGGGGACCTTCGCGAGCAAGCGCACGATTGAAATATCGCGTGATTCCTTGTCGAAGATGTCCTTGGCGGAGGGGTAAAAAGACGATAACGCGGCGACCGTGCTGCACAACATGGACATGGGATGCGCATCGTATCGGAACCCCTCGAGGAACTTTCTGATGTTCTCGTGCACATACGTGTGGAACGTGATGTCATGCACCCATGTCTCGTACTCATGCTGCGTGGGAAGCTCTCCATTACGCAGCAGCCAGGCGACCTCCAGGAACGTCGCCCCTTCGGCTAGCTGCTCAATCGGATAGCCGCGGTAACGGAGAATGCCCTTGTCGCCATCGATGAAGGTGATGGCGCTCTGGCACGATGCGGTATTCATGAACGCCGGATCGTAGCTCAGCAGCCCGAAGTCGTCATCCTTCTCCCTGATCTTGCGGAGATCCATAGTGCGGATGGCGGTGTCACCTTCGGTTCCCGAAAGGGCAATGGGGATGTTGTAGGAAGCACCGGTACGGGTGTCGCGAATCTCCAGCCCGTCACCCGACGCTGGCGGTGTCGCGCTTTTCGCTGGGGTTTCGCTCGTGTTCATCGTGCTCATGCTACGTTCTCCGAAACGCCATGGCGGTGGCGTGTTCCGCCGGCGTCATTGTTGATCCCTGAAAGCATCTACGTTTTCTACACTTGAAGGTGCACAGAGCCGGATTCGCGCACTTGAATCACTGTTCGGCGAAGATGGCGGTGCCGTGGGTAGATGAAATGTGCTGAAAGATGCAACCGGGGCAAGCTGCGCGAGAAAACACGGAGAAGAGGGTGGAGTCGGCGGCCCGAGACTCGTCACCCTCTTCATGCGGTGTTTCAGCTTGAATGGCAGTGCGAAGAAGTCTGACCAGCGATACCCGGGACGAGACTCGAACTCGTATGCCACTCTCGTGGCGGGGGATTTTGAGTGCCTCCCCTGCCCTTTCGCTAGATAGTTCAGCCTATCAGGACAAGCACAACCCGGCAAATAGCGGCACCGAAACGAAGCGGTCATGTCACAATCTGTGTCACAGCGTTTTTCACGAGCACAGGGCACGAGCCATTGGTCGGATATCGTCTAGCACCACGCATTACCTCTGCAAATAGAAGGTCAGCTAATCCCAACACCCGAAAAGGAGCAATGCAATGAGCGAAGACAAGCAGCCCTGGGCCTCGAATGCCGTTCGGCAATTGAGAAATACCCTCATCCGCAAAGGCATGCATCCCGACGCCGCAGAAAGATATGCCGAAGGTCACCGTAAACTGTTCAAGCTATCGTCTGACGGCTCGCTCCAATCGGAGAGGCGTTA
>JBPCJT010000330.1:0-11168 GCA_051005015.1 Gemmatimonadaceae bacterium | reverse complement strand
GGTTCGGGGAGACTACTCATGAAGCGGGTCCTCCGGAATACACAATGCAGCTATTGACACAAGCGCTATGCACTAATATGCATTCAGTGTGCATAAAATACCGGTAGGAATTCTGGGAGCCAGCGGTTACGCTGGCCGCGAGCTTTGCGCTCTGGTGGTACGCCACCCGGCAATGGAGCTCATGTTCGCGGCCGCCAATGAGCGCCGCGGCGAACAGGCAGCTGTAGCCGGCACCGACGTCACCTTCATTGCGACCGCTGACGCGCCACTCGCGCGCACCGGCCTTGTTTTCAGCGCTCTGCCACATGGCGTCTCCGCCGAATGGGTCGCGCGCGTGGCGGAGTGCGGCGCAAAGGCCGTGGATCTCTCGGCGGACCTTCGCCCAGGAAATGGATATGCCGGCGATGCGCCCTATGGCCTTACCGAGCTCGTGCGTGCGCGCATCCCAGCGGCGACCGTCGTAGCCAATCCTGGATGCTACCCGACGGTGATCCTTCTTTCCCTCGCGCCCCTCCTGAGCCGCGGCCTCATCCCGAGCGGCTCGACCATCTGCGTTACAGCGGCAAGCGGTGCTACCGGTGCCGGTTCAGCTCCGCGAGCGAACCTCATGTTCGCCGAGCTGACCGAGAATTTCAGCGCTTACGCCGCCGGCAACTCACACCGCCACATGAATGAGATGCGCGCGTTTCTGGGGCAGTGGGGAGAGTACGATCTCATCTTCACGCCACACCTTCTGCCCGTGGCGCGCGGCATTCTTGCAACGCTTACGGTGCACATCACCGGGCCGCTCGATGACTGCACCGCGCCCTGGCGCGAGGACTATGCGGAAGAACCATTCATCGAGCTGGCGGATGCGCCGCCAACTCTGCGCGATGTTACCGGCCGCAATGTAGTGCGTATTGCAGTCACGCCAGTGAGCGGGGTCCGTCAGCCGGCGCTAGTAATCACAGCGGCGATCGACAACCTGATCAAGGGCGCCGCCGGCCAGGCTGTGCAGAACGCGAACCTGATGCTCGGCCTGGCCGAGCCGCTCGGGCTCCCCGCGTGACGCGCGTAATCAAGATCGGCGGTCGGGCGCAGCGGAATCCGGCCACCGCGGCTCTTCTTGCCGAAGCATGGCGCAGGGAGCCCGAGTCGTTGTGCGTCGTTCACGGAGGTGGCGATGACTTCTCCGCGCTCCAGCGCGCGCTCGGCGCCAAGCCCCGCTTTTCGGGCGGCCGGCGCGTGACAGGCGCGCGCGACCTGGATATAGCCCGCATGGCGCTTTCCGGCACCGCCAACAAGCGGCTGGTTTCCGCGCTGGTTTCGCAGGGGATCGAGGCCATAGGTATTTCCGGAGAGGACGCGGCGCTCATTGTCGCCCGGCGGCATGACGACGCTTCACTTGGATACGTGGGAGTGCCGGAACGCGTGAACGTACGACTGCTTCGGCATCTCCTGGACGGCGGGTTTCTGCCGGTGATCTCGCCGCTCGCACGGGAAGCAAAGCGGCCGGGTACGCTCGACAGCGCAACCCTCAACGTAAATGGTGACGATGCAGCGGCGGCGATCGCGGCGGCCCTCGTAGCCGACGAGCTGCTTCTGATCTCCGACGTACCGGGCGTGACCGTCAACGATGCGATCGCTTCAACGCTTGAGGCAGGCGAGATTCAGGCGCTGATTGCCTCGGGGGATGCTAGCGGAGGAATGATCGCGAAGCTCGAGGCCGCAATTGCGGCGTTGCGTCATGGTGTCGAGTCGGTTCGCATTGGCGATGTCAACGCGCTCTCGGACACAGCGTGTGGTACCCGGATCAGTCTGGCGGGGAGCCTGGTATGACGGCACTCGGGGTTCGGGATCCGGCAATCGTCGTCGGAGGCCCGGAAGTCACGGAGACGTTCACTGGCGCGCGGGACGTTTCAGCCGCAGCCGGGTTACCGATCGTGACCGCGGGAGCAGCGTGGAGCAGCGATGCGCTCCTGTCGCTATACCGCCGGCCACCCATCGAGCTGGTGCGCGGTGCGGGAGTAGATCTGTTCGACGCCAGCGGGACCGCGTATCTGGATTTCACGAGCGGAATTGGAGTCAACGCGCTCGGCTACGGGGATGAAGGCATCGCCGAGGCGATGCGAGTTGCGGCGTCGAACGGAATTCTGCACGTATCGAATCTTTATCACACCGCCCCCGCGCGCGCTCTCGCCGAGGCGCTCATCGAGGGTAGCTTCGCGTCAGGAGTTTTCTTCTGCAACAGCGGCGCGGAGGCGAACGAGGCCGCGTTCAAGTTTGCGCGCAGGTGGGCCGGCGGGATTGGAGGCGGCGCCAAGCATGAGATTCTCGCGCTGCGGGGCGGCTTTCACGGCCGGCTCTTCGCGTCGCTGGCCGCCACCGACCGGCCGGCCTACCGCGCGCCCTTCCGGCCACTCGCCGGTGGTGTTTCCATCACCGAACGCGACGTGGACCGAATAGCCGCCTCCATGGCTGCCGACACCACCGCGGCGCTGATTGTGGAGCCCGTGCAGGGAGAAGGCGGTGTTCGCGTTCTCGACGCCGGCTTCCTGCGCGCGCTGCGCGCGCTCACTCGCGAACTTCGGGTTGCGCTGATCTTCGACGAAGTGCAGTGCGGGCTCGGTCGTACGGGACGACTGTTCGCGCACGAGTGGAGCGGCGTGGATCCGGACATCGTGACGCTGGCAAAGCCACTCGCCGGTGGACTGCCCATGGGCGCCGTTCTCGTATCGCCTGATATCGCTGCGGCGCTGCGTCCCGGGGATCACGCCACCACCTTTGGCGGCGGTCCCTTCGTGTCGGCGGTCGCGCTGCACGTTTTCGAACGGCTTTCGAGTCCGGCGCTGCTATCATCGGTGCGCGAGAACGGCGCGTGGCTGGGGGAGCAACTGGAGGCCCTGGGCGCGCAGACGGGGCGCATTCGTGCCGTGCGCGGCATCGGGTACATGTGGGGCGCGGACGTGCTCGAATCAGCGGCCGAGGTGGTGGATCGCGCACTCGCCGCCAAGCTTCTCATTTGCACTGCGGGCGAGCACACCATCCGTCTGCTGCCGCCGCTGATCACCACCCGCGACGATCTCGCGCGGGGTGTTTCCATTCTGAGTGAGGTGCTGAGCCAGTGAGTGCAATTACGCTACGTGGAGCGCGCGCCGGCGATGTCGCGCAAATCGCCGGTCTCATTAACGGCTTTGCGGCGGAAGCCACGATGCTCCCGAAAACGTCGTGGTCCATCGCGCAATCTCTGCACGATTTCGTGGTCGCTACAAACGAGCATGGTCGCGTGCTCGCCTGCGGCGCTGTCCAGGAGTATTCCCCGTCGCTGGCCGAAGTCGCCTCGGTCGCGGTAGCGCGCTCGGAGCACGGACGCGGGCTTGGCCGCATGATCGTGCGTGAGGTGGAGGCGCTTGCTCGCGCGCGCGGCATTGGCGAGCTGTTCGCGCTCACGACCACGCCAGCGTTCTTCACTGCCATGGGATACGTGCCAACCGACCGCGCCCGCTACCCCGAAAAGATCCGTCGCGATTGCATCGGGTGTCCGCGCCGCGCGGCCTGCGTTGAAGTCTGCGTCCGCGCGGCATGATCGGTCATCGCCCAGCGCACCGCAGCATCAGCGCGGCAAGTTAACAGTGACGAGTGGCAAATCCCAATGGGCTTCGAGCAGCTCGAAGCGCCGCTGCTCCTCCTTCTCGAACGTCGCCTGATCCGGGAAAATCTTCTTTATCTCCTCCTCCGTCAGCTCCGGGGCATGCGCCGCGGCGAGGTTCCTGAATACGATGGTGACTCTGTAATCCCAGCGCCCCTCCTCCGTTCCATGGTAACGGGGAGCCGCACCAGTCACCTGAAGGATGAGACCCTTCTCCATGTCCCGCTTGAGCACCGGGTAGTGGTTCTTTCGAAATAGCTCGATGAACTCTTCCTGGTGACCCCACTTCACCTTGTAGTAGTACTCGACCACAAATTGCTCCGGGGCCGCGGTCGCGCCTCCCTGGGAGTGTGCTGACACGGGCGCGACAATGACCAGGGCAATGGCCGCGCGTGTCACAGCGAGCAACATCCGCCTGGTGGCATTTGCAGAAGCGGGTACCATAGTCTCCCCTCTTATCAAGGTGGTTGACGCTGCCGCGGGAGCGGACGCCGTAGTCTTCAACAACACGAGAATCAGTGCGCGAAACGCAAGCCGACATCCACAATCCAGTCGTCAGCGGCACGCACCGCTAGGCGCCGCCGGAAGTTGGCGGTCTGCTGGTGGTATGCGCAACGGCAGATTACACCAGCATCGCGGCCCCATCGACTGACTCGGGAGCATCTCCCGGCCGGGCGCGGGTCTTGCCCTGTCGCAGGATCTGCGCCTGCTCTCGTCGTTACGCGCGATTACCATGGGATGCATGATGAGCAAAGTGGTGCGGTAAACTCCCTTATTGCTGAATGTGGGCAACGGAAGCTACAATACCGCTGGAAGCCGCCTGGTTTTTTCTGAAAGCTCTGAGAGGGAGGTAAGATGGCTACCGCAGTTGAATCGGGGCTGCGTACCAGCTTCAAGGTCAAGGCAATGAGTCTGGAAGCATGCAGCTGCGCGCACGGCTGCAACTGCCAGTTCGGCGGATTTCCGAACGAAGGAATCTGCGAGTTCCTAATCGGCTATGAAGTTCGTGACGGAAAGTTCGGCGAGGTCAATCTCAACGGCGTGCGCTTCGTGGTTGCGGCAAAGTATCCCAACGCGATCCACGAGGGCAACGGGCACGTCGCACTCTTCATCGATGAAAAGGCGACGGCCGATCAGGTGAGCGCTATCGCGGCGATCTGCACCGGAGCGCAGGGCGGCATGCCCTGGGAGGCACTTGCTGCCACGGTCGCGCGGCTCGAGGGGCCGATTCAGAAGCGGATTGAGATGAACATGGACGGGCAGCATTCATCCTTCAGCATCACCGGTGTGCTCGAATGCCGCGCGACGCCCCTCAAGGATTCGGTAACGGGCGCGGAGAAGGAAGTTCACATCACGTACCCCACAGGCGGCTTCTTCTGGAACGACGGAAACATAGTCACGACCGAGACCACGAAAATCTCGTGGGGGGACCTCAGCTTCAGTTATACGGCGAAGTTCGCCGCGGTAGCGGAGGTGAACTGGACGAATCAGGGTTGACCGCGGCAGCCTGCGGCGGCCGGCCGGACAGGGCACACCTGACTTGAGACGGGGGGCTGCCGGTGAGACGATTACCGGCCGCCTGGTGGGCACTTCAGCTTTTCCAGGAGATCCATGCAGGTGACCGGGAATGCGTGCCGGCGCGAATGGGCATCAGGATGGGCCAATAACATTTCAACGCTCCCGATAAGTTGCCGTATTTGCGCAACCTACCACCGAGAATTCATATAAGGCGTGAGCGAAGCCTCTGTGGAGGCATTGTTGCCATCCACTGCGACATTGCTTCCGGGTGCTGCGCAAATGCACCTTTTGACGTATATTAAGGGTCCCAGATTCTGCGAATCCCACCCCATGCGCCAAGACATGATCAAGCATAACCCCGCCCTGCTGACGGTGCTGGCCTGGTCACTCCTAGCGTCAGGCACGTCCGCTCAGGAACACCGGCATCAACCCGTCGCGTCGACGCTTGCGGTTGCCTCCGCTCAACCCGCAGTCAAGGCTTCGGTAGCCACCCCGGGCCCAGCGGTGCTCGTGAACACCTCCAGAGCGCCGAATACGTTTGAGGCAACCCTGACGGCGGAGCCTGGCCAGCTGTCGCTGATCCCCGGCAAAACCACATCAGTTTACGCCTACAACGGCCGCACGCCTGGTCCGACTCTCGAGGTGCGCGAAGGTGATAATGTCATCATCCACTTCCGCAACAACCTCACCGAGGCGACGACCGTCCACTGGCACGGCCTGCACCTCCCCTTCACTTCCGATGGCAGCCCGTTCCATCCGGTGGAGCCCGGCGAGCAGCGCGATTACGTCTTCACTATCCGACCAGGCAGTGCCGGTACCTACTGGTATCACCCCCATCCGCACCACCAGACTGGTTCACAGGTATCGAAGGGACTCTACGGTGCGGTGATCGTTCGGGCAGCCGACGATCCCCTCGCTGGAAAGTTTCCCGAGAAAGTCCTCATACTGGCCGACAACCGCTTGCGGCCTGACGGATCTCTGGATGTGCCGGAGCGGCCATCGCTTCAGGAGAGTATCGATAGAGAGAACGGACGGGAAGGTGATTTCATCTTCGTGAGCGGGCAGCTGATGCCGACGCTTACGATCCGCAGCGGAGAGGTGCAGCGCTGGCGAGTGATCAATGCGTCGGCGTCGCGGGTGTACCGGCTGTCACTCTCGGGGCATACGTTCCTGCACGTTGGAAGCGACGGCGGCCTGTTCGAACGTCCGGTTGAAGTAAAGGAGATCCTGATCGCCGGCGGGGAGCGTTTGGAGCTGCTTGTGCGCGGCACCTCGCTGCCCGGTGAAAAAGCCGTCCTGCAGTCACTGCCCTACGACCGCTACGTCCCGCAGACTCGGCCTGCCAACTGGGAGCAACCGCTCGACATTCTGACCCTGCAGTATTCGAGCAAGGCGCCGGTCCGACCTGTAGTCATTCCCGCGGTCCTGCGGCCGATTCCTGTGCTGGACACAGCGAACGCAACGGAGCGCCGGGTCATGGTACTCAGCCAGGGCCTGATCAACGGCAAGGTCATGGACATGAGCCGCGTAGACGTGAGCGCCAAACTCGATGCAACCGAGATCTGGGAGCTCGAGAACCTCGTGGGAATGGATCACCCCTTCCACCTGCACGGGTTTCTCTTCCAGGTGCTGGACCGGAACGGGGTGCCCGAAACGTTCCGCAGCTGGAAGGACACGGTGAACGTGCCGAAGCATGGCACTGCGCGCTTCATCGTGCGGTATGCGAAGTACCCGGGAAAGTGGATGTTCCACTGCCACATCCTGGATCATGAAGACCATGGAATGATGGGCGTGCTCCAAGTCCAGTAACCAGGAGGCGAACAATGCTGCACCGGTTGCGTAGTTCGCTCCGCTTCGGCGGAGCCTCGGTGGGGATTCTCTCCATGGCAGCGTGCATGAGCCCCCCTGGAGGCACGCCGACCACCACCCCGTCCAAACCGACACCCACCGTCGCATCTCCGGTGGTGGATAATCAGGTGCTGCGTGGCCGAGCCATCGTGATCAGCAACGCCTGCGGAGATTGCCATGGCGGTGGCGGCAACCCGGCGGCAACGGGCTGGGTGGCCGGGATGATGACGCCGCAACAGGAATTCAAGATCGGGCCCTTCAAGACCAGGGCCCGAAATCTGACGCCCGATTCGGCCACGGGCATCGGGAAGTACAGTGAGCGCCAGATATTCAATGCGCTGCGCTTCGGCCTGCGCCCTGGCGAAACCCCGGACGTTGACATCACGTCCAACGTACCGGGCCAGGGCAATCATCCCGCGACTCCAAAGTATCTCGCTGTACCAATGCCGTGGGAGGCATGGCGGCACATGCCTGACGGGGATTTGCGAGCCATCGCCGCGTACCTCAAGCGGGGGCTCAAGCCGGTCACCAACAAGGTGCCGGACAGCGAGGGACCGCCTGACTTCTGGGCGAGCGAGTACACTGTGGAAAAGATCGGCCCTTATCCTGCCGCAGCCTTCCCGACTGCGAATGAGATGAGCGGGAGCGGGTCGCCCGAACAGGTGCAGCGCGGGCGCTTTTTGACTATCAGCAAGGACTGCGGCGGCTGTCATGCGGGCGGGTCAAGTCCAGCCGCGAAGGGGTGGCTCGCCGGCATGACGAGGCCGGACCAGGAGTTCGAGATTGGACCCTTCAAGACTCGCCCTCGCAACCTCACGCCTGACAACACGACCGGGATGGGCCGCTTCACCGAACGGCAGATCTTCAATGCCTTGCGCTTCGGGCTCCGCCCAGGCGAAACGCCGGACGTGGAAATTACGTCCACCGTTCCCGGAGAGGGAAACCACCCCGCCAATCCGAAGTACCTCGCGGTGCCGATGCCGTGGCCAACGTGGCGCAACATGCCGGACGAGGAGCTCTGGGCGATAGCGGCTTACCTGAAGCACGGCGTGAAGCCAGTGAGCAACAAGGTTCCGGACAGCGAAGGCCCACCCGACTTCTGGGCCAGTTCCTACACTGTTGCGAAGATCGGTCCGTACCCGGCGGCACCTTATCCGACTGCCAACGAGAGATAGAGTAGTCGGTAGCCCAGGTGCTTTGTGTGCGCGGGACCCGTGGTTCGAGGGTCCCGCGCATTCACCAGAATCACTCACCAGCCGCGGCTACAATTTAACCGATTCGTGAAAGCGCTGCTCATCGAAATCCGCAGCGCCTAATAGTAGCTTAATATCAATAATTACGGGTTTCTCTTCTGCTGCAGAACCGTTGTTGGCTGCCATAACCTCGTCGGTTCCTGAGAGCCACCGATCCAGCACCTTGCCAAGCTCCTCAACTTTCACCGGCTTCGGGATATAGTCGTCCATTCCTGCCGCCAGGCACTTCTCCCTGTCGCCCCCCATCGCGTTGGCCGTCATGGCGATAATCGGCGTGTGCCGAGACCGCCCCTCGCGTAGGCGGATTGCCGCCGTAGCCTGGTAGCCATCCATCTGCGGCATTTGACAGTCCATCAGGACAAGGTCGTATCGGATTCTTGCCAGCGCTTCGATCGCCTCGAGACCGTTCGCGACCAAATCGGCACGATAGCCCAGGTTCTCGACCTGGCGTGCCGCGACTTTCCGGTTCACGGGGTTGTCTTCGGCGATCAGGATGAATTTGCGCGCCCTGGTCTCATGCTCTTCCGAGGCGTGCCTCGTTGCCAGCCGGGCCGGAGTGGCAAGGTTCAATTGTAGAGCGGTGACACCGGACTTGCCCAAGACGGTGACCAGACAGTCCAAAAGGTGCGATTGGCGCACCGGCTTGGCCAGGTAAGCGGCAAAGCCGGTCTCGCGTTCGACCTGGCCTCTGCGCTGGCCAAAGGAGGACATCAGCACCAGGGGGACCGAAGCGATTCTCGCATCGTCCTTGATGGCGCGAGCCAGGCGGAAGCCATCCATTTCCGGCATCTGCGAGTCCAGCAGCGCAATATCATAGAGCTCATTCTGTGCCGCCGCGGCGCGGAGCATCTCCAGCGCGCGATTCCCGTCCTCCGCCTCCGATGGAATCAGTTTCCAGGACGTAGTCTCATGGATCAGAATCTTGCGGTTGGTCGCATTGTCGTCCACGATTAGCACTCTCAGACCATCGAGATCGGCGTGATGCCGAGGTACTGCTTTGGCGGCGATCTTTTGTTTCTCCAACCGTGCTGTGAACCAGAAGACAGAGCTTTTCCCAGGGTTGGATTCAACCCCGATCTCGCCGCCCATCGACTCAGCCAGCTGCTTGGAAATCGCCAGCCCCAATCCGGTGCCGCCGTACTTGCGGGTGGTAGTACCATCAGCTTGAACAAAGGCCCGGAAGAGGCGTGCCTGGGTCGCCTCCGAGACGCCAATGCCCGTATCGGTCACGGAGAAACGTACACGGACGTGGGAGCCTGTTTCACTCTCCTTCATCGCACGCACGATGACTTCGCCCCGTTCGGTGAACTTCACCCCATTGTTTACCAGATTGGTAAGCACCTGCCGGAGCCTGCCGGGGTCACCGCGCAGTTGCGCGGGAACGTCGCTGTGCACGAGCGCCGCCAGTTCAAGACCCTTGGTTTGCGCATGGTGAGCGAGAGCTTCGATACTTGATCCGATGACTTCCCGCAGGTCGAAATCCACGTTCTCGAAGTGAAGTTTGCCGGCTTCGATCTTTGAGAAGTCCAGGATGTCGTTGATGATGGTCATCAGCGAATCCGCGCTCGAGCCAATGGTCTGCGCGAACTCGCGCTGCTCGATAGTCAGATCAGTTTCGAGCAATAGCCCAGCCATCCCGATCACGCCATTCATCGGAGTGCGAATCTCGTGGCTCATGTTGGAGAGAAATTCAGACTTGAGCCGGGTGGATTCGAGAGCGATGTCCCGCGCGGTAACCAGCTCGAGCTCCGTTTGCTTGCGTTCCGTGATGTCCTGGGTCGTTCCCAGCATCCTGATGACGCGGCCAGTGTCATCCACAATAACTTTGCCATTGTTGTGAATCGTTCGCACTGCTCCGTCGGGGCGGATAATCCGGCCGTCGTAACTGGGGAACACCTTATCGCGCAGAGCCTGTGCGATTGCCTTCTCCACAACCTCCCGGTCGTCCCCGTGGCAGAATTTGAGAAAACCCTCATAAGTCGCGCCGAGCTCCTGCGGCTGGAGTCCAAAAATGCGAAACAGCTCGTCCGACCAGCTTATCTTGTTCGCCAGAACATCCCACTCCCAACTGCCCAGTTTGGCTATCTGCTGTGCTTCCGAGAGCCTTGTCTGGCTCGCTTGCAGATACTCTTCCGTACGCTTGCGTTCGGTGATGTCCTGCATGAAACAGAAGTGTCCGGCAAACTTTCCCTCCTTGTTGTAGGTCGTAGTCATGACCAGTTGCTTGTGGAAGATAGAGCCGTCGCTCCGCACACCCCTCACTTCAACTTCCACCCTGCCCTTGTCCAGCATTTGTTGGTAGGCGAGCGCCATTTTTTCCCGGTCAGCTGGATGCACGCTAACGGCCCACTCCATGCCTATCATCTCTTCAGGCGTGTATCCAACCAGGCCGGCGTAAGCCTGATTGGCGCTGATGTACCTTCCCTCCAGGTCGAGTCGTGCGATACCCTCGACGGCGTTCTCCAACGCGGTGTTGCTTTCGCGTATTGCTTCCTCTACCTGCTTGCGTTCCGTGATGTCACGCGCGACACAGACAATTCCCCGCGTTGCTCCATCACTGCCCTGCATCACTGATGCCGAGAAGCTTACCGGAATCTCGCTGCCGTCCTTTGCGCGATATGTTTTTTCAATGTTCCTGATACAACTTTTCTCGATAAACTCTTCGAGACTTACATCGGTGCAGGCTTTGTCAGCGAGTATCAGCTTCAGATTCTTTCCCTGTAATTCGGATTCCTCGAAGCCCAGAAGATCAAGTGTTGCCTGATTGACCTTTTCAATGTTCATGTCCCTGTTCAGCACAACCAGCGTGTCCGCCATTGATGCAAGGATGTTGTCGAGGAAGCCTTTGGAGATTGTGGTTTGACTCAAACCTTCCGTCATTAGATTGAATGCCTGGGCTAAAGTGCCCAGCTCGTCATGGG